>JBBITK010000068.1:0-11188 GCA_037440805.1 Arcobacter sp. | reverse complement strand
ATTTTAAAAATAATATATAATAATATATAATATACTATTAATTTAATATAAATTAATATTTTAAAAGGGTTATTTTCTCATTGATAATTATCAGAAATGTATTAATTTTTATCATAATTAACTATATTTAAAATTAAATATAAATTATTGACATTTTTAAATAATGTATATATAATACAAAGATATATTTATATTTAAATACAAAGGTTGTTTATGCAAACTCCATTTCCTTTTGAAACAATAGCTCCTCAAGAGTTTTTTTATGGAAGACAAAAAGAGTTAAATGAATTAAAATCTCATATAAAGACTAGTTCAAATGTTCTACTTTTTTCAAAAAGAAGAATGGGAAAAAGTACACTTATAAAAAATCTGTTTGATGAAGTAAGTAAAGATTATATTGTAATCTATATTGATATTTATAATATTATCACAGCAGAAGATTTTGGAAAATTATTATTAGATGGCATAACAAAAAGTCAAAAAGGAGATATAAAGTCTTCTATGTTAAAACTCACGCAATTCTTTAAAAGAACGAAAGTAGAGCCAACTTTTGACCCTCAGAGTGGAGAAATGGGAATAAGAGCAGTAACTACAGCTTTAAGTTTTGATGAACTAATGGAAGACTCTTTTAATGCTTTATTTAAAATGGCAAAAGAAAAAAATGTAATTTTAGCAATAGATGAATTTCAACAAATAGCAGATATTAAGGATGTAAAAATTGATGCTATTTTAAGAAAATATATGCAAGAAGCAAAAAATATATCATATATATTTTTGGGTTCAAAAAGAAATATTTTAAACTCTTTATTTGCTTACAAATCGCCTTTATATTCTATGGCAACACCTATGTCTTTACAACCTTTAAAATTAGATGATATTTTTAATTATGCAAAAAAACATTTAGATATTTCAAAAGAAACAATAGAATACATATATAATTTAAGTGCAAAAGAAACAAAATTAATACAAATGATACTTCATAGAATATATATAGAAAAAGAGAATATTGAGAAAATAGATGAACAATTTGTAAATAATATTTTAGAAGCTATTTTAATATCAAAAAATGACCATTATAAATCTCTTTTTGAATTCTTTAGTACAAATCAAAAAAAAGCTTTTAAGCTTTTAGCAAAATATGAAAGAGAACTTTTTTCTGAAAAAATATTAAGAGAAGAAAATATTTCAAGACCATCAATGCAATCATCTTTAAATCAGCTATTTGCAAAAGAATATATAGATAAAGAAGATGGAGAATATTTTATTCCTGATAGAGCTTTTGAACTATGGGCAAAGAAAAAATTGTAGAAAAAATAAGTTCTACAATTTCCTTCTTTAGTAACAATTTAAATAGAAACCATCCTTATTAATTAGCTACTTTCATTCTCATTTTTTTTAAATCTTTTTTAATTGTTCTAATTCTTCACCTGAAATATTGATATCACTAAATGTTTTCATTTGCTCTTGAACATTGCTCAAATTATTCCTCATTTCCATCATTTGAAGATTTTTCATCTGTTCTTCATTCCCTGACATTAATTGACTTTGTTCAATTTGTTCTTTATATATGCTTCCTAATTCATTTCTTACTTGTCCTTCTTTTAGTGTATTAGCAAAGTTTTCAGTTGTTATTTGCTGTTGAACTGGGTTATTTGCAACTATTGGGTTATTTGCAACTATTGGGTTAGCTTGTTGAACTGGTGCAGTCGTTATTTGACTTACTTGTTCTGCTTTTGGTTGAACTTGTTGCTGTGTTTCATTTCTTATATTATTTGAAAACATATTGCTCACCGAATCATAAGCTCCTGTAATTTGTTTTCCAATTGATGAATTTTTTAAATCATCTTGCCAACCATTTCCAATTCCAGTTATTGTTCTATTTCCTAATGCTTGTTTTTGTAATTCTCTTGACTCAATTGTTGCAAGAGCTAAATCACTACCACCCGTTACATCTGCAATTGAAGTTGCAGTAAACAATGCTTTCGCATATTGCCCTTGATTGAAGGCTTCATTTGCCTCTGCTAATGTTGCACCTGCAAGAGCAACACCTGCAACTTTACCAATAAGTGGAATTTTCTTAAACATATCCATTGCACCTGAAGTTTTTGCTTCTGCTTCAGTCATAAAATTCTCAATTTTTGGATGTTCTATGTTTGATTTACTTAACTTATTTCCTAATGTCTCAATATCAACTACACCATTACTATGTGGTATATCTTTAGTATTTATACCTGCTTGTTCTAGTTTATTTGTATGAATTGTTTTACCATCATCCATTCTTTTTTCAATATTATTAAGTTTAGTTTTTTGATTTTCATATTCATTAATTTTCATTTCACCATTTTTATAAGCTTCATCAATAATTTTTCTTCTATCATTTAATCTTTCTTTTATATCTTTTTCACCAATTTCTTTATTTGTAAGTTGTTCGTTACTAGAACCAATATCTTTAATATTATTATCAACTATATCATTAGATATTTCTTTATTAGTACTATTTTCTAAGACTTCTACTTTTGGATTACCATTAGAATCAAACTTACTTAAATTTTCTTCTGCAACTCTAATTTTTTGAGCTTCTATTTCTTTTAACTGTTCTCCATAACCTTTTGTATCTATAACTTCATAAGGTTTATTGTTTTTTGACATTTTTGTTTCTATTGGTAAATCTTGTGTTGGTTTAATATCTACACCTTTTAAATCTTTCATAGAGATATCTGCACCACTATTAACCTTACTCATAAATGATGATAAATCAGCATTTCTTTTTCCAAAAGTTTGTGCATCAATATTCCCTGCCCTAAACTCATTAAGATTATTATTCAACTTCATCTGTGCTTGATTTTTAAAAGTTTCTCTTGCCAAATCATCTGGATTTTTATTTACAAGGTCATTTTTTTGTTCATTTAAACTTTTTTCATTAAAATTTGTTGGAACCGAATTATTATTTGTGCTATAATTGTTATTATTATTTAAGGAGTCTGAGATGTTAACAGGATTAGTTTGGGCAGGTGTATTATTTGTTGTTGCTTTAGTTGTTGCATCACTTTGGGGAATGTTTGGCCCACTAGGAGACACTGGTCGTCCTTCAGATAAATCACGATCTAAATCTAAATAAGATTTAGAACCTTTATTCTTATCAAGATATTCCTCCACATCTGTTCTATTTTCAGGATTATACCACTTATTACTTCCATCAGAGTCTTTTCCATTAACAAAACCACCTTTTTCTTTTCTTGCTTTCTGAAATTTTTCTTTTGCATTACTAATTCTTTCTCTAACTTTCCCACCAGTTACTACATCTAATGCCCCAAGAACTGCTGCACCTTGTAAAACACCTTTTGCAATTTCTCCAATTGCATCATTTCCAACCAAATCAATCAGTGGGTCATAATTTAATTGCTCACCCTTGTTTTCAACATCTACATTATCAAAATTCTCTTTCTTATTTCCTGTTATAGAACTATTTAAAGAATTGAAATTGTCTGAATTTCCTGCAGATACATCTCTACTTGCATTTGCTTTATGTATTTTTGCTTGTCCTGTTGAACTATCAATCCCCATATTAATATCCATTCCATCGAAAGTCAATGTTTTTGAACTTGCATAATTCATTGAACCCATTTTAGCAAGTGCCCCAACCATTGCATCACCAGATTGCACTTCACCTTTATCATTCAACATTCCAAGTTCTTGCATTTTTTTATCAACATCTTGCATCTTCTCTTGAACATAACTATCAATAAAGTTTTTCGTTTTTTCTTCATCTAATTTTAAATCTTTTGCGAGATTAGAAGCTTCCATTTTTGCACTTCTTTTTGAAGCATTTTTTAATTCATTTACGACATTATTTGCTGCTGTTTGTGAATTCTTTCCATAAAAAGTATTATATATACCTTCTAATGCGTTTGCTTGTTCTATTGGTCTAATTCCATACGCATCCATTCCTTTTTCAGTCATTCCATCATTATCTATAAACCCTTTATCTTTTTGTGCATCAATATTACTAATGTCTTGCCCTGCCTTAATACTTGCATTATCAAGTTGTGCCTGAACATATCCACCACTATAATTTTTATTATATTCTGAAACTGTTCTTATATCTGATTTTGCTTTACCTTCACTCATTTGAGTAACAGTTGCTTTTCCTGATTCAGTTAATTTTCCTGATTCATCTATCATAGAACCTGTTTTACCATCCAATGTAGCAATTGAAGTTGATATTTTCTCATTTGCACTTTTAACCATAAAATTTACATATCCACCATTTGCATTAGCATAATCAACTGTAGCGATATCTGAACTAGTTTTACCTTCACTTAAATCTTTAGAAAGAGCTTCAATAATTTCTCCCATTGTTCTACCTGAACCTTTAGCTCTTCTACTATATGCATCCATATTTCCTTCAACTGAACCTGTTTGTTGATATGCTTTCATCATACTTTCATTTGCATCAATTGTAACTGCATTATCAATTCCATTTTGTGCTTTTAATTTTTCCATAGTTTTTGCCATACCACTTCGTTCTCCATATTCAGCACTATCTCTATATGTATTTTCTCCATATTTTTTATAGTTCTCTTGAACTCCTGCCCCTTTTCCTATTTCACTTTGAATTGAAGCTTTTACAGTATCTCCTATTTTATTTAAATCATCAGTAGATAAATTAAGTCCACCTGCTCCTTGCGTTTTAGCTGTTGAAATTGCACCTTGATTATATGAACCCTTTGCAAAACTTGAGAAACCTTCATCACTTGAAGCTAAATCTGTTGTAGCCATTGTTGATAAATCTTTACCTACACTTTGTATTGCTCTACCTGTTCCTACACTATTTGCATCCCAATTTGATTTACTTCTATATTTTTCTGTAGCATTAGTTTGATAACCTTGTGCTTGTCCATCTTGATATGATACACTTTCAGCACTTGCCATACTAACTGAAGAACCATATCCCGCAGTACTTGCAACTTTAGAAACAGTACTTGCAACTGTACCTTTTGAAAAATTATTCATATTGTCATGAGATAACATATTTCCTATTCCTGCACTCATATTTGCTAAATCATTTGTTACAGCATTATAATATTCTAAAGGCATTCTGTCTTTTGGAACAGATAATCCCATTTGATCAAGTTTTTTCATTGCTTGTTCATCATTCATAATGTTACCAACTGCTCTTTGTCTTGCAGATGATTTTGAAACAGCATCTCTTGCAGTTTCTACATCATTTCCTACATATCTACCTGATAATCCTTGCATAGAACTTGCAATACTTGCAACATCTCCTTTCATTGCAATTGCAGGAATTAAAAATATAGCACTAATTGCTAAAATTCCAGATACCCCTTCCATAGTTGCTATATAATCTAAATATGCAGGTATTTTTGTAGTTGCTAATGGATTACCTCCAAATTCAACTAGTTTATCTGCTGCATTAATTGTTGCATAATACATTGTTAGATTATTCACAATAGATAATGCTACTCTAATTGCTTCAAACTGTATAAATCCACCAAAATAGTTTTTTGCAATAATTGTTCCATGAAATGTACCTCTACCTAATATCATGATAAGTGTAAATATTGATGAAGCTAAAACAATTCCAAACAAAAAATGCATAGCATATGGTAATATTTGTGCCATCCATTTAAATTGCCCAAGTCCTTGAGTTTGTAATGATGCACTTGATTTAGCTGCAGTAATTTGATTAGCAACTTCTTGTCCAGATACATTAGTTCCTCTATAATAACTCTCCATAACTTCTTTTATCAAAGGAGTTGCAGCAATATTTTGAGCATAAATAGCTAATTGTTCTGTAGTATTTGAAAAAACAGTAGATTGAATATCTGCTAACATTATATGTTCAAAGCCAGTTAATTGTTTAATATCAGGAGTACCTGCAATTTTTGAAAGTGTTGTATAAGTATCAGTTGTTAAACCTTTTAAATTATTCATTATTTCTGAATAGAAAGAAACACAATCTGTGATAGTACCATCTCTTTTACTTAGTTCATCTGTATTTGTTAATCCTATTTCTATTGGTGAAAGAGCACTAAAAATATCTTTGTCTGGATTGATAAGTTTGGTTGTTGCTTGTGTATTACTTACTGTTTTTGGAATTACACAATCAGCTAAATATATTTTAAAATCTCTTTTAAAATTTGAAGCATCTAATGTTCCCAATTCATCAAAGGAATATTTATCAATGATTTTATTTAGCATATCATAAGGTTTGTTATAACCTAAATCTGAAAAACCCAACTTACCAATATCTTGCATTCCTGCATAATTTACAGTATTACCTTTAAATGCCTGATCTGAAAGCTCAATTAAATCAGAACTTATAGTGGTAGCTATAGAAGGAGTTAGAGCAATTAACCAAGGTACATTAGATATCTTTTCATAACCCAAAGTATTATCATGATAATAATTGGTAATTAATCCTTTATCTAATCTTTTATCAACTAAGTGTACATCTACAGGAACTAACATAACTGCAACTGTTCCAATAGTAAACGATCCACCTTTTAAAGCAGATACTAAATCTTTATTGAAAATTAACAACCATCCAATACTAACAACTGAAAACAATAATGCTAATTGTATTAAGTTCTTATATATATCACTATTTGTTATCATTGCAATAGAATTATAAATTGCAGCAATAGGTCTTATATCTCCATAAGTATAAGTTGGGAATTCATTAATATAATTTGCACCAAATAAATTAAAAGATAAAAGTAATAGAATAAATAAGTTTTTCATCATTTATCCTTAATGTTTGTTTTAGAGTTACTTCTTTGTTTACATATACTAATTAAATCTCGTTCATTAATGATTCTTAAATACTTAATGTAAAAAAATATAAAAATTGATGGTATATATATAACTAAACGATTTTCTATATGAAATATTTCAAAATTTGTAGTAATTATTAAACAAAGATAGATATATACAAAAGGTACTAAGTACATTAAAAGCATTAGAATAATTCTTTTCTTTTGTTCCTGATTAGTAGAAAATTTATTTATTAAATTTTCATTTTCAATAGTCTTTCTACCCTTTATAAAGTGAATTAGATTCCAAGGATTATACATATCACAACCTATTATATTAATTTTAAATATAATAATATATAATATAATATTAATATGATATAAAATATTAAATAATCTACTTTATATATAAAAACAAAGTATTATTATCTTCCATTAATTCAAGAATTTTTTTTACTTCATCTAATTCTTCTTTAGTAGGTAGTTCATCAAATTCTAAAGAACCATCTAAAAATTTTACTAATGTACTTTTATGATAAAAACAACCATCGTCTTGAGGATTTATAGGGTTAAAATCTTGTTCACCCATAAGTCTTGCTGCTAATTGATTAAAAGCAATTTTACTAACTTCTAAAATACCATTAATTCTTATACTCATAATATACCTATTTTATTTTAGTTATTATATTACTTTATAGATATATATAACCATAAAGTAACATCTTGTAAACCTTTTTAAAAATTATTATAATTGCCATTAAAAAGGTACTATGTGCGAATTAGTTGTAATTTAGGGGTTTTGTTAAAAAATAAATGTAAAACATTGTATTGGTTACAAAAACAAACAAATATCTCCTACAAAACACTAAATCACTATGAAAAAGATAGAGCAAAAAAATATGATTCTGAAATCATTGCTAAAATATGTATTGCTCTTAACTGTGATATTTCAGAACTGCTTTTATTGGAAAAAGATTAAGATTCTTTATTTTTGAATACCATAAAGACTCTTGTTAGTTCATTGGGTTTTAAAATAACCTCTCTTTCACTATTTGAAAGTTTTTCAATTGATACTGCAAACACCATGCCTTCTTTATAAAACATTCTATCTTTAATAACTAAATCTCTAGAGCTTTTATTTATAAAATCATAAATTTTTAAACCATATTTATTACCAATATAAACTTCATTTAAAACCATTTTGAACTTATCATTATCTTCGACTTCGTTCATAACAGTTTTTTTGTAGCCATCTGGTACTTCATTCAAATAACCACTTTTTATTAATTTTCTAATAATAGTTTCATGTTTTTGAGCTTCAAACTTTACTACTTCATCTTTTGGTGTCTTATAATCAAGAAATCTGAAATAATCATTATTATCATTTGAATTATCATTATTAACAACTTCTATATTCACCATTACAGGATAATAATCATATCCCCATAAAATGATTTTTGTGATACCTTCTTGATTTGGCTTTAATTCAACTATATTTCCATTAGCACTAATATTAATAATCATTGGTTTTGTATTAATATTTTGCTGATTTGAATTTTCTTTTGTACTAACTACAACTTTCTTACCATCAATTTCACGTATCTCTTTTTTCATTGTAGGTACATCAATTTTATTCGTATCATTTTCATTAGAAGGATCCACTATTCTTCTAAATTTATCAAATGATTTATCCTTTATAATAAAAGGAAATTCCAAAACTGTTGTAGTATTGTTATTTATTTTTACATCAATTGTTCGTTCTAATGGAAAATCTTTACCAAATAAAAATACATTAAAAACAAGTAGTACCAAAATCTTGAACATAAGTTTCTCCACCTTTTCTAAATAATATAATAGTGTAATCACACTCTTTTCTAATAGGTTCATATGTACTAACCCTATTTGCAACCTCACCTTTTACATTAATTGTTGCTGACTCTACATTATGATGATTTTCTTCTCTATTGGTAACTTTCCATGTATCATTATATGGAATAAACTTAGACTTCAATTTATTCTTTTTTACATTTTCCACAAAACTAATGAAATTTTCTTTTTTACTTATATAGTCTTCTAATAACATATTGTTTGCAACTGAATCAAACTTCTCTTGAATATTGTGAATATCAAAATTTGAAGTTGTCAATACATAAAACATTGCCCATGATAAAAAATGATTATCATCAGCAAAATTATTGCCAATAACTTGTTCTTTTTTATTATATTCAAACGGTGGGAATGTTGCTTTTACCTGATTATTTTCTTTTACATTCATATAACCAATTGATAACATAGAATTCCAAAATATCATAATCATAATCATTAACCATAAAATTTTATTATTCAAAATTTTATTATCAAGCTCATCTTTATATTCTTTACCATAAACAATTTTTCTAATTCGTTTAATCATTCATTACACCTTGTTTTAATCTCTAAAATCTCTAATATAACCAGAAGGGTAAAATGATTTATCATCTCGTTCTTTCAACTCTTCATATTTTTCATCATCAAGTTTGATTTTATACATTCCTAAATTGTAAAAAAAATGTCTTATAAATCCAGGTGCTTTTTCATATTTTGCCTCGCTATATAATTTAATCGCTTGAAAAGAGACAAAAATTGCAATAGGTAGAGAAATAAATACTGGTATTGCTTTTGATAAGATCCAAAAAACACCTAAAAGTACAGATGCCCAAATTAAAATCATATCAATTTCAAAAATGAAAAATAATCTACTTCTATTTATAAATTGTGGAAATTCAACTTTCATGATTCTTTACCTTTTTAAGAAGAGGAATATCCTCTTCTTATACTCCTAACTGATTACCGAATTGTGTTATTAATCCTGAAGAAATATCAGTACTCATTGCAATAAATACAGCTCCAATACCTACAATTAACGATAACATAAGATTTTTTGTTGTTAACAATGTAACACCTGCAAGTACAATACCCATTAATACAATAATGAATCCAATCTCTCCTGCCATTTGTCCAACAGCAACTTCTTTTAAAATACCAGTACCAGTTGATGCAGTGTATGCAAATAATGATGTTTGTAAAAAGATAATTACAAATAGTAAAAAGAACATTCTTACCGATTTTTTATTTGTTTCCATTTTTTTCCTTTTTTTGTTTGTTGTATATGAATTAAGTGAACTCACCTCGTCCTAAAGGGCAAAGCTTCCTAACTAGCAACTTCCAATGAAGTTGAGCGAAAGGCTTTGTGTTTATTTAAGTCCACAAGGTTAGTTCCTAACCCAAACGACTCCAATCCTCTTTTTAAAAATAAAAGGTAGGATGTCTGGATTCATCTTGAATCCGCTGATGATTTAATAAATTTGGTCTTTGGTTGGATAAATTAATTATGGTGGTGAACGACTTCGCATAATAACTCTTACTAAATATTTTTCATATCTATATCTAAATATGTACCATCAAGTAATGATTCTGCAACATCTGCATTATGTTCTGAATTTTTTCTTGATTCAATTATTGCAATTTTCTGAATTTTTGCGGATTTATTATCAATTATTCTTACAAATAAAAAATATAAAGCTATATTTATTGGAACTAAATACAAGTTTATTTCAAGTAATTTACTTAAATCAAAATATGAAATTAATTTTACTAAATACTTATTCTCAACATTGATTTCCAAAACAGTATAAAAATTGTAATAGAGTGAAATTGCAAAAAAGAATAAAGACAAAACAATTAAAAGAAATTCAAAACTCTTCCAAGTTTTTTTAATTATCATGTAATAATTTTTTGTTACTTGTTCTATCACATATCTTCTAATTCTATAAACAATGTATCCATCAAATAAATAATTAGATAAAAGTACAATTCCTGTAAATACTGCAATATAATCAATATAAACATGATTTATTTTTGGTATATTTACAGAGAATAAAAGTGGTATAAATAAATATAAACAAATTACAAAAAGTACATTTTTAAAAACTGGAGTAATCATCGTTGTATATATTTTTCTAAATTTAGCATCAGATAATGAAGATGCTTGTAGTTCTCTATCTTTATTAAAATTCTTATTTTGCTCTTTCCATAATTCAATAATTCCATCTTCTAATTCTTGAATAACTGCATGAAAATGATATTGTTTTGAATTGATTCCAAAATCTTTTTGTTCATTTTTATTTGCTGAAGTAAATAGACTAGGATCTCCATATGAACTAAAATCTCCTACTTTATGTACTCCATGAGGATTATGAGAATTATTCATTTATTCTTTCCTTTTAGTGTTTCTTCCCAAGATTCAACAAGGTCAATATTTTTTTTTATTAAAAGATTAATATTTTTAGAATATTCTTGAAATTCAATAACTGTGATTTCTTGATCATCAAGTTTTTTATTCAATAACTTTTTTATCTTTTCAACTGAGCCCA
>JBBITK010000067.1:0-11265 GCA_037440805.1 Arcobacter sp. | reverse complement strand
AACATATTGGTTTTTGGTAAAACCTTTCAGAATTTGATGGGTTACCTCTCTTAAATCTTGTTCATCTTCAGCATAAAGAATGGTAACGTTTTTTAGTATAGAAATATTATTAATCATTAAGACTTACTCCAAAATTATTAGGATATAATATCAAAATATAGATAATAAAATATATAAAAAACATAAGTTTTAAAAAAAATAATTTTTATAGGTAAGTTGGTAATTTTGTGTCGAATATAAAATGTAATCACTGTCATTTGGAATTTAGTGAAAGTGTGATGATAAAAGAGGATGATTTAAACTTTTGTTGTAAAGGTTGTCAAGGAGTTTATCATCTTTTAAAGAGTGATGGGTTAGATTCTTTCTATGATAAATTGGGAAATAAAAGAATTGCACCTCCCGTAGAATTAAATAATGATGATGTGAGTAAATTTGATTCTGAGAACTTTCTGAATAATTATACAACTATCAGTGAAGATGGATTTAGAAAAATTGATTTGATTATTGAGGGAATTCATTGTGCAGCTTGTGTTTGGTTAAATGAAAAAGTTTTATATAAAACCAAAGGAATAATTGAAGCAAATATCAATTTTACAAATAATAAAGCAAAAGTTGTTTGGGATGATAGTGAATTAAAACTCTCTGAAATTATAGAAAAGATAAGAAGTATTGGATACAACGCCTATGCTTATGACTCTTCAGTTGCAGATATAAAAGCTTCAAAAAATAAAAGAGACTATTTTATTCGTATGATGATTGCTGTTATTGCAAGTATGAATATGATGATGTTAAGTGTTGCGAAATATACTGGATTTTTTACAGGAATTAGTGAAGAAGTTAAGCAAATGATACATTTTGGAGAGTTTTTAATTGCTACTCCTGTTTTATTTTATAGTGGTTGGATTTTTTATAAGGGTGCATATTTTGGAATAAAAAATCGTATTGTAAATATGGATTTTTTGGTTGCTTCTGGTTCAACTCTAACTTATATTTATTCTCTTTTTATTTTATTTGGTGCAAAAGGTGAGAGTTATTTTGATTCTGTTTCTATGATTATAACCTTTGTTTTAGTTGGAAAATATCTTGAAGTTATTGGTAAAAAATCAGCTATAGATACTTTAGATAAAATCAAATCAACTCTTCCTTTGGAAGCTTTGGTTATAAATGGTGATGAGAAAAAAATTGTTGCTTTAAGTAGTGTAAATTTAGGTGATATTGTAGAGATAAAAGCAGGGGAAAAAGTACCTGTTGATGGGATAATAACAAAAGGAGAAGGCTCTTTTGATGAATCAACTTTAACAGGAGAATCTGTACCTATTTATAAAAAAGAGGGTGATTTGATATTGAGTGGAACAATAAATACAAACTCTTTGGTTCAATATAAAGTTACAAAAGATTTTAAACATTCCACTTTTTCATCTATTGTAAATTTACTTGAAGACTCTTTGAATTCAAGACCTGAAATACAAAATAAAGCAGGAGAAATATCAAAAAGATTTTCTGTAACCATTTTGAGCATTGCTTTTATTACTTTTTTGGTTTGGTATTTTTTTGGTTTGAATTTAGGATTTAGTTATGAAGGAACTAGTCAATTTGAGAGGGCATTTATTGTGGCTATTTCAGTTGTTGTTATTGCTTGCCCTTGTGCTTTAGCATTGGCTACCCCCATTGCTAGTTTGGTTGGAATATCTGAACTTGCAAAAAAAGGTTTGTTGTTTAAAGAGGCAAAATTTATAGAGACTTTGGCAAAAACAGATTATGTGGTTTTTGATAAAACGGGAACTTTAACAAAAGGGGAATTAAGAGTTAGAAATAGTAAATTTTTTAGTGAAGATAGTGAAAAATTAAATTTACTTTTTACACTTTTAGATAGTTCAAATCATCCTGTAAGTTTTTCTGCAAAAAAATACTTATCTTCAAAATATCAATTAAAATTGGAAAAATTGGAAAATATAAAAAGTATTGATGCAAAAGGTGTTGAGGCTTATTATGAAAAAGATGGAATTAAAAGAAAACTTCTAGGTGGAAATATTGATTTACTTTTGGAAAATGGTATTAGTTTTGATTTTGAAACAACCACAACAGTTTATGTTTTTGCAGTAGAAAATGAAATTATTGCACTATTTGAGCTTGAAGATGAGATAAAAGATGGTGCAAAAGAGTTAGTTGATTATTTAAGTAAAGAAAATATTGAGGTTGTAATGCTTACAGGAGATAATGAAGCAGTTGCTTCAAAAGTTGCAAAAGAGTTGAATATTAAAAATTACTTCTCAAAACAAACACCATTTTCAAAAGCTGAATATATCAAAAATCTAAAAAATCAAAATAAAATAGTTGTTATGGTGGGGGATGGAGTTAATGATAGTATTGCATTAACTAATTCTGATGTGGCTATTGCTATGGGAAATTCTGCTGATATATCTTTGAGTGTTTCTGATATTGTTCTTTTGAACTCTTCTTTAAAAACTTTAAAAGAGGCATTTGTATTATCAAAAAGAACATACAAATTTATAAAACAAAATTTATTAATTTCTCTGTTTTATAATCTTTTGACAATACCACTTGCTGTTATGGGACTTGTTATGCCTTTGGTTGCTGCATTATCCATGAGTTTAAGTTCACTAATTGTTGTTATGAATTCACTTAGAATAAAAATTAAATAGAGGATAGATAGATGATAAATGATACACTTTTTTTTATGTTGATTGTGGGAATAATAATCTCTGCGGGAATGGCTTTGATTTTTATTTGGGGTGCAAAAAGTGGACAATTTGATGATTCAAATAAAATGGTTGATGGTTTACTTTTTGATAGTACAGAAGATTTGAATGATGCTATAAACAAAGAAAAAAAGATAGAAGAGGCTAAAAAAAAGAGAGAAGAAAAAACTAGTCAAAAAATTGACTAGCTTCTAAAATTATTTAATTGCTGCGATTTGTTTTGCAATGTCAGCGATATCTGCATCAGTTAAGTTTTTAACTTGACCAGCCATAACACCTTTCATTGGTCCACCGTAAGTTCCAGCTTTGTAACCTTTTAATGCAGTTTCAACTTTAGCTGCATCCCAACCTTTAACAACTTGAGATTTTCCTAAAGCTGCTTTTCCAAAATCTGCACCGTGGCATCCAGCACATGCAGCTATTGAAGCAGCAGATAAAGAAGCAGCAGTAGCAGCTGCAACGATTGTAGTTAATACTAATTTTTTCATTTTTTCTCCTTTAAATTTGAGGAAATAATTCTAGCTATTTTTCCTTTTTGTAAGCTTAATTTTTTCCTCTAAATGTTTTTACAAATGCAAGTATTTCCCATTATTGTAAAAGAATTGTGAAGGTTTTATTTATGATATATAAGGGAAATTTTTATATAGTATATTTTCATTAAATTAAAGGAAAAATTTGAAAAATAATTTAGTTTTAGAGATTAATAATTTAGATTTTTATTATAAAAAAGCTTTGCCAATTTATAGTGATTTTTCATTACAACTCAATGAAGGAGAGTTAATTACAATATTTGGTAAAAGTGGAAGTGGTAAAACTACACTTTTTGAGCTTATAACTGGTAATTTAAAACCAATATCGGGGAAGATTAAAAAAGAGCCTTTTAGTATGATTTTTCAAGACCCTTATAGCTCTTTTCATCCTAGTTTTCAAATAATAAACCAAATAAATGATGTTATAAAATATGATTTTAGTGAAGATTTACTTGTTTTACTTGATGAGTTGAGTTTAAATAAAGAGTTATTGTATAAAAAACCACACGAGTTAAGTGGTGGACAACTTCAAAGATGTTCGATTTTAAGAGCAATATTAATGAAACCAAAGTTATTGCTTGTGGATGAACCTACATCTGCACTTGATAATATTATTGCCTATGATGTGATGAAACTTTTGATGAAATATCTAAGAAGTTGTGGAATTTTACTTATAACTCACGATATTGATATGGCTACTTGGTGTAGTGACAAAATAATAAGGTTGGAAGAAGATGCAAAAAAAAGATAAGGCTTTAGTGCTACTAAATATGGGTGGTGCTAGAAGCAAAGATGAATTGAAAATGTTTTTAACAAATATGTTTAATGATAAAAATATTATAACAATAAATAGCAGTTTGATTAGAAAAATGATAGCTTATTTTATAGTAAATAAAAGGCTTGATAGTGCGTGGGAAAACTATAAACAAATAGGAAATGCCTCACCTATTAATCCTTTAACTGAAAAATTAGTGGAAAAATGTAATGAAAAAATAGAAGATTATAAAGTTTATCAAGCTATGCGTTATACTCCTCCATTTGCAAGTGATGTTATGGAAGAGATAAAAAAAGAGGGAATTACAAATATTTTACTTTTGCCTTTGTATCCTCAATACTCTACAACAACTACAAAATCATCAGTTCAAGATTTTATAGATTATGTGCCTTATGATTATAAGTTGGAGTATATTGAAGAGTTTTATAAAAATCAAAAATTTAATGAATGTATCTTAAATGAAATTATTTCAAAAGTAGAAGATGCGAGTGAATATAATCTTATTTTCTCAGCCCACGGACTTCCTCAAAAAATAGTTGATAAGGGTGATCCATATGAAGAGCAAATGAACGAACATGTGGAGATTTTAAAAAATATGCTAGAAGAAAAAGGTGTTAATTTTAAATCCATAAATCTTGCATATCAATCAAAAGTGGGTCCTATGAAGTGGTTAGAGCCATCACTTGAAGATATGCTAAAAAACTTCAAAGAGCAAAAGGTAATAATCTATCCAATAGCATTTATAGTTGATAACTCTGAAACAGATTTTGAACTTGATATTGAGTATAGAGAAGTTGCTCATGAAATGGGAATTAAAGAGTATAAAGTATGTCGTTGTGTAAATGATAGCGATGATTTTATTGAAGCTATAAAAGATATTATAAAAGGTCATAAATGAGAGTAGAAGATACACTCTTAGAAGTTGCAAAGACTTCTATTTTAAATAGATTTGATAATAGTTTCAAAATTGATAAAGCTGATTTGTTAAATAGACACAAAATTTTAGCCTCAAATGGTGCTTGTTTTGTAACTATAAATCTAAATGGAAGATTAAGAGGGTGTATTGGCTCTCTTGTAGCCCATAAAAATTTGCTTGATGATGTAATTGAAAATGCACAAAAAGCAGCTTTTTCGGATCCACGATTTAAGCCTTTGAGTTATGAAGAGTTTAAATATTGTAGTGTTGAACTATCTATTTTAACACCTGCTGTTAAGTTAGAGTACAAAGATACCGCAGATTTAAAAGCAAAAATAGAAGTTGGAGTTCACGGGGTTATTTTGGAACTTGATGGAAAAAGAGCCACTTATTTACCTCAAGTTTGGGAGCAAATATCAACATTTGAAGAGTTTTTTGAAAGTTTAAGTAAAAAAGCTGGATTTTCAAAATCGGTTTTAGAAAATCATCCAAATATTTTTACATACACAGCAATCAAAATAAAATAGAAGATTAGGTAATGCAATATTTCAAACAAGAAAAAGATAGGCTAGTTTGTCTTTTATGTTCTTACTATTGTAAGTTAAAAGAGGGGCAAACAGGTATTTGTGGAGTAAAT
Organism: Arcobacter sp.; assembly: GCA_037440805.1. Lineage (GTDB taxonomy): Bacteria > Campylobacterota > Campylobacteria > Campylobacterales > Arcobacteraceae > Aliarcobacter. Next base: position 5,687 of record JBBITK010000067.1, on the reverse strand, counting down.
AAAAATGTTGGGGATAAAATAGAGTGTTTGGTTTATGGGCATTTTTCTGCTTTAAATATTGACCCAATAGAGAAAAAACCTCTTTATCACTTTATTCCTCAAACTAAATCTTTGTCTTTAGGAACGGTTGGTTGTAATTTTAAATGTACATTTTGCCAAAATCATGGAATCTCTCAAGAAAAAAATATAGATAAATCAAAATACTTATCACCAAAAGAGGTGATTCAAATAGCTTTAAAAAATGGTTGTAAATCTATCTCTTATACTTACAATGAACCAACAATTTTTTATCCTTATGCAAAAGATATAGCACTTGAAGCCAAAAAATACGGGATTAAAAATGTATATGTGAGTAATGGTTTTGAAAGTAGTGAAGTAATTGATGATATGAAAGGTATTATTGATGCTGTTAATATTGATTTAAAATGTTTTAGTGAAAGTTATTATAAAAAAGAGTTAGGTGGAAATTTAAATCAGGTTTTACAAAATCTAAAACATTTCAAAAAAAATGGCATTTGGGTAGAAATCACTACTTTGGTTGTTCCAACAAAAAATGATTCAAATGAAGAGTTTGAAAAAATAGCAAGATTTATTAAAAATGAACTTGATGCTTTTACTCCTTGGCATATCTCATCTTTTCATCCTGATTATAAAGAGTTGGAGCTTCCACGAACACCATTTGAGAGCCTAAAAAAAGCTTATGAAATAGGCAAAAAAGAGGGTTTAAAATATGTTTATATTGGAAATATTGGTTATGAAAATAATACAAGTTGTCCAAATTGTAATGAAAATCTCATAACACGAGTTAGATATGATGTTTCAAAAAATATTATAGTTGATGGTAAATGTCCAAAATGTAATCATAAAATTGATGGAGTTTTTGAAATGAGTGGAAATAGTAGAAAAACAGCAGTTAGTGGAGCTTTTTATCCAAAAGATAAAAATGAGATAATCTCTATGATAGATGATTTTAATAGTAAATTTACAATAAACGGTTCTTTTGATACAAAGGCTTTGATTGTTCCACACGCAGGATATGTGTATAGTGGATTTACGGCAAATATTGCCTATTCTATTGCAAAAGATAAAAAGCCAAAAAGAGTAATTGTGATAGGTCCTTCACATAAAGTATATTTAGAGGGTGCTAGTATTGCTTTATTTAATGAGTATGAAACACCATTTGGAAACATAAAAATTGATGAGGTGTACTCAAAAATTTTAAAACAAAAGTTTGATTTCTTAAACTTTACTCCAAATGCCCACGCTGAACACTCCACAGAAACCCAAGCTCCATTTTGTAAATATTACTTTCCAAATAGCCAAATTATAGAGATAGTTTATGGGAAAATGAATTTTGAAGAGTTATCAAAACTAATTGATTTTATTTTTGAAGATGAGGATAATTTTTTACTAATAAGCACTGATTTAAGTCATTTTTACACTCAAGAAGAGGCAAATAAGTTAGATAATATTTGTTTAAATGCAATAGCAAAAAGGGATTTGTCTTTGTTTGACAAAGGTTGTGAAGCTTGTGGAAAATTAGGAGTAAAAGCAGTTATAAAATCTGCAATAAACAGAGATTACAAAACTCAAGTTTTACACTATTGTACAAGTTATGATAGAACAAAAGATGCTTCAAGAGTTGTTGGATATACCTCTGTTTTAATTGGAAATTCAAAATGATATTTACACTAAAAAAGTGTATATCTGCATTTTTAATGCCAATCCCAATAGGACTATTTTTACTCTTTTTTGGTCTGTTTTTTTTATTTAAGAAATCATATACAAAAGCAAAAATATTTTTGTTTTTAGGATTTTTTTGGTTCTTCCTTTTATCTTTTCAACCAATTTCAAATGCTATTGTAAAACCTCTTGAAGATAGCCACAAAGCTTTATTAAATATTCCAAAGGTTGAATATATTTTGGTTTTGGGAAGTGGACATAAAAGTAATGATGATTTGAGTATTACATCAGAAGTTAATGAAGTTGGAATTAATAGATTAGTAGAGGGAATTAGAATTTATAATGAGTTAAAAACAGCAAAACTTATAGTTTCAGGTTATAGCTCTTTTGACAAAAATTCTCACGCATTAATGCAAGAAAAATTAGCTATTTCATTGGGTGTAAAAAAAGAGGATATTATAAGATTTGATTCTCCAAAGGATACAAAAGAGGAAGCAATGGAGACAAAAAAACTAATAGCAGATAAAAAATTTATTTTAGTAACATCCGCAACTCATATGAAAAGAGCCTATTTACTTTTTAAAAAAGAGGGATTAAATCCAATACCTGCTCCAACAAATCATCTCTCCTACTATTTGGAAGATTATAGTAGCTATTTTTCTGCTAAAAATTTTTATAAAGTTCAAGTTGCTTGGCATGAATATTTAGGATTAATTTTTGCTTGGCTGAAAAACGATATTTGAGATTGATTTAATGGTTAATCTGATAATATCCGCAACAAAGTTGCAATAAAGGAGATATGTGGAATTAATCAACATAAATGGATTATTTTACAAATATCACAAAACAGATGTATTAGAAAATATAAATTTATCAATAAAAAATGATGATTTTTTAGCAATAATTGGACCAAATGGTGGAGGAAAATCTACACTTTTAAAGTTGATTTTAGGGCTTTTAACTCCAAGTATTGGAGAAGTTAAAAAGTTTTTGAAAACCAATGAAATAGGATATGTTCCTCAAAATACAAATTTAAATATAGATTTTCCAATAACTGCTTTGGAAGTCGTACTTATGGGACATACAACATCTAAAAAAAGATTATTTGGATATTCAAAAGAGGACAAACTTTGTGCATTGGATTCATTATCAAAAGTAGGAATGAAAGATTTTGCACACCACAAAATAGGTGATTTAAGTGGAGGGCAAAGACAAAGGGTTTTTATAGCACGAGCTTTATGTTCAAATCCTAAGATTATGCTTTTAGATGAACCAACCGCAAGTATTGATGTAAAAGGTCAAAGGGAGATTTATGAACTTCTAAAGGAGTTAAATAAATATATTTGCATAGTTGTAGTAAGCCATGATATTGCTGTTTTATTAAATTATGCAAAAAGTGTTGCTCATATAAATAGAAGTTTGGTTTATCACTCTTTGGAAAATATACAAAAAAATTTAACACCTGAAAATGAACATTTATGCGAAGTTGAACTTCTTAGTGCTTTGGGGAAAAGCCATATTTGTTGTGAACATCATAGCCATTAGGAATTAAAATGTTGGAAATATTAGAATATGAATTTATACAAAATGCCATTATTTCAGGTATTTTAATCTCAATAGCTGCTGGAATAATTGGTTCACTTGTGGTTGTAAATAAAATCACATTTTTAACAGGTGGAATTGCACATAGTTCTTATGGAGGAATTGGTGTTGCCATATATTTTGGGATACCAATACTGCTTGGAGCTACGCTTTTTGCAGTTCTAACAGCAATTATTATAGCCATAATTACACTTTATAATAGAAATAGAATAGATGCAATAATAGGAATGATGTGGTCAAGTGGAATGGCTATTGGTATTATTTTGGTGGATTTAACACCAGGGTATAATGTGGATTTGATGTCATATTTGTTTGGTTCGATTATCGCTGTTTCAACTGAAGATTTACAATTTATGTTTGCTTTGGATATTTTTATTTTGGGAGTAATATCTCTATTTTATAGACAGATTTTAGCAGTATCTTATGATAGTGAATTTGCACACTTAAGAGGAATAAATGTTAAGTTTTTTTATACATTAATTCTGATTTTATCTGCACTTTGCGTAGTTGCAGCCATAAAAGCAGTTGGATTAATACTTGTTATTGCACTTTTGACAATTCCCACATATTTGGCTGAAAGTTTTGCTTCAAGACTTTCAACAATGATGATAATTAGTTCGATTTTAGCTACAATCTTTACATTAATAGGTCTTTTTATATCTTATTATTATGATATTAGTTCGGGTGCTAGTATAATAATGGTATCTGTGATAGTTTTAAGTGTAGTAAAACTTTTTAAAATGAAAAAATAAGTTGGAAAATATAATGAATGAAAAAATTGAAGTTGGTAAAATAAATAAACTTAGAGTAAATAGAGTTAGTGAACCTGGGATTTATCTAATAAGTGGTGATGAAACGGAGGTTTTATTGCCAAATGCTTATGTGAATAAATCGATGCAAATTGATTCATTTTTAGATGTTTTTGTATATACAGATAGTGAAGATAGACTTGTTGCAACTACCCTTAGACCTTTTGCTTATTTGGGAGAGTTTGCTTATTTGGAAGTTGTTGATAGGGCAAAATTTGGTTTTTTTGTGGAAGTTGGGCTTCCAAAACATATTTTGGTGCCAAAAAACAAACAAAAAAGCTCCTTTGATGTGGGTGTTAAAAAGATTTTACAAATCCAACTTGATGAAAAAACAAATAGACTTATAGCTTCTGAAAAGTATGAGTTATCAAAAGATATAGAAAATTTACAACAAAATGATGAGGTTGATATTCTTTTATACTCAAAAACACCTCTTGGATTTAAAGTAATTGTAAACAACAAATACGATGGGATGATTTTTCACAATGAGATTTTTGAAAATATAAGAATAGGTTCAAGAAGAAAAGCCTATGTAAAAAAAGTGAGAGAAGATAATAAACTTGATATTTCTTTACAAAAAATAGGTGAAAAAGTATCTGATGATAAAATCTTTAATATTTTAGTGAAAAATGGTGGAGAGATGAATTTTACTTATAAAAGTGAAGCTGAAGATATAAAAGCTGTTTTTGGTGTAAGTAAAAAATCATTTAAAGCAACACTTACAAAATTGATAGATGAAGGAAAAATAATTTTAGGAGAAGATTCAATAAGAGTGAAATCGTAACAAATTTTTCTCTTTTTTTGAAAGGTTTTAGAATTAAGACAAAATTTATCCTATTTAAATATAATTCCCTAATTTAATTTTTAAAATCAAGGAATAAAATGGCAACAACAAAGTTAAAAGGTAATGAAGTTACTTTAAGTGGTACAGAAGTAAATGTTGGAGATTTAGCTCCAGTTGTAAATGTGGTAGCTCAAGATTTATCAGATATCCAAATTGGTGGAAAAAATGGAAAATCTCAAATCGTTGTGGTAGTTCCATCTTTAGATACAGCAGTTTGTGCAACTGAAACTAGAACTTTCAACCAAAAAGCAGCAAAAATTGACAATGCAGAAGTAATCGTAGTTTCTATGGATTTACCATTTGCAATGAAAAGATTTTGTACAACTGAAGGAATTGAAAACTTAAAAGTTGGTTCAGATTTTAGAGCAAAAGCATTTGCTAACGCTTATGGTGTTTTAATTTCAAGTGGAGCATTAGCAGGTGTTGCTTGTAGAGCAATTTTTGTTATCAATGAAGAGGGTGTTGTAACTTATAAAGAGATTTGTCCAGAAATCACTGAAGAGCCGAATTATGATGCTGTTTTAGCTTCTGTTGGTGCAGTTGTTTCTACTTGTTGTGGTGGATCTTGTAAATAATCTTTAAGTAGTTTTTTCAAATTTTTTCTCCTAGCCATCCTTTTTTGGGTGGCTTTTTTTATGCTTTAAAATGAATAATATTATTGATTATTTACTAGAATAAATGAAATTTTATAGGAAAAAATATTAGAATGATTAACTTTTTGTTAACTTTTAGTTAGAAGTTAGTTAATG
>JBBITK010000066.1:2565-11577 GCA_037440805.1 Arcobacter sp. | reverse complement strand
TACTGTTAGAGCAACAGTTATATTAAGTGATGGAACAAAAGCTAGTGCAATAGTACCAAGTGGTGCAAGTACAGGTAAGAGAGAAGCTTTAGAGTTAAGAGATGCTGATAACAGATATTCTGGAAAAGGTGTTTTAAAAGCTGTTGAAAATGTAAATACAAGAATTGCAGATGAATTAATTGGAATGAGTCCATTTAATCAAGCTGAACTATGAAAGATATAGATGGAACACATAACTATTCAAATTTAGGTGCAAATGCAGTTTTAGGTGTATCTATGGCAGTTGCTAGAGTTGCGGCAGCTTCTTTAAATATTCCATTATATAGATATTTAGGTGGTGCAAATGCAATGACTATGCCTGTACCTATGTTTAATATCATTAATGGTGGAGAACACGCAAATAACTCTGTTGATTTCCAAGAGTATATGATTATGCCAACAGGATTTGAAGATTTCAATGAAGGTTTAAGAGCTGTTGCTGAAATTTACCAACAATTAAAAAAAGTTATTGATGGTATGGGAGAATCAACAGCAGTTGGTGACGAGGGTGGATTTGCTCCAAATTTAAAATCAAATGAAGAACCAATTACAGTTATTATGACAGCTATTGAAAAAGCTGGATATAAAGCCGGTGAACAAATCTCTATTGCTCTTGATGTTGCAGCATCTGAGTTAATAAATGATTCTGGAAAGTATGTATTACATTCAGAAAATAGAGAATTAACTTCTGCTGAATTAGTTGATTATTATGCTGATTTATGTGCGAAATATCCAATTGTTTCAATAGAAGATGGTTTAAGTGAAGATGATTGGGATGGATGGAAAATATTGACTGATAAATTAGGTTCAAAAGTGCAATTAGTTGGAGATGATTTATTTGTTACAAATGCTTCAATAGTTGCAGAAGGAATTAAAAAAGGTATTGCAAATGCAGTATTAATTAAACCAAATCAAATTGGTTCAGTTAGTGAAACTATGCAAACAATCAGACTTGCACAAAGAAATAACTATAATTGTATTATGTCTCACAGATCTGGTGAGTCTGAAGATGCATTTATTGCTGATTTTGCTGTTGCATTAAATTGTGGTCAAATCAAAACAGGAAGTACAGCAAGAAGTGATAGAATCGCTAAATATAATAGATTATTAGAAATTGGTTCTGAAGTTGCTTATGCTGAATATTTAGGGAAGCAACCTTTTTCAAAATAAAAAATGAAAATAAAATTTGAAACATATAAGAAATTCTTAATAGTTGCAGTTATTGCTTTAATTGCAACTATATTTTTTTCTTATCATGTTGCGAATCTTCTTTTTGGAGATAATTCTTTGGAAGTCTATATCTCTTTGAAAGATAAAAAAGAGTACTTAGAAGAAGAGATTTTGAGATTGCAAAAACACAATGCATATCTTCAAAAAGAGTATTTTGAATTAAAAAATTTGGAGCCTGAAGAATGAAAAAGATATTTTTATTTACACTAGGTGCAGTTTTAAGTGTTAGCTTAAATGCAAGAGAAAATCCTTTTGAAGTTACAAATGCCTATGAAGAAGAGGCTGCTAGAATAATTGAATTAAATGAATCAAAAACTCAAGAAGTTCAACAAGAAGCTAGTTACATAAATGAAATGCAAAAAAAGATGGACTTAGCCGCTAAAAAAAGTAGAGAAGAAGATAAAAAAGAGAGCTTAAAAAAAGAAGAAAAACCTCTAAAAAAAGTTGAAACTAAAAAGTATGAACCGAAAAAAGAGAAAGTTTATACAAAAAAAGAAGTTGATTCAATAATTAAGAAAGTTGAAACTAATACTAAAGAGATAGTAAAAAAAGAGCTAGAAAATACAAAACCAGTTGAAGTTGTGTATGTAAAACCAAGAACAGATATTGGGCAAGAAGAGCCAGCAGTAAAAACTCCTGAAGGTATGATGAAAAAGCAAGTTTTACCGTTTATTGGTTTGGAATATGATGATAATAAGTTAGTTATCAACACACAATATAAAGTTTCTAAGAAATTTACAAATGATAAAGATTATAAATTTGTAATGGATTTTAAAGGTAAAGTTAATTTTGGTACTTTAAAAGAGACTCTTAATACAAAAAATTTCAAAGTTGTATCTTTTGGGAATCATGAAAGTGAAGGATATTTCAGAATAGTTGTTCAATTCACAGAACATCCTTTGAAATATGACACGGTTTTCGGAGAAAATAGTATTACTATTACAAGAAAACCATAATCTATAATATCTCTTGAATTAAAAATTGAGGAGATATTTCTCCTCTAAACTCATTTTTACTTACTGAAACTATCAAATCTAATTTTTCTGGAAAAATAGTGTTGCTATCATTAAATTTTATTGCCTCAAAGAGTGTTCCATTGCTATTTAATGTGAATTTTAAATGATTTTTCTCTTTTCCTATTAAATCATATTTAATCAAAGTTGCATCAGATATTTTAAATATAGGTCTATAATTTTCAAGACCATAAGGCTCAAAATTTTCAATTATAGATATAAATTCAATATCTACACTACTAACATCTAATTCTCCCAGAGTCTCTAATTCAATATGTAAATCATCTTTTGAATCTTTTAAAACATCATTTACAATTCTTTTGAATTCATCTAAATTCTCTTCTTTTAGCGATAATCCAGCGGCGTTTTTATGTCCACCAAATCCTAAAAGTAAATGGGAAGCTTTTGAAATAACATCATATAAATTTATATTTGCATTTGCTCTTGCACTACCTTTTGCAATTCCATTATGTATTGAAAATATAAAAGCAGGTTTTTTAAATTGATTTGATAATTTTGAAGCAACAATTCCAATAACCCCTTCGTGCCAATCCTCTCCCCAAACTACAACAGCATTATCATTTTCATCTGTTTTTAAACTAGCTTTTCTTGAAATCTCTTCTTGTAGAGTTTTTCTATAATTGTTTAATTCATCAAGTAAAAATAGTGCTTCATTTGCATCTTGTGAAGTTTTGGATAATAAAAAAGATAATGCCAAAGAAGCATCATCCATTCTTCCTGCACTATTTAATTTTGGAGCAATATAAAATCCAACATCATCAGATACTAAAACAGTTTTTCCCATAAGTTCATTTAGTTTTTTTAGGGCTTCCCTTTGGGAAGTCTTTATTTTTTTTAGTCCTTGTTTTACAAAAGTGTAGTTAAGTGCAGTCATAGGCATAATATCTGCGATAATTGCAATACACAATAAATCCAGAAAATCACTCATATTAACATCTAAATTTAACTCTTTTTTTATGGCTGCACATAAATACCAAGCTACTTGAGCTCCACAAATCTCTTTAAATTCAAAATTACAATCCCTTTGTTTTGGATTTACAATAGCATAAGCTAAAGGCACTTTTTCACCAACTGTATGATGATCTGTGATAATTAAATCTATCCCTTTTTCTTTTAATAATCTTGAGGCTTCATAGGCAGAAATTCCATTATCAACTGTAATAACCAAGCCTTTTTCTATCAAATCCACAATTTTAGGTGATAGCCCGTATCCATGCTCAAATCTATTTGGGATAATATGATTTACTTTTTTGCCTATTTGATTGAAGAATTCAAGCATAATTGTTGTTGAGATTACTCCATCAACATCATAATCTCCAACAATAGTTATGGTTTCATTTTCTAAGATGGCTTTTTTTATTCTTTGGGAGGCTTTTTGTATATCTTTAAAGTTATCAGGTGAAGGGATATTTGCAAGACGAGCATAGGGATTATCCCTATGTCTTGCAGATAATATCTCAAAAAGAGTTTGTTTGTTTATTTTAGGCATTAAGATTTTTTACTTGCTTGTTTTACGAACTCTAAAATAATTGGATTTGGTGTCTCTAAATGGGATGTGAATTCTGGGTGGAATTGAACTCCAACAAACCATGGATGATCTTTTAATTCAACTGCTTCTATAAGACCATTTGATTGTCCAGATATAATCATTCCTGCATTTTCTAAAGCTTCTTTATATGCTGGATTTGCTTCATATCTATGTCTATGTCTTTCATAGTACACTTCATCATTCCCATAAGCTTTTTGTAATTTTGTTCCTTTTAGTGGTTCAAAAGGATACTCTCCTAATCTCATTGTTCCACCCATTGGAGATTCATGGGTTCTTAGTTGAGTATTTCCACTTTGATCAATAAATGAATCTATTAGGTAAATTAGAGGATTTGCAGTATTAGGATTAAATTCAATAGAATTTGCATCTTCCATTCCCAAAACATTTCTTGCAAATTCAATAATTGATAATTGCATTCCAAGACAAATTCCTAAATACGGGATTTTATTCTCCCTTGCATATTTTATTGCTGCAAGTTTTCCCTCAACTCCCCTTTGTCCAAATCCACCAGCAACTAAAATCGCATCAGAGTTTCCAATAATATCATAAGCTCCAACATCTTCTATTCTTTCACTATCACACCAGTGAATATTTACTTTTGTGTTTAGGTGAGCTCCTGCGTGAATTAAAGCTTCAATTAGTGATTTGTAAGACTCTTTTAAATCTAAATATTTTCCAACAAAAGCAATAGTAACTTCATCTTGAGGAACTAAAATATTTTTTACTAATCTGTCCCATTTTTCCATATTTGGTTTGATTTTGATGTTAAAATGCTCAGATAAAGGAGTTAAAATTCCCTCTTTTATAAAATGAAGAGGTACTTGATAAATTGATTGTGCATCACCTGCTTCAATTACAGCATTTCTATCAATATCACAAGAGAGTGCTAATTTCTCTTTTAAGCTTTTTGGTAACTCTTTTTCTGTTCTGCAAACTAACATATGAGGAGTTATACCGATTCTTCTTAACTCTTGAACAGAGTGTTGAGTTGGTTTTGTTTTAAGCTCACCTGCTGCTTTTATGTAAGGAACTAAACTTACATGAATATTCATAGTATTTGTTTTTGGTTGCTCATGTCTAATAGCTCTAATAGCTTCCATAAATGGCAAACCTTCGATATCTCCAACTGTTCCACCAAGTTCAATGATTAGGAAATCATTTTCATCAGCTGCTGCATAAATTCTATCTTTAATTTCATCAACAACATGAGGTATAATTTGGATAGTTTTACCCAAATATCCACCTTCTCTCTCTCTTTTAATAACACTTTGATAAACTTGTCCAGTTGTAAAACTGTTCTTTTTAGTTAAAGTTTTGTCAATGAATCTTTCATAGTTCCCTAAATCTAAATCTGTTTCAGCACCATCTGCTGTTACAAAAACCTCTCCATGCTCTAATGGACTCATTGTTCCTGGATCTACATTTAAGTAAGGGTCGATTTTTAACATACTTACTTTAAAGCCTGATTGTTTTAATATAGTTGCAATAGAAGCAGATGTTATACCTTTTCCTAGTGAACTAAGAACTCCACCCGTTACAAAAATGAATTTAGTCATTTAAAAATTCTCCATAAAATTGTTGATAAATATATTCGCGATTGTATCTAAGCTTTGTTGATAAAGAGGTTAATTGAAGGGGTTTTAAAACCTATGGAATAAATTCCATGGGTTTTGATTTATTTGATTTTATCTGCTCTTGGATAGATAAATACAGCTTTTCTAAGTACAAAAACTCTAGTTGGATCCTCTTTTGCAAAAGCTTTTAAAGTTACTGTAATAGGTGTATCTTTTGTTGCATCATTTACTAACATTTTATCTGTTTCAAGAACTAAAACTTTTTTAGTAAGTTTTCCAGGGCTTAATGTAAATGGCTCAAATCTTTTGATTTTTATATCTTTGTGGTCTACAATTTCCAAATCATAAGTTAGAGGTTTTGACTCTGTATTTTGGAATAATAAAAGAAAATTATTTGCTACAACTTTATCCTCTTTTATTTTATAAAGCTCTGTTGTTTTGTTTACATTTAAAAGCATATACTCTTTTTCGCTTCCCATAAAGAATAGTAAACCTAAAACAACTAAAAGAGCAACAGAGTACATAATAGTAGATTTTCTAACAACTTTTGTTGGAACATTGTTTTTGATAGCATTTGTACTTGACCATTGAACCAAAGATGGTTTTCCAAGTTTTCCCATAACAGAAGTACAAGCATCAACACACTCTAAACAGTTTATACACTCAAGTTGTAAACCTTTTCTAATATCTATATGAGTAGGACAAACAGTTACACATGATTCACAAGTTGTACATTCATTTGTAGGGTCTGGTAAATCTTTTGCTTTAAAAATGATTTTCTCTTTAGAATCATTGTATATATTTCCACCTCTATTTGTTGAGTATATTGCTTGATATGTATCATTATCATATAAAACAGATTGAACCCTTGAATAAGGACAAATATATACACAAAAATCCTCTTTAAGAAAAATGGCATCATAAAATATAAATCCACCAATTGATAAAACAAATATAATTAAAAAGAAGTGTTCACTTGGATCTTGAATATAAGCAAAAAAGTCTTCAGGAGGAACAAAATACCACATAAAATTTGAAGCTGCAAGAATTGCTAAACAAGCCCATATAATCATAGCTACCAATTTTTTAGCTTTATTTTCAGATTTTGACCAGTCTGGCTCTTTTTGTTTATTTTTGATTCTTCTTAAACCTAAAAGTTTTGATTCAATTAAATCTCTATAAATAACCCTAAAAATAGTTTGTGGACAAGCCCATCCACACCATGCTCTACCACCTAGAGATGTCGCTGCAAATATCCCTAAAAATAGTAACATTAATAAAAAAGGCATCAAATATAACTCTTGCATATCAAATGCAGTACCCAATAAGTGAAGCTGTTTTTTATCAAATGACAATAAAAAAATGTGATGACCATTTATAGTTATAAATGGCATAATTATAGATACCATAGTAGCTAATGCATATCCATAATATCTCTTGATTCTATAAGGTGTTTTACCTACTAAATCCTCTTTTTCTTTCATTTACGAACCTTTTTTTCTAATATAAGAGAAATTTTATATAAAACTGCCTTATAAAATCCATAAAATATTATAAGTTTAGATTATAATTTTGGGTAAAGAAAAATTAATTAGTAATTCGATAATTTAGTGAAAATATCAATTTTATTTTTAATTTCATTTTTAATATTTTCTATATCAAAAATATCAATTTTTTTTATTTTTGGATAATTCAAAATAATATTTTCAAACTCTTTTACTATAGATGATAACTCTTTTTGTTCAATAACTGGAATATTGAACTCTTTAATGAATAACTCATCATAGTTTTTATCATCTCTTTTTATTAAAACAGGATGATTCTCACAACTTAGAGATTCTAAAGCTGTTTGCAAAGATGATGTAAGTAAATATTTTGAGTTTATTATAGTATTGGTATAATTTTCTTCATCTATTACTGAAGAGAAATGTTTTTGTAATATCTTCTCATTTCCTAAAAAAAAGTAGTGTCCCATTAAAATATTTAAATCGAAAATATCCTCATCTTTTATAAGAGATAAAAGAGTATTTTCATAATCATCATCTCCAAAAAAAAGAGTTTTCTCTAAAGTTGGTGTTGAAGGTTGGTAAATGGTTCTATCTACAACAACTCCTTTAATATCTTTTATATCGTAACTTAATGAACAAAACTCTGAAATATCTTTTTTCATCTCTTCATTAGCTTCTGGAGATTCGTATATCAAAATATCTCCATCTTGCATAATATTTGTAAGATTTCTGATAACATCAATATTTACATATTTTTTGATTCCTAAATTCTCCTTTGCAAAAGCTCCTGCTCTAAAATCGCTTGTGCATAAAATAGGATTAAACTCTTTTAGTTGATTTGCTATTGCTGAACATCTTTTTGTCTCTTCTAAACCGTAAGAGTGACCACTCTTTGCATAAAAATATAATTGCATTTTATAACCTTTGAAAAAAATTAAATATTTAAATTAGTTTTATTTTATAAAAATAATATGAAAAATAGCCTTAAAAATATTTTTTGATTTTAAAGATAATTTTATTAGAATAAAGAAAATTATAATAAGGAAGATTTATGATTAAGACATTTAAAAAACTTATGTTTTTAATGCTTGGTATATTTGCATTTATGTTTACAAATTTAAATGCACAAGAGGGTAAATTAAAGGGTGGAAGTATGCACGAAACTCCAGAATGGTTTAAAGAGAGTTTTTTAGACATTAGTGAAGATGTGGCTGAAGCAAAGGCTAATAACAAACATTTTATGGTTTTTATGGATTTGGAAGGTTGTCCATATTGTGCAAAAATGTTGAATGAAAACTTCATTACGGATAATAAAACTAGTCAATTTATAAAAAAATATTTTGATGTTATTAATATTGATGTTAAAGGTAGTAGGGAAATTGCTTGGGATGAAAATACAACTTTAACAGAAAAAGCTTTGGCTGAAAAACTTGAAGTTCAATATAGTCCTACAATTTTGTTTTTCAATGATAAAAAAGAGGTAGTTGTAAGAGTAAATGGCTACAGAGGAGTTGAAGAGTTTAAATATATTTTAGAGTATGTTCATGGTAAGCACTATGAAAAAATGAGTTTGACAGAATATTTAGAAAAAGTTACAAAACAGACTCTTTATACTTTAAAAGATAACAAACTTTTCAAAGATAAAAAAGATTTATCAAAAATCAAAACACCTCTTGCTGTGATTTTTGAAGATGGAAGTTGCACTCAATGTGACTATTTCCACAATAGAATTTTAAAAGATAAAGAAGTTTTAAAAGAGTTCAAAAATTTTACAGTTGTAAGACTTGATGCAAATTCTACTCAAGAGATTATTGGAGTAGATGGTAAAAAAATAACTCCAAAAGAGTGGGTTAAAAAAATCAATTTAGATTATAGACCTGGCGTATTACTTTATGATAATAAAAAGTTAATCTCAACGGTTGATGCTTTGTTATATCCTTTCCATTTCAAAGAGTTATTAAGATATGTTGGGGATAAATACTATAAAAAATATCCAAAAAGCTATTTGGATTATCTAAGAGTTAGACAAGATGAACTTTTGAAAAAAGGTGTAAATATTGATCTTGGAGAATAATTAA
>JBBITK010000066.1:0-2549 GCA_037440805.1 Arcobacter sp. | reverse complement strand
TTTTATAAAGAAATATAAATTTTTATTCTTTAAATGAGCATTTAAATTTAAATGTAAAATATCGATAGCTGCTGGAGTAATACCTGAAATTTCACTTGCATTGTAAATTGTAGGTGGTCTGTGTTTTTCAAGTTTCTCAATAACTTCATTTGAAAGACCTGCTATTCCCTTGTAATTGAAATCCTCAGGAATTTTCATTTTAATCATCTTTTTCATTTTTTCAATTTGCTTTTGTTGTTTTTGGATATATCTATAATATTTCGCTTCAACAATGATTTGTTCTTTTAAATAATCAGGAGTTTCAGCTAAACTAGGTACTAATTTGTCAAATTTGAAATTATCAATAGTGTTTCTACCTATTAAATCCACAAGCATTACTTTATCGTTGATTTTTTCTTCACCAATTGATTCAAGAAGTTCTAAATTCTCTTTTTTAGAAGTTACCCATTCTTGAGCCATAAACTCTATTGCATCATTTAAAACTTTTCTTTTGTTTTCAACTTTTGCAAATGTTTCATCATCAATTAATCCAAACTCATGCCCATATTGTGAAAGTCTTAAATCTGCATTTTCTTCTCTTAATAAAAGCCTATATTCTGCTCTTGAAGTAAACATTCTATATGGCTCATTTGTCCCTTTTGTAACCAAATCATCGATTAAAACTCCAATATAAGCTTCATCTCTTCTAAGAATAAAAGGCTCTTTTCCATCAATAGATAGTGCTGCATTTATTCCTGCCATAAGCCCTTGTGAAGCTGCTTCTTCATAACCTGTTGTTGCATTTATTTGACCTGCGTTATAAAGATTTTTTACTTTTTTTGTCTCTAAAGTATGTTTTAATTCTGTTGGATCCACATAATCATACTCAATAGCATATCCGTATCTTATGATTTTTGCATTTTCAAGTCCAGCAACAGAGTGAATCATCTGCTTTTGAACATCAATAGGCAAAGAAGTAGACATACCATTAATATAATATTCTGTACACATTGCAGTTTGTGGCTCTAAAAATAGTTGATGTCTTTCTCTTTCGCTAAATCTATTGATTTTATCTTCAATACTTGGGCAATATCTAGGTCCCAATCCCTCTATTTGACCCGTAAAAAGTGGTGCTCTATAAAAATTTGAAGAGATAATATCGTGTGTATTTAGGTTTGTATAAGTGATATAACAAGGGTATTGAATTGGACTAAATGTTGATTTATCTGTTCTAAATGAAAAAGGAGCTGGATTTATATCTCCACCGTGCATATCCATAACTGAAAAATCAATAGAGTTTGCATCAAGTCTTGCAGGAGTTCCTGTTTTAAGTCTTCCAACATTTAATCCTAACTCTTTTAGTTGAATTGAAAGTGTGCTTGATGGTAACTCCCAAGCTCTTCCTGCGTCATATTTGTTTTCACCAATATGAATTAATCCTCTCATAAAAGTTCCAGTAGTCAAAATAACTTTTTTAGAGATAAACTCTTCTCCAAGTTTTGTTTTTACTCCACAAACTTCATTTTCGTTTTTAATTAGCAGTGTTGCTACTTCATCTTGATAAACTTCTAAATTAGGAGTGTTATGACAAACTTTTCTCATATACTCTCTATATTTATCCATATCAATTTGGGCTCTACTTCCTTGCACAGCAGCACCTTTTGAAGCATTTAATATTCTAAATTGAATACCTGTAGAGTCTGTACAAAGTCCCATTTCTCCACCGATAGCATCAAGTTCTCTAACTAAATGCCCTTTTGCTAAACCTCCAATAGCAGGATTACAACTAGCAGCTCCTATTTGTTCTACTAACATTGTAATTAAAAGAGTTTTTTTACCCATTCTCGCACTTGCTAATGATGCTTCAATACCCGCATGACCACCACCAACAACTATTACATCATAATTCATTTTATTCCTTTGTTTGATGAGAAAAATATTTTGGATTTTTTAAAATCAACCGTATATAAAGTATTTTTATTTATTGTAGTTAAAATAGCTTCTTAACATAATTTAGATATATTATATCCAAATTTTATCTAAAGGTTTTTTAAGTGTTTACAGGTCTTATTCGAGAAATGGGGAAAGTTGTTGGATTTCAAAACAATTTTTTAACCATAAAAGCTAAATATAATCCAAAAATAGGAGATTCAATAGCCGTTAATGGAGCTTGTCTAACAGTTGTAAAATTTACAAGTGATACTTTTACTGTTGAATTATCTTTGGAATCACAAAAAATATTAGCTTTGGAAAACTACAAAGATGAAGTACACATAGAACCAGCTATGATGATGGGAGATAGATTTGAAGGACATGTCGTTCAAGGTCATGTTGATTGTATAGGAGAAATAAGCTCTATAAAAACAAATGGTTCTTCAAAGGATTTTTACATAAAACTCCCAATGGAGTATAAAAAATATGTTATTCCAAAGGGAAGTATTGCAATAGATGGAGTTTCTTTGACTGTAAATGAAGTTTTAAAAGACTCTTTTAGACTAACAGTTATTCCTCATACCATAGAAAATACACTTTTTAAAAGGTATAAAGTAGGAACTAAAGTAAATTTAGAA
>JBBITK010000065.1:4090-11607 GCA_037440805.1 Arcobacter sp. | reverse complement strand
CGGCGTTTTTGGACGGGAATTATAATAGATTCTACTCCCTTTGTCAAGACTTTTTCTGACAAATTTTTAAATTTTTCACTTTTTCTATACAATTCATCTTTAAAATGCCTATATATCAGTAGTTTAAGAATAAAATAATATAATTCAATTACAAAAATATTTAAATTTTAGGACAATATTAATGAGTTTATCTATATTTAGAGAATATGATATTAGAGGAATCTTTGAAAAAGAGCTAAATGAAACTATCGTAAAAAAAATAGGTTTCTATTTGGCAAAAGCTTTATTAAAGAAAATATCAACTGCAAAATACATAGCTGTTGGTTATGATGCAAGACTTCACTCCCCAACTTTAAAAAATTGGTTATCTTCAGGTATCAACAAAGCAGGGTTAAAAGTTTTAGATATGGGACTAGTTCCTACTCCTGCAAATTATTTTGCTAATTTTACAGATTTTGATGGATTAAAATGTGATGGTTCTATTATGATAACGGGTTCTCATAATCCACCTGAATATAATGGTTTTAAAATTACATTAGATAAAAATCCATTTTTTGGAGAAGATATTTACGCGTTAGGTAGAGAAATAATAAGTGATACAACTATTATAGAAGATGATTTTGAAACTATATTAATAGATAGTAAAAACAAATACATTGACTATATAGTTAATCATTTTTCTCATTTAAAATTAGAAAATAAAAAGTTTGTTTTTGATTGTGGTAATGGAGTTGCTGGTGTTGTATTAAGAGAAATTCTTGATAGATTAAATATAAAACACAAAATATTATTTGAAGAACCAGATGGAAATTTCCCAAATCATCATCCAGATCCAAGTGATGAACATACGTTGGAAGATATAAAAAAAGAATTAGCAAGTAATGAATTTGATTTTGGGTTTGCTTATGATGGTGATGCAGATAGAATAGCTTTACTTTCTCCAAAATATAATTTTAAGGGTGATATTTTAGCAATATTCTTTTCTAAATTTATTAAAAATCCAACTGTTATTGGTGAAGTTAAATGTAGCCAAGTGATGTATGATACAATTAACTCTTATGGTAAAGCTATTATGTATAAAACAGGTCATTCAAATCTAAAAGTAAAAATCAAAGAAACAAAGGCTGATTTTGCCGCTGAAGTATCTGGTCATTTATTTTTTAATGATAGATATTTTGGATATGACGATGCAATTTATGCAACATTTAGAGCATTAGAACTTATTAATGATGGATTTGATTTTGATAAAGAGTTTGAAGATTTACCACAAGTTTATTCAACTCCAGAAATAAATATAACTGTTACAGAAGATACAAAATTTAAAATCATTGAAAATTTAAAAGAGGCTTTAAAAAATCCATCTTCTGATTTTCCAAAAATAAAAGATATTATAACTGTTGATGGTATTAGGGTTATATTTGAAAAAGGTTGGGGATTGGTAAGAGCTAGTAACACTACTCCAAAACTAGTTACTAGATTTGAAGCAGATAAAGAAGAAAATGCTAAAATATACGAAAAAGCTTTGATTGAATTGTTTGAAAAAATAAAAGGAAAATAGATGAAAAAAGAGAGTCCAATAAAAAAGTGTTTATTTCCAGCAGCTGGATATGGAACAAGATTTTTACCAGCAACAAAAGCAACTCCAAAAGAGATGTTACCAATACTTACTAAGCCACTTATTCAATATGGAGTAGAAGAAGCTTTGGAAGCTGGTATGGATACTATGGCAATTGTAACTGGAAGAGGGAAAAGAGCTATAGAAGACCATTTTGATATATCTTATGAATTAGAACACCAAATAAAAGGAACAGATAAAGAACACTATTTAACAGAAATTAGAAGTGTTATTACAAAATGTACTTTTTCATATACTAGACAAATAGAGATGAAAGGTTTGGGTCATGCCATTTTATCTGGAGAAACACTTATAGGGAATGAACCTTTTGCAGTGATTTTAGCAGATGATTTGTGTGATGCACAAACAGGTGTTTTATCACAGATGGTTGAATTATACAAAAAATATCAATGTTCTATTGTGGCTATAGAAGAAGTACCAAAAGAGCAAACAAATAAATATGGTGTAATTGCAGGAAATGAAATAGAACCTGGAATCTTTATGATAAAAGATATGGTTGAAAAACCTGATCCCGAAGTTGCACCATCAAATTTGGCAATTATTGGAAGATATATTTTAACTCCTGATATTTTTGACATTATAAGAGATACAAAACCTGGTAAAGGTGGAGAGATACAAATTACCGATGCACTTTTGACTCAAGCTCAAAAAGGAATGGTTTTGGCTTATAAATTTCAAGGACAAAGATTTGATTGTGGAAGCATAGATGGATTTGTAAAAGCAACCAATCATTTTTACAACAAAGAGAATAAAAAAGAGATCAAAAAATAATTCAAGGTTCTATATGAAAACAACTCTTAATTTCCCAAGAATTTCTCTAACAGATGAACAAATATTTAATGAAATTCAAAATGAAAAGAAAAGTATTGGTTACTATAATCTTCCTTTTGTAGAAACAACTGATTTAAAAGATAGACTAGATAATCTAAATTTCAAACAATCTCAAATAGCTATAATTGGTATTGGAGGAAGTACTCTTGGAACCTATGCTATATATAATTTTTTAAAAGATAGTAAAGAGCTAAAAAAAGAACTCCACTTTTTAGAAAGCACTGACCCCGTATCTTTAAAAGCTATTTTAAAAAAATTGGATTTAGATGATACTTTGTTTATAGTTATTTCAAAATCTGGAACAACAATAGAGACTATTTCTATATTTAAATATATTTTATCAATAAAAAAACTGGAGAGTTCAAATCTACTCATAATAACAGAAGATGATAGTAAACTAAATACCTATGCAAAAACAAACAATATAACTACTTTTGATATACCCAAAGATGTTGGAGGTAGATTTTCTGTATTTTCAAATGTGGGATTAGTACCTCTGTATCTTTGTGGAGTAGATATTGACGCACTTTTAAAGGGTTGCCAAGATAAACATAACTCATTTTTTCAAAAAAAAGAGAGTTATGAAATACTTATGAAAAAAGCTAGAACTTATTATGAATATAGAGATATTTTTAATATTAATGCCCTATTCTCATATTCTCAGCTTTTGGATGGATTTAATAAATGGTATGTTCAACTTTGGGGGGAGAGTTTAGGGAAAATTGATATAAACAACTCCTATTGGACTTTTAGGTCCTGTGGATCAACACTCTTTTTTACAACTTATTATGGAAGGGAAAAGAGACAAAACTGTAACATTTATAAAAATCAAAGATTTTAAAGATGAAATTCAAATACCAAATATAACTTTGGCTGGATTGGAAGATTTGGATTATATAAATAATCTTAGTTTTAAATATCTCATAAACGAACAAGCCAATGCAACAATAAAATCTTTAGAAGCTTTGGAAGTTGATATTCCACTTGATGTGATAGAACTTGAAGAGATAAGCGAATATGAGATAAGCTGTTTGATGTTTAATTATGAACTTCTAACTTCAATTGTGGGAGAGTTTATGAGAATAAACACCTATGACCAACCAGGGGTTGAAGCAGGAAAAATCATATTAAAAAATAAATTAAAAGGTTAAAAATGGCTATATTTGGAGATTTAGAAAACATAAAAAATCAAATCAATAATCCAAATTTTAATAAAGCATTTGAATATTTAGAAAAACTTCAAGATAAAAACTCTTTTGAATACAAAAGAATTTCAAATATTCAAATAGATGAATGCCATAAAATAGAGTTAGATGAGAACTCTTTTGTATTGGAACAATGTTATTTTACAAAACCTAGAGAAGAGTCTTTTTTTGAGTCACACCAAAAATATATAGATATTCAATATATTTTTGATGGTGTTGAGGTTATGGAAGTTGAAAATATAAAGAACTTAAAAATTTGTGAAAATTATAATGAAAACAAAGATTTCACAAAATATTTTTTTGATGAAAATCACTCTTCTTTAATTATTCAAAGTTGTAATTTATCTATATTTTACCCACAAGATGCCCATATGCCTTGTATAAATTACAAAAATCAAAATAAAGTTATAAAAGCAGTTATTAAAATAAAAGCCCATTAAATGGGCTTTTAAGCATTATTTAACTATAATAAAGAATTCGCAAAAAAAAGGAAAATAGTAAAATGCAAATTGCAATAGCTGGAACAGGATATGTTGGTCTTAGTAATGGATTGTTGTTGGCTCAACATAATGAAGTAATAGCACTTGATATAGTTCCTCAAAAAGTAGAGATGTTAAACAATAAAATCTCACCTATTGAAGATAAGGAAATAGAAGAATTTTTATTAAAAGAAAGCATAAACTTCAAAGCAACTTTGGATAAAGAAGAAGCATATAAAAATGCTGATTTTATCATTATTGCTACTCCTACAGATTATGACCCTGAAACAAACTATTTTAATACAAAATCTATAGAGTATGTTATCAGTGATGTTTTAAGCATAAATCCTTCTGCAACTATGATTATAAAATCAACTATTCCTGTAGGTTATACAAAAAACTTGAGAGAAAAATTTAAAACTGAAAATATAATATTTTCTCCAGAGTTTTTGAGAGAAGGGAAAGCCCTATATGATAATCTTTACCCAAGTAGAATAATTGTAGGAGAGCAATCAAAAAGAGCAGAGATTTTTGCAAATTTACTTTCGCAAGGTGCAATCAAAAAAGATATTCCTATACTTTTTACAGATAGTACAGAAGCTGAAGCTATAAAACTTTTTGCAAATACATATTTGGCTATGAGGGTTGCTTATTTTAATGAGTTGGATTCTTATGCACAATCCCATGATTTAAATAGTGAACAGATTATCAAAGGTGTAGGATTAGATCCAAGAATAGGAAATCATTATAATAATCCCTCTTTTGGATATGGTGGATATTGTTTGCCAAAAGATACAAAACAACTTTTGGCAAACTATAAAGATGTTCCCTCAAATATGATAGAAGCTATTGTGAAAGCCAATGCTACAAGAAAAGATTTTATAGCAGATAGTATTATCAAAAAAAATCCTAAAATTGTAGGAGTTTATAGACTTGTGATGAAACAAGGAAGTGATAATTTTAGAAGTTCTGCAATACAAGGGATTATGAAAAGAATCAAAGCAAAAGGTATAGAAGTTGTGATTTATGAACCTGCTTGTAATGAGGATAATTTTTATAATTCAAGAATTATAAAAAGCTTAGATGAATTTAAAAAAATAAGCGATGTAATCGTAGCAAATAGACTTAGTGAAAACATACTTGATGTGAAAGAAAAAGTTTATACAAGAGATATTTTTAATAGTGATAGTTGAATAGTTTATTAAAAGGAAGAAATTTGCAAAAAAATGAACAGACAATAGAAGATGAAATAGATTTAAAAGAACTTTTTAATACCTTAGTAGAGAAGAAATATTTTATAGCAATATTTACTATGGTAATTAGCGTATTGGCTGCTATTTATGCTTATACTAAAACTCCTATCTATGAAGTAAAATCTATAGTTAGAATAGGATATATTGGAGATAAATTAGTAGAGAAATCAAATATTTTGGAAACTAAACTACGAATAATTTTTGGAATTGACAACAAATCAAAAGAAGTTGATTTTGAAAATGGTGAAGTTAGTGATATATCTGCAGTAAAAAAAGTAGAGAACTTTTTGGAGATTACTACTCAAGCTTATTCAAATAAAAAAGCAATAACAAAAAACAAAGAAGTTGTTGAGTTTTTGCAAAATGAATATAAACATAAAATTGATGAATATGTTTTACTTACAAATTTAAGTATCAAAAATTTGGAAGAGTCTGTAAAATATGTGGAAGATGTAGAAAAAGTAAAAATAAATGAACAGATTAGTTTTTTAAATAGTGTTGATTTAACTGCATTGGAAAATAAATTGAAATTTAATAAGGAAAAATTGAGTCAATATCAAGAAAATATAAATAATATATCAAAGAGAAGAAGCTCAAATGATACTCAAAATATGCTATCAGCTATGGAAATATTGAACTATCAAAATCTGACTTTAAATGTTCAAAATCAAATAGAAAATCTTACTAAAGAAAAAATGGCTATCGTAAATAACAAAATACCTAATTTAAAAAGAAGTTTAGAATTTGACATCAAAAATAAACTAGAAAACTTAAAAGATAAAATAGAACTTGAAAAACTAAAACTTACAAATAATATAGCCAGAAATAGTCAAATTGTAGGGGAACTACAAATAAATGACAATCCAGTAAAACCTAAAAAAGCTCTTATTATAGTAGTAGCTTTTGTAACAGGGTTTATATTGTCTATTTTTATAGTGTTTTTTATGCAGTTTATAGATAACTTAAAAAGGGATGAAAAATGAAAATATTAGTAACAGGAACAGCAGGATTTATAGGTAGTCATTTGGCTATAAAACTTCTTGAAAGGGGAGATGAAGTAGTAGGTTTGGATAATATCAATGACTATTATGACCAAAATGTAAAATATGGAAGACTTCAAAGAGGAGGAATCATAAACTCTTTAGAAGATGGGAAAAATATTCCTTATGGAGAACTTTTAATATCTAAAACAAATTCAAACTACAAATTTATCAAGCTAAATCTTGAAGACAAAAAAGCTATGCTGAAGCTATTTGAAACTGAGAAATTTGATGCTGTTTGTAACTTGGCAGCACAAGCTGGAGTTAGATATAGTTTAACTAATCCTGATGCTTATATGGGAAGCAATATCATAGGATTTATGAATATATTAGAGGCTTGTAGACACAATGGAGTTAAAAATCTCTCTTATGCTTCAAGTTCATCAGTTTATGGACTAAATGAAGAGTTACCATTTTCTACAAGCCACAATGTGGATCACCCTATTTCACTTTATGCTGCTAGTAAAAAATCAAATGAACTTATGGCTCATACATATAGTCATCTTTTTGGAATATCTACCACTGGACTTAGATTTTTTACAGTTTATGGACCTTGGGGAAGACCTGATATGGCACTATTTTTATTTACAAAAGCAGCTTTAGAGGGAAAAACTATAGATGTATTTAACAATGGTGAAATGCTCAGAGATTTTACATATGTGGATGATATTGTTGAGGGTGTAATAAGAGTGATAGATAATCCACCTGTGGCAAATCCAAACTGGAATCACGAAACATCAACATCTTCAGCACCATATAAAGTTTATAATATAGGAAATAATAATCCAGTAAAACTTATGGATTTTATCAACGCTATTGAAAATAAACTGGGGAAAACTATACAAAAAAATATGATGCCAATACAAGCTGGTGATGTTCCTGCTACTTATGCTGATGTGAGTGATTTGGTAGAAAATCTTGGATACAAACCAGCAACTCCAGTACAAGATGGAATAAATAAGTTTGTGGATTGGTATTTGGAATTTTTTGGCTATGACAAGTAAATAAGGATTAAAAAATATGAGATTAAAACCTTTTGAGCAAAATATTATAAAAGATAGCTTTTTAAAAAT
>JBBITK010000065.1:0-4044 GCA_037440805.1 Arcobacter sp. | reverse complement strand
GTAATATTTTCTTATTTGGGAGTCGAATTGATGATTCAAAACGAGGTGGAGATATTGATTTATTTTTAGAAGTTGATAATAAAGATAATTTATTTGAAAAAAAAATAAAATTTTTAGCTCAAATAAAAAAAAGTTTGGGTGAACAAAAAATTGATGTAGTGTTTAATGAAAATAGCAATAGACTAATAGAAATAGAGGCTAATAAATGCAAAATTCAACTCTAATATATAAAGAAAAATTTTTTAAAGTAATTAAAGAAACAAATATTCATATATCAAGAATAGATGGTGCTTTTGAAGAATTGCTTTGTGTATATAAATTTCCATTATCCGAAAATGATTTCAAACTACTTATTCAAAATAAATTTCATCTGGCTTTTGCTGACCAGATTATTTATCGTTTTTCAAAAGCACAAGATAGTATGGAAGCTAAATTATTTAAATCTTATCTTTTGTATCAAGGAGAGAATATAGACAAACCTTTTTTGGATATATTGCACACACTTGAAAAAATAGATTTACTTAGTGTTGATGAATGGTTTGAATTGAGAGAAATTAGAAATGAAATAGCTCATGATTATGAAGATAATGAAAATATAGGTAAAAATATTTTGAATAGCATTTATTGTCACAAAAATGAACTAAAAAATATATTAAATAAAATTATAATGGAGAAATAAGATGAAAGGAATAATATTAGCAGGGGGAAGTGGAACAAGATTGTATCCTATTACAAAAGGTGTTTCAAAGCAGTTAGTTCCAATTTATGATAAACCAATGATTTATTATCCTTTATCTGTTCTTATGTTAGCAGGAATTAAAGAAATATTGATTATTTCAACTCCACAAGATATAGGAAAATTTGAAGAACTCTTAGGAGATGGTAGTGATTGGGGTATAAAGCTTCAATATAAAATTCAACCAAGTCCAGATGGTTTAGCTCAAGCATTTATTTTAGGGGAAGAGTTTATTGGAAATGACCGTGTTTGTTTGATTCTAGGAGATAATATTTTTTATGGACAAGGTTTTTCTCCTATGCTTAAAAATGCCGCTTCTTTAAAAGAAGGTGCAATTGTATTTGGATATCAAGTAAAAGATCCAGAAAGATTTGGTGTTGTTGAATTTGATAACAATAAGAATGCTATAAGTATTGAAGAGAAACCATCTAAAGCAAAATCAAACTTTGCAGTAACGGGATTGTACTTTTATGATAATGATGTTGTAGAAATTGCTAAAAATGTAAAACCAAGTGAAAGAGGAGAACTTGAAATAACAACAGTTAATCAAGAATATCTAAAAAAAGGGAAACTAAAAGTTGAGCTTTTAGGTCGAGGATTTGCGTGGCTTGATACAGGGACTCATGATAGTCTTATTGAAGCTGGGCAATTTGTACAAACTATAGAGCATAGACAAGGTTATAAAATAGCATGTTTAGAAGAGATAGCTTACAACAATGGATGGATTTCAAAAGAACAAGTATTAAAAATAGCACAACCATTAGCAAAAAATGGCTATGGACAGTATCTTTATGATTTGATAAGAGAAGAAAAATGAATAAAACCATACTACTTACAGGAACAGCGGGATTTATAGGTTCAAACTTTGTACCGTACTTCCTAGATAAATATCCACAATATAACCTTATAAACTTGGATCTTTTGACATATGCAGGCGATTTGGCAAATTTAAAAGAGTGTGAGAATAATCCTAGATATAAATTTATCAAAGGTGATATTTGCAATCGTGAATTAGTGGAATTTATATTTAGTGAATATGACATAAAAGGTGTTATTCACTTTGCAGCAGAGTCTCATGTGGATAATAGTATCAAAAACCCAGGAGTGTTTGTGCAAACAAATGTAAATGGAACATATACACTTGTAGATGTGGCAAAAAAATATTGGATGGAAAAACCATTTGTATACAAGCCTGAATATCAAAATTGTAGATTTCATCATATAAGTACTGATGAAGTGTATGGGACACTTAGCCTTGACCCAGAAGATTTATTTACTGAAAACACTCCTTATGCTCCAAACTCTCCGTATTCGGCAAGTAAAGCTTCAAGTGATATGATAATAAGAGCTTATCATGAAACATTTGGATTAAATACAGTTATTACAAACTGTTCAAATAACTATGGACCAAAACAGCATGATGAAAAACTAATACCAACAATTATAAGAAATGCACTAAAAGGAAATCCAATTCCAATATATGGAGATGGAAAAAATATTAGAGATTGGTTATATGTACTTGATCACTGTAAGGGGATAGATATAGTTTATCATACAGGTAAAACAGGTGAGACATATAATATCGGAGGAAGAAATGAAAGAACAAATCTTCAAATAGTTGATAGAATTTGTACTATTTTGGATAAAGAAGTTCCGAAAATAGATAATTCTTCATATAAAGAACTAATCACATTTGTAGAAGATAGAGCAGGACATGATAGAAGATATGCAATAGATGCAACAAAACTAGAAAATGAGCTTGGTTG
The DNA here is from genome assembly GCA_037440805.1 of Arcobacter sp. Classification (GTDB taxonomy): domain Bacteria; phylum Campylobacterota; class Campylobacteria; order Campylobacterales; family Arcobacteraceae; genus Aliarcobacter. The sequence continues at coordinate 1,542 of JBBITK010000065.1, read as the reverse complement.
GAAAGCTGATGAAAATTTTGATAGTGGGATAGTTAAAACTATTGAGTGGTATTTGGGAAAATATAAATGATAAATATTAATGAACTAAAGCCTCTTATAATAGAAAGGTTAAAACCACTCAACCCAGATAAAATTATCCTTTTTGGAAGCTATGCTTATGGCACTACAAATGAGGATAGTGATATAGATTTATTTTTACTCAAAGATGATCTTGAAATATAAATTAGAGCTTCAAAAAAAACTTTTTGATTTACAAAAAAAATACCTTCTAGGCATCGATATATTTGTGGATAGTACAAAAAGAATGGAAGAAAGAATAAAAAATGTAAAAGATCAATTTTATGATGAAATATTGACAAAAGGTATAAAAATTTATGGCTAATAAAACTTACGCACAAGAATGGTTAGTATTTGCCTTTAAAAATCTTCATACAGCAAAACTTTTATATGATGTTAATCACTATAAAGATATTATTGGCGTGGAGTTGCAACAAGCTTTAGAGAAACTTTTAAAAGCAGTTTTTGCAAATGAAAATATAAAAATACCAAAAGACCATGATTTAGTAAAGTTATATTTTACTAAGGAGTTTTATAATGCCAACAATTAGTATGTTTTATGGGATAGTTGTATCATTATATTTTTATGATAATAAACAACATAATCTACCACATATACATGTAAGATATCAAGGTACAAAAGCAATATTTAATATTGAAACAAGTGAAATGATAGAGGGTGATTTGCCTAAAAAGCAACAAAAACTAGTTTTAGCTTGGATGGAGATACATCACGATGAGCTTGTAGCTAATTGGGAACTTGCAGTTGTAGGTGAAACTCCATATAAAATTGATCCATTAAAATAGGAAAAAAATATGCTAATAGATGTAACAAAAGTAACACCCAAAGATGATTATATACTTCTTTTAGAATTTGAAAATGGTGAAAAAGGTGAATTTGATTGTAAAAAAATTTTTGATAAAAATCCATTTCAATTGCTACAAGATAAACATTTTTTTAAAAAAGCTAAAAATGCTTTTGGAACAGTAGTGTGGAATGATGAGATTGATATATCTCCAGAAACTTTATATATTGAAAGTAATAAGGTTAATATTTAATGATGCCCGACCAAAGGGAGCAAATCGCAAAGCGTAAAATACTACTAACAAGAACAGCAGGTTTTATAGGATGCCATCTTGCACTAAAACTTTTAATTAAAGTTTATGCTATCGTGAATGTAAATAAAAGTGAGTTAATATGAAAAATAAATTAAGTTGGAACGCAGATGAAAATTTTGATAGTGAGATAGTCAAAACTATTGAGTGTATTTAAGTAAATATAGAAAAGGAGAATATAAGTAATGAAAGTATTACTATTAGCAGGTGGATTTGGAACACGTCTTTCAGAAGAAACAGATATAAGACCAAAGCCTATGGTAGAAATAGGTGGAAAACCTATTTTATGGCATATTATGAAAATTTATTCAAAATATGGTTTTAATGAATTTGTTATTTTACTTGGATATAAAGGTTATTATATAAAAG
>JBBITK010000064.1:0-11625 GCA_037440805.1 Arcobacter sp. | reverse complement strand
TTACCTCTTGTTGCATTATTTGCAATATTTTACTTTTTAATCATCAGACCACAACAAAAACAAGCAAAAGCTCATAAAGAGATGATTGCCAATTTGAAAAAAGGTGACAAAATTGTAACAAATGGAGGCTTAATCGTTGAAGTTTCTAAAGTTGAGGATACTTATTTTGTTGTTAAAAATAATGACAATACAGAAATGAAGCTAGTAAAAGAGTTTGTTGCAAAACTTTTTGAAGCATAATTAACTTCTTTAAAACATGTAAATTTTACATGTTTTATCCTCTCAAATAACCTACTAAGGATTTAAGATTGAAAATCTTTAATTACAGACTAATAATTTTTATATTAAGTATAGTTTTTGGTATTGTTTTTTCTATACCGTCTTTTCTGCAAACTGATAGCGGGAAAAAAATATCATTGGGATTAGATTTACAAGGTGGTTTACATATGCTTTTAGGTGTAAATACCGAAGAAGCTGTAACATCAAAAATAAAATCAATTGCAACAGCAGTTAAATATTTTTCAGAAGATGAAGAGTTATTGATTGATGGTTTATCTATTATGGAAAATAGTGTTGTTTATACGATTTTAGATAAAGATGAAATGCCAAAAATGGATGAGATGTTAAAACAAATTAAGGGTTTAGCTATTGAAAAAAATGATTTACAATACACTCTTAAATTAACACCTGAAGATATAGTAGCAACTAAAAATCAAGCAGTAGCACAAGCTGTTGAAACTATTAGAAATAGGCTTGACCAATTTGGATTATCTGAACCAAATGTTGTAAGACAAGGTGAAACAGATATCGTTGTTGAATTACCAGGTATTAAAACAGCAGAAGATGAAAAAGCGGCAAGAGAACTTATTTCAAAACCAGCTAATTTGGAATTAATGGCAATAGATGAAGAGAGAAATGCTCAAGTTGATAATATGACTTCTTCTCAAGCTTCTCAATATGGAGATGTTATTTTAGAAGATACAAATAATTCTCAAATAAAATATCTTGTAAAAGAGATTCCTATTTTAAATGGAAGTCAAGTTGTAGATGCTCAAGTTGCCTTTGACCAATCAAATCAAGCAATAATAAACTTTACATTAAATTCAACAGGTGCTAGAATTTTTGGTGATTTTACTGAAAAAAATATTGGGAAAAGATTAGCAGTTGTTTTGGATGGAAAAGTTTATTCTGCTCCAAATATTAGAGAGAGAATTGGTGGTGGAAGTGGTCAAATTTCTGGTGGATTTACAGTAGTTGAAGCTGGAAATGTAGCTATTGCTCTTAGAAGTGGTGCATTACCTGCAACTGTAAAACTACTTGAAAAAAGAAGTGTTGGACCATCTTTGGGAGCTGATTCTATAAAAGCTGCTTCAGTTGCACTTATTTCTGGTTTTGCTTTGGTTTTTGTATTTATGATAATTTATTATGGAAGAGCTGGAATTATTGCAAATATAGCTTTGATTGCCAATGTATTTATAATTATTGCAGTAATGGCTATGTTTGGAGCTACTTTAACGCTTCCAGGTATGGCTGGAATTGTTCTTACAATAGGTATGGCAGTTGATGCAAATGTTATTATCACTGAGAGAATTAGAGAGTTGTTAAATGAAGGTGCTTCAATGCAAAAAGCTATTGAAGATGGATATTCAAATGCAATGAGAGCAATTTTGGATTCTAATATTACAACAATTTTGACTTCAGTTATTTTATACGCATATGGAACAGGACCTATAAAAGGTTTTGCTATTACAATCTCTATTGGTATTTTAGCTTCAATGTTAACAGCAATTTTAGGAACACATGGAATTTATGAAGCAATATTGTCTAAAATGGATAAAAAAGATAGTAAAAAATGGTTTGGAGCTAAATAATGCAATTTTTTAAAATAGATAAAATATATGATTTTATGGGTAAAAGATTACCATTTTTGGGGTTATCTTCAATTTTGGTTATTGCTTCATTTGTTTTGGTTTTTACTAAAGGATTGAATTTTGGTATAGATTTTGTTGGAGGAACTATTGTTCAAGTAAAATATGAACAAACAGCACCAATATCTCAAATTAGAGATGTTTTAAAAGGTACAAAATTTTCAAATGCTTCGGTAAATAAATTTGGTAGTGATGATGAAATTGTTATTAGAATAACAGGAAGTTCTGCTGATTTGGTAAATGATATTGGTGATGAGATGAAAGTTATTCTTTCAAAAACAGGAAAAATCGATATTAGAAGAGTTGATATGGTTGGTCCTAAAGTTGGTAATGAACTTAGAGAAAAGGGACTTACAGCTTTAGTTTTATCAATTTTGGTAATTTTGATTTATCTATCTTTTAGATTTGAGTGGAGATTTGCCATTGCTTCTGTTTTAGCTTTAATTCACGATATTTCAATAGCAATAGGTGCTATTGCACTATTTAATGTTGAAGTAAATTTAGATATTTTAGCAGCTTTACTTACTTTATTAGGGTACTCTTTGAATGATACAATTATTGTATTTGATAGGATTAGAGAAGGAATTCAAATATCTAAACAGACAATTTTATCAAGCATTATAAATGAATCTGTTTCAAAAACTTTGTCAAGAACTACATTGACTTCTTTAACAACAGTTTTTGTTGTATTGACTCTTTATTTATTTGGTGGAGAGATAATCAATGGATTTGCCTTTACAATGTTGGTTGGATTGGTAGTTGGTACTTACTCATCAATATTTATTGCCGCTTCATTTTTGGTGCAACTTAAATTTTCAGTTGATGGCTTTAGGGCAAAAGAGGCTGAAAAATTAAAACAACAAAAAGAGAAAGATAAAATGAGAGCTATGTTTGAACAAGGTACAGTTTGATTTTTTGAATAAGTTATAAAAAAAGGAGAAAAGTATATCTTTTCTCCTTTTTTATTTTGTTGCTACTTTTTTTTGTTAAAATTTTATTAGAGAATAATTTTTTGATAGGAAATAGCTATGATTGAAAATCTCAAAAACATAAAAAATCTCTTTGATTTTATAACTTCAAATAATAGTAAAAATTGGCTTCTTGCTTTAACTTGGTTTTTTGTTTTTGAATTTACATCAGCTGTTTTGGAATTCTTTTATATGGAAAAATCTATAAACTATATAGAGATTATTCCAGATGGTATTTACAAAGAGTTGCTTATTGCTTTTTTTGTAGTTTCTTTGGTTTGGTTCTCAATTTTTAATATAGTTTTTATGAAAATTGAACAGCTTATAGTCTTAAGTTTGTATTCCCTTTTTTGTCTATATCTTTTTGTAACCCACGATATAACTTTTAGTTTTTTCTTGCACAATATAAATATTTTCGAAATATCATTGGATGGTTTTACTATTTATTCTTTAATTCAACTCTTTTTGAAAGTCCTTATTTTTTATTTGGTTTTTCAAATATTTATCTCTTTTAAAAATAGAAGAAAATTAGTTCAATAGCTTTATAATAACCTTAAAAAGCCTTTTTTTATCATTTTTTAGATAACATATTACACTATTTATAGAATGTAAAATCAAAAAAGGATTAAAATGGATTGGGGTAAGGTAACCTATATTTTCTTTTCACTTATGTCTTTAACAACAACAGCAGGTTTTTTATATGAACCAAATACTGTAGCACTTTTTGTGGCTGCTGGGGTAAATGTTATATCTACGATTTTAAAACTCGGAGTTAAAAATCTACTCTCTGCTGAATTATTGGCAAGTTCTTTGGTTGCAGATTTACACCTGATACCAGCATTTTTTGTATTAACTTTTTCAAATGATTTACAATTAACAATCTCTTTAGCAATAGGTGCAGTTGTAGCAAATGTTTTTTCAGTTGCATGGGCTTTAATTGAGAGTGCAAAAACACAAGATAAGGAAGACTATTAATGGAATATAATTCACAACAAATAGAAAAAAAATGGCAATCTTATTGGACTGCTAATAACTCTTTTGAACCAAGTGACGATACTACAAAAGAGAAAAAATATATCTTAAGTATGTTTCCATATCCAAGTGGAAGAATCCATATGGGACATGTTAGAAACTATTGTTTAGGTGATGCTTTTGCTAGACACTTTAGAAAGTCAAATTATAATGTTTTACATCCAATTGGTTGGGATAGTTTTGGTATGCCAGCAGAAAATGCAGCTATTAAAAATAAACTTCATCCAAAAAAATGGACTTATGAAAATATAGACTATATGAGAGATGAATTAAAAGCTTTAGGTCTATCTTTTTCAACTACAAGAGAGTTTGCTACAAGTGATGAACTTTATACAAAATGGGAACAAGAGTTCATTATAAAAATGTATGAAAAAGATTTATTATATAGAAAATCTTCAGTAGTAAATTGGTGTGAAGAGTGTCATACTGTTTTAGCAAATGAACAAGTAGAAGAGGGATGTTGTTGGAGATGTGATAATGAAGTTATCCAAAAAGAGATGCCAGGATATTATGTAGGAATTACAAAATATGCCCAAGAGTTACTTGATGATTTGAAACTTTTAGAAAATGATTGGCCAAGTCAAGTTTTAACTATGCAAGAGAACTGGATTGGAAGAAGTGAAGGTTTAGAGTTCAAATTTGAATTATCAAAAGAATCAAAAGATAAATTAAATAGAAATTTTGCAAAATATACAGTATTTACAACAAGACCAGATACTATTTATGGAGTTTCATACTCTGCACTTGCTCCTGAGCATCCAATAGTAAAATATATAGTTGAACACAATCTTTTACCACAAAATAAAATAAATGCAATCAAAGAGATGCAAAAAGTGGGAGAAAGGGATAGAGCAACCCAAGAAAAAGAGGGAATGGATTTAGAAATTGAAGTTATGCATCCATTAACTGGGGAAAGAATTCCTGTTTGGGTAGCTAATTTTGTATTATCAAGTTATGGTGGTGGTGCAGTTATGGCTGTTCCTTTCCATGACCAAAGAGATTTTGAGTTTGCAAAAAAATATAACTTACCTTTAAAACAAGTAATTGTAGGAGAATCGGGAATAATTGAAAAACCAACTGAGGCTTATACCGCAGAGGGTAGTTTGATTAATAGTGAAAGTTTTACAGGTTTACCAAATACAAAGGCAAAGAAAGCGATTATTTACCATTTTGAACAAAATTCAATAGGAACTAAAAAAGTTAATTTCAAACTAAGAGATTGGGGAGTTTCAAGACAAAGATATTGGGGTGCACCAATTCCATTTATTCACTGTCCAACTTGTGGATTAGTAACTGAAAAAATAGAAAATCTTCCAGTTGCACTACCTATTGATGTTGAAATTACAGGTGAGGGAAATCCTTTGGATAAACACCCAACTTGGAAAAATTGTAGTTGTCCAAAATGTGGTGGAGCAGCAACTAGAGAGACTGATACATTAGATACATTTGTTCAATCATCTTGGTATTTCTTAAGATATGCAACAAACCATAAAAAATGGAATGAAGTAGGAATTTGTAAAGAAGATAGTAACTATTGGATGGATGTTGACCAATACATTGGTGGTATTGAACACGCTATTTTACACTTGTTATATGCAAGATTTTTTACAAAAGTATTAAGAGATTTAGGTTATACAGAGTCAACAGAACCATTTAAAAGACTTTTAACTCAAGGTATGGTTTTAAAAGATGGTGCAAAAATGTCAAAATCAAAAGGAAATGTTGTAGATCCTGATTTGATAGTTGAAAAATATGGTGCTGATACGGCTAGATTATTTATGCTTTTTGCAGCACCACCTACAAAAGAGTTAGAGTGGAATGATAGTGCTGTTGATGGGGCGTTTAGATTTATCAAAAAATTCTATGAAAGAGCAGTAAATGTTACAAAAACTGGATTGGAAGGTTTTGCAAATATTGACCACTCAAGCTTAAGTAAAGAAGAAAAAGAGGCTAGAAAAAAAGTTTATGAGGCTTTAGTAAAATCAAATGAAGTATTTACAAAAACTTATACATTTAATACTTTAATTGCTTCTTGTATGGAAGCTTTAAATGCTCTTCAAGTTCAAAAAAATGAAGTTGTATGGGCTGAGGGTTACTATATTTTAACAAATATTTTAGAGCCAATCATTCCTCACGCTACTTGGGATTTATCAAAAGAGTTATTTGATTTGAAAAATTTTGATAATAAACTAGAGGTAAAAGAAGAAGTATTTAAAATGGATTCGATTATTCTTGCTGTTACGATTAATGGTAAAAAAAGATGTGAAATAGAAGTTGCACCAAATAGTTCAAATGAAGAAGTTTTAGCAACTGCTAAAATTGCTGGTGCTAAATGGCTTGACGGATTTGAAATAATTAAAGAGATAGTTGTTCCAAACAAACTTGTAAATATAGTAATTAAAGGATAATTTTAGATGAAAAGTATGAATTTTATTAAAAAAGCACCATTCGTACTTTTTATTTTATTGTTATTTATTTCAGGATGCGGATATAAACCTTCAAACTATTATGCAAAAAAAGAGTTTGGTGGGACAATGTTTATTGATTTAAATGTAAATTTAGAAAATCCTAGAAACTCAGTGATAATAAAAGATTCTATGATTTTGACATTAACTCAAAAAATTGGTTCAAAGTTGGTTTATACTCCAAAAAGTGCAGATACTATAATGAAACTTAGAATAAGTAGAGCTTCAATGCAAGAGTTGCAATATGATAGAAAAGGTTATAACAAACTTTATAGGGCAGTTGTTGTGGTTTCTGTTGCGATCAAAAATGAAAAAAGTGGTAAATTTAGAAATTTTGGTGTAGATGGAACTTATGATTTCTCTGTTGATGATGGCGCTCAAATTACAGATGCAAAGAGATTTGAAGCTATAAAAATTGCTGCACAAGATGCAATGGATGAAGTTATATCAAAATTAGCTGTTGCTTCAATGAACTAAAATGATAGATTTAAAAAACGTTGATTTAGAAAGTTTTTTAGAACACAAAACCATGTATTATGACAAGATAGATTTTACAGTTGTAAAATCATCTTGGCAAATTTTATCTACGCAAATCACTCTTCCTTTTGTGATACATATAGTTGGAACAAATGGAAAAGGAAGCACAGGGCGATTTTTAGCCCACTATTTACACAAAACAAATCATAAAGTTTTACATTATAGCTCTCCACATATTCTAAAATTCAATGAAAGAATTTGGATAAATGGAAGTGATGTTAGTGATGAAGATTTGAATTTAGCCCATAAATTTTTGCAAAATTTATATGAAATAGAGATTTTGCAAAAACTTACATATTTTGAGTATACAACACTTTTGGCTATTTATTTATCAAAGGATTGTGAATATTTGGTATTTGAAGCTGGACTTGGTGGGGAGTTTGATGCAACAAATGTGGTTACAAATAATCTATCTTTAATAACAACAATAGATTTAGACCATCAAGCATTTTTGGGAAATAGTGTTGAAGAGATAGCCTCTACAAAAATGCGTTCAGTGGATACAAAAATGCTTGTGGGTTATCAAATTCACAATAGTGTAATTGATACAGCTTTTAAAGTGAAAGAGCAGATTAAAGAGCAAAGAAATAGAGATATCCAAATAAGAGTTATTGAAGATTTTGAAAAATATAGTCTAAATGATAAGTTTGCCACTTATTTGAAAAGAAATCTGCATTTAGTAATTGCTTGTTTGGAAGAGTTGAATATAGATATAAACCCAAAACTTTTTGATAATACACCACTTTTTGGAAGATGCCAAAAAATAGCTTCAAATATAACTATAGATGTTGGGCATAATCCTTTAGCAGCTATGGTTATAAAAAATGAATTTAAAAACAAAAAGATAAAACTTATTTACAACTCCTATGCTGATAAGGATTATAAAAGAGTTTTAGAGATTTTAAAACCAATTATAGATGAAGTTTTGATTATTGATTTAGATGATAAAAGAGTAGTAGATAAAAATCTTTTAAAAGAGACTTTAAACTCTTTAGATATTAAAAACTCTGATTTTATAAACTTGGAAGATGGCACAGAATATTTGGCTTTTGGTTCATTTTTGGTTGTTGAAAAGTTTTTATCATTTTTAAAATTTGATGAAAAATAAAATCTCTTTAACAATCTCTGATTTTGAAAAAACAAAATCCTATACTTTTTCTAAATTTACTCTAAAAATTTTAGTTTTTCTATCTTCTATCCTATTTATGGTAGCTTTAGGTTCTATTGCTTATGTTTTTTATCTGCAAGATGAGATCAATTCGTTAAATGAAGATAAACAAAAATATATAAGTTCTATGGCATTAAGAGATGAAAAAATATATGATTTAACCAAAAATTACTCTGATTATATGGAAAAAAAATCTGAAGATACAGAGATTTTATTGGCAAAATTAGAAGAGTTAAAATCCATAAATGATTATGAAAACACTGCTCTAAAAGATGAGATAAATTATAATATTTTAGCTAGTTTTAGAGTGGATAAAAGAAATTATAGTTTGCAAAATATTCCAAGTGGAACACCTTTGAAAAATTTCAAAATTAGTTCAACCTTTGGTTTTAGAAAAGATCCAATAAGCTACTCAACCCAGTTTCATAAGGGATTAGATTTTACTTCACAAGATAAAAATATCTATGCAACCGCAAATGGAGTAGTTGAATTTACCCAAACGGATAACATTGGTCAATATGGAAAAATGATAAAGATTTCCCATAGTTTTGGATTTAAAACAGCTTATGCACATCTATCTCAAGTTTTGGTAAATGATGGAGATTTTGTAAAAAAAGGCGATATTATAGGAATAATGGGAAATAGTGGAAAAAGTACAGGTACACATTTACACTATGAAGTTAGCTATTTAAATAGAAATTTAGACCCTATAAATTTTGTAAAATGGGATATAAACTCTTATAATGAGATATTTAAAAATGAAAGGAGAGTTGGTTGGGAAAAATTGATTACTTATATTAATCAACAAACAAATTAAACCAGCCCTAAGAATATGAAAAACCTTGAAGAGAGACTAGAAAAACTTTATATCCAAAGAAACAAAATTGATGAAGAGATTTTGGATTTACAAAAGCAGATAAAAGTTTTTAAAGAGCAAAAAGAGCAAAAAAGAGAGTTTTCAAAAGATGAAAAGATAGAGATTTTTAAATCTTTGTTTATAGGAAGATTTGATATTTTTGCAAAAAAATGGGTAAATAAAGAGGGAACAAAACAGGCATTTTTCCCAGTTACCAAAACTTTTCAAGGGGAAGATTATCTCCCTTTTACAAACAAAGAGATAGAACTTCATTTAAGGGGTGTTGAGTTTTTGGCAACATATTGCATAAACTCTTCAAACTCTTCAAAATTTATAGCTTTTTCTATTGCTGATGAGGATAAATTTAGACTTCAAGAGGTTTTAAATAGTCTAAATATTAGAGCTTATTATGAGTTAAACTCCTATGGTTCTTTGGTTGTTTGGATTTTTTTGGAGCATGAAATCTCTTCAAAAATTGTTTTATCTTTTGCCCAACATATTTTAAAAAGGGCAAATATTAGTGCAAAAATCTATCCAAATAAAGAGTTTGCCACAAAGGCTAGTTTAGGAGAGCCTTTGGAATTACCTTTAAATTTAAAGTATAGAAACAAAAATAAAACCATATTTTTAGACCCAAATACAAATAAAATTTATGAAGACCAATGGAGTGTTTTGGCAAATGTTCAAAAAATTTCAAAAAGAGTTGTTTATACCTATGCTGATAATTTTGAAGCAAAATCTGAAGAAAAAGATTTATCAAGAATAGTTTTTCCTCTAAAAATTGAGATGATTTTGGAAGATTTTATCTATTTAAAAACAAAAGATTTATCAAAAAGTTTGATAAACAAACTCAAATATTTTGCAACATTTGAAAACCCTCAGATAAAAGTTTTATTAAGTCTTAGAAAGCCACTTTATAACACTCCAAAATATATAAAATCCTTTGAAGAGGATGAGAATTTTTTGAAACTTCCTAGGGGTTTGAAACAAAAAATAGAAGAGTTTTTTAATGAAAATGGAGTTGTTTATAGTTTTGAAGACAAAAGAGTATTTCAGCAAATTTCAACAAAAGAGGTTAAATTTAATCTTCGACCAGAACAAAATGAAGCCATAAATCTTATAAAACAGAGTGATTTTTCCATTTGTGTTGCTCCTCCAGGATTTGGTAAAACCCTAATAGGTGCAAAAATATTTGAGTTAAGAGCTTGTAGTACACTAATAGTAGTAAATAAAAATATGCTTTTAAATCAATGGATTGAGAGATTTGAAGATTATTTTGATTATTCAAAAAAAGATATTGGATATTTGGGAAAAGGTGCAAATAAACTAAATGGAAATATAGATGTTGCAACAATGCAAAGTTTGAAAAATAGTCCAGAAATTGTCAATAATTACTCCTTTGTTATTGTGGATGAGTGCCACCATATTCCAGCTGTTACCTTTGAGCAAATTATCAAAAATTTCAAAGGAAAATATCTTTTAGGGCTTAGTGCAACACCAAACAGAAAAGATGGTTTAGAGCCTATTTTATATCAACAATTAGGAGAGATTTCCTATGAATATAAAAAGAAAAAAACTCATACAAACAAACTACAAATAATTAGAACAGAATTTATAAGTACAGCCGATAATTACGCAACTATTATAAATGAGTTATGTTTAGATGAAAATAGAAATAATTTAATCGTTCAGGTAATAAAAAACAATATTCAAAGGAAGATTTTAGTTTTAACTGATAGAATAGAACATATAAACATTTTAGAGACTCTTTTACAACAATCAAATATCGATTATATTGCTATTCATGGAAGTATGAATAAAAAAGAACAGGTTGAAAATATGAGTTTAATTGCACAAAAATCTTTGATTTTGGCCACCACTTCATATTTTGGAGAAGGAATAGATTTTCCACATTTAAATACTATTCTTTTTGCCACACCAATTTCATATTATGGACGATTAATTCAATATTTGGGAAGAATAGGAAGGGGAAATCAGGAGTGTTTAGCCATTGATTTTTTAGATTCTAAAAATGCTATGTTGAATTCAGCTTATAAAAAAAGGCTAGAGGGTTATAAGCAGATGCATTATAGATGATTTGAGGATAACTTATGTTAGGTATTATTGTAACGGCAACTTCAATCGCTGTGATTTTAAATTTATTATTAAAAAAACTTCATCTTCCAACAATTATAGGTTATATTTTTACGGGAACTATAATTGCATATTTATTTAATCTTCATCAAGTTGTAAATAACCATGAATTAAAAGAGATAGCTGAATTTGGAGTTGTTTTCTTGATGTTTACTATTGGTTTGGAATTTTCAATTAACCATTTAAAAAAGATGAAAAGGGAAGTTTTCCTAACGGGAACTTTGCAGATTGTAATAACTGCTTTTATAGTTTTTTTGCTTGGGAAATATGTTGTTGGATTATCAACTCAAACTGCTTTGATTGTGGGAACAGCACTATCTTTATCTTCAACAGCAATAGTTCTAAAAACATTTAATGAAACAAAAGAGATAAACAAAGCCCATGGAAGAAGGGTTTTGGGAATTTTGATTATGCAAGATATCGCAGTTATTCCTATTTTATTGATGATTTCATTTTTCTCTATGACAGGGGAAACTTCTTTGGTTTTAACCATTGGAAAAACTGTTTTAGCAGCAGC
>JBBITK010000063.1:0-11834 GCA_037440805.1 Arcobacter sp. | reverse complement strand
TTTTAAGTAAAAATAGAGAGCAGTTTGATATAGAACTTTTAAGTAAAAATGGTGCGATGAAAGGAATGGTCAAGGCTTTAAAATCTAATAGACCAATAGGATTATTAGTTGATCAAAATACAAAAGAAACAGAAGGGCTTTTGATAGATTTTTTTGGAAAAAAAGCTAGACATACTCCAAGTGCAGCTATCTTAGCTAAAAAATTTGATGCGGTTATAATTCCTGCTTTTATACAAACAAAAGATTATAAAAAATTTGATGTTAAATTTTTGAAACCAATAGAAATGAAAAATAGTGAAAATTATGATGCTGATATTTTGGATTGTGTACAACAACAAGCACTTGTTACGGAAAATATTATTAAAGAGAAGCCTGAAGAGTGGTTTTGGTTCCATAAGAGATGGAAAAATCAATATGAGCATTTATATAAATGAAAAAGTTATCAGTTGTAATTATTACTAAAAATGAAGAAAGTTTTATAGGTGATGCTATAAAATCTTCATTGTTTGCGGATGAAGTTTTGATTTTAGATAGTGGTTCAAGTGACAATACATGTAAAATAGCTCAAGATTTGGGGGCTAAGGTTTATTCACAAGATTGGTTAGGTTTTGGTCCTCAAAAAAATAAAGCAGTTGAATTAGCTAAAAATGATTGGGTTTTTGTTTTGGATAGTGATGAGAGAATAACTGTTGAATTAGAAGAAGAAATTTTAGAAATACTAAATAATCCTTCTAATGATGGCTATTTTGTTGCAAGGCTTAATAATTTTTTTGGAAAAAATATAAAAAGTTGTGGATTGTATCCTGATTATTCTATTCGTTTATTTAATAGAACAAAAGCTAGATTTAATGATGTTAGTGTTCATGAAAGTGTACAACTAAAATCAAATATTGGATATTTAAAAAATCATATGATACATTTAGCATATAATAGTATTGAAGAGTTTATTCAAAAACAAAATAGATACTCTTCTTTAAATCATAAGAAAAAATCTATTTTAAAAGCTATTATAAATCCATATTGGACTTTTTTTAAATTGTATATATTAAAAAGAGGTTTTTTAGATGGATGGCATGGTTTTATAATATCAAAACTTTATGCACAATATACATTTTGGAAATATATAAAATGACAATTAATAATCCTAAAAAAATTTTAATTATGAAATTTAGAAATATTGGTGATGTTTTATTAACAACACCTTTAATTAAGAATTTAAAATTGAATTATCCTGATGCTTTAATAGATATTGCCGTAAACAAAGGTTGTGAAGATATGGTAACTTTAAATCCATATTTAAATGAAGTTATTGTTTATGATAGAACAAAAATAAAAAAGTCAGGTCTTTTTAAAAGATTAGTTGAAGAATTTAGTTTTGCTAATAAAATAAGAAAAAATAAGTACGATTTAGTTATAAATACAACAAAAGGTGATAGGGGTGCGCAATTAGCATTCTTTAGTGGAGCAAAAAACAAAATAGGATATGAATCAAATAGTAAATTTGATAAAGTTTTTGATATATATCTTCCAAAACAAGGGCTCAGACATACTTTAGAGATGGATTTAGATAGTTTAAGGGCTTTAAATCTCAGTATATTTGAAAAGAAAGTAGAAATTTTTTGGACAGAAGAAGATTTATTAAAAATAGATAAATCTTTAATAGAAAATAATTTGAAAGAAAAAGAATTTATACATATTCATCCAGTTTCTAGATGGTTATTTAAATGTATAAATGATGAAACTGTGGCGGATATTATAGATTATTGTGAATTGGAATTAAAAATAAAAGTTGTATTAACAGCAGCTCCAATTAAAGAAGAGATGGATAAATTAAAATCAATAGTAAAATTATGCAAAAGTGAACCTTTAAATTTAGGTGGATTATTTACTTTAAAGCAAACAGCTTGTTTAAATAAAAAAGCTAAGATTTTTGTGGGGGTTGATACTTCAATAATGCATATAAGCGCTGCAAATGATATCCCTGTATTAGCTTTTTTTGGACCAAGTGGAACAGATCATTGGGGACCTTGGGATAATGATTATATGGAAAGTGGTTATAATAAAAGAAATGGTTTCCAAATAATGGGAAAACACAGAGTAATAGCTGAAAATAGGGATTGTCAACCTTGTGGAAAAGATGGTTGTAATGGCTCTAAAATTAGTGATTGTTTGATGAATTTAAATTTTGAGTTTATTAAAAAAAATATGGATGAGATGATAAATATATGAAAGAACAAATAAGAGTTTTGCATACCGAATGGTCAGATGGTTGGGGTGGTCAAGAGATTAGAATTATCAATGAAATGATAGCCGTTCGAGAATTAGGAGTTGAAGTATTTTTAGCTTGCAGAAATAACTCTAAAATAAAAGAAAAAGCTATTGAAAATAATATAAAAGTATTTGTACTGCCTTTTAAAGGAAATGTTGATTTTAATACAATGTTTAAATTAATAAAAATTATAAAAGATTATAGTATTGATATTGTCAATACTCACAGTGGAAAGGATACTTGGGTTGGTGGAATAGCAGCAAAATTATCTGGTGCTAAATTTATAAGAACAAGGCATTTATCAAATATTATAAATCCAAGTAGATTTAACTTTATTAATGAGTTGGCAGATTTTATTTTTACTACTGGTGAGAGTGTTAAAGATGATATGATTAAATATAATCGTATTAATCCAAATAAAATTATCTCTATTCCTACTGGAATTGATGATGAGTTATTTAATCCAAATAAATATGATGCTTTAAAGTCTCGTCAGTTTTTTAATTTTAAACCTGATGAAATAGTAATTGGAATAGTGGCAGTTTTAAGACAATTTAAAAGGCATGATATTTTTATAAATGTTGCTAAAAAGATAATAGATAAATATCCAAATAAAGATTTAAAATTTGTGATTGTTGGTGATGGACCACAAAAAATAAAATTACAAAAGCTTATAGAACAATTTAATTTGGGAAATAAAGTTTTAATGTTGGGACACATTACAGAAATACCAACTTTACTAAGTGCTTTAGATATTTTTTTATTAACTTCAGATTCTAAAGAAGGCGTACCTCAATCTGTTATGCAAGCAATGTTAATGAAAAAAGCTGTAATTTCAACAAATGTTGGTAGTACAAAAGATTTATTAAATAATGAAAATTTTATTTTAGTAAATACTGAAGAGGAAATTTTTGAAGCCTGTGATTTACTTATAAATAATCAAGAAATTAGAAATAAATATTGTGAAAATTCTAGAAATTATATCTCAGAAAAATTTTCTAAAAAAGTGATGGTGAATAAAATTATGAAAATATATAAAGAGTTAATATGAGTGATTATGGATTATTTATTATTTGGCCAAATTATTTTTCCCAATCAGATAATATACTTTCTGATTTAAAAAATAAATTTAAGATCGTAGAGATTTATGATATAAGTTGGAATAAAAATTCAATTAACAGAAATATTATTAGATTTTATGGAGATAAACTTTCAACATCTTCTATAAAAGAAAAAACGGGAGATAAATTAAAATCTAAATTAATAATAGTTGAAGATTTAAACCCTCAATACGAATTTCGATTAAATGCAAGAGGCGTAGAAAAAGTAAATTCAAATTTTTTCGATAAGAAAAATGAATTGAGAAAAAAATATAAAACAAAATTCGGTATACATGCTACCAATGATGAAAAAGAGACAAATAGAGATTTAGCATTATTATTAGGTATAAATTTAGTTGATTATAAAGCTAAGGCTAAGGAAACAGAAATAATTAATCTTACTAGAAATGTTACAGGTAATGAATATTGGAATTCATTTGATGAATTATTTTATTTTTTGAATGCAGTTGAACCATATGTTGTGTTAAGAAATCATGATGAAATTAATGAATTTATGAATGAAAATGATGATATAGATTTTTTAGTATATAATCCAGAGAAAATAGCACTTTTTTTAAATGCAAGAAAAATGTCAAAAGGAACACAAAGAGTCAACTATAAAATAGTTGTAAATGATAAGTCTATAAGAATAGATCTTAGATATGTTGGAGACAATTATTTTGATATCTTTTGGCAAAATAATTGTATGCAAAACAGGATTTTAAATAATAATATTTATGTTCTTGATGAAGATAATTCCTACTTTACTTTAATTTATCATAGTTTAATTCACAAAAAAGGTATTCCTGAAAAATATTTGAAAAAGTTTAAATTAACAGAAGAACAATTAAAAAATCAGTTGTATGAATTCATGTATAATTTTAATTATCAAATAGTAGAACCAAAAGACATAACATTATATTTTAATCGTAAGTTTGGTGGTGATATAAAGTTTAGTAGAGAAAGAAGAATTCGTAATAAAAAAGGATTTATAGGAATTGTTAAAAAAATATTTTATAAATTGAATAATATTATTCATTTTAGAAGAGGTCCAGCATGAAAGCTGTGAGTACAAATCATTTAGAAGAAAAAAATAATGTTTATGTAAAATCTTATGGTTATAAAAAACCTTTTTTCAAATTTATATTTAGAAGTTTTATGGATTTTATAGGAATAAATCAGCCAGTTGAATATTATAATAATGGTAAAAGAAAAGAATTTGAATATAAGGTACTGTTATTGTGGGATAGTTATAATTTGAATGTACCAAAAGTTTTGAAAAAAGCTAATAATTATTTGGAATTATCAAAAATTAATGGAAAAACATTAGATGAAATATTTAGAAATTCTTTCGATTTAGATATAGTGGAAAAAATTTTTAAAGATTTAGATTTTAGACATTCTTTGGCAAAAGATAAGAATGAACCATTATTTTGTCATATTGATTCAAACTTGAAGAATATAATTTATTCAGATGGTAAAATTTTTCATATTGATTTTGAGATGGGAAGAGAATATGAAAAATTAGATAAGTGGATGGAAAGAGAAATTTCAAAATTACTATATTCAATTATGAATAATCAATCTCAGGAAAATAAAAATTACATTTTAAATAAGTTTTTAGAAATATACTCGCACAAAGATATTTTAGAAACTCTTATAAGCAAAAATTTGATAAATAAAAAGATAGATGAAAATAGATACAGGTTATCTAATATTTTGTATGATTTAAATGATATTATAGATTCAAATAAAGAAATAAAAATTGATTTTGTTGTAAATAAAATTTTAGTTATATATTCTGGTCGATTTGGAGATATCTTACTTAGTACTCCTGCTATAAGATTATTAAAGGAAAAATGGCCAAACTCTAAAATAACTTACTTAACCCATCCTAAGAGATATGAGATACTATTAAATAATGATTCTTTTATAGATAAAGTAGGTTATATAACATCTAAGAAAATGAGTATAGAAAAAAATGAAAGATATGATTTAGTTGTTATACTAAACAAAGACAATGAATCATTTATCAAGCAATCAATGAAAATATCTAAGAATATTATATCATTTAGAGTTGGTAATTATGATCTAGAAAAACAATTACTATATACTAAAAAATATCCATTACAGCATAGTATGCATTCTGTTGATATGAGATTATCTTTGTTGAAATGTTTAAATAAAGTGGTTTCTAGCAAAAAATTAATGTACAAAATTTCTCAAAATGAAGATAATTTTGCATTAAAATATTTAAAAGACTTCAATTTAGAAAATAAGACTTTAATTGGTATTCAAGCAAATAGTTTTCATACAAAATCTTTTAGAAATTGGTCAATTGAAAATTTTATAAACTTATGCCTAAAAATTAATGAAGATTATAAAAATGTATATTTTTTGCTTTTTGGTAGTGAAGATGATATTGTAAATCTTTCTAAAATCAAAGAAAAAATTAATAATTCTTTTATTGTTGCAGGAAAAGTTTCTTTTAGAGAATCTGCTGCAATAATGAGTAAAATAAATTTGTATATAGGGGTAGATACAGGACCTACTCATATAATAGGTACAATGAATATTCCGATGATTGTAATGTATCATAGTTTTGCATCAAGTAGTTTACTCAAGCCTTTAGAAAATAAAGAATTTGTAGCTATTGATCATCCTTTAAATGAACATGGAAATGATGATGTTTCAATGAATGATATATCAGTTGAAGAAGTATTTTTAAATGTAAAAAAGATTTTGAAGGATAATTGGTGAAAATATTATTAGTAAGAAATGATAATATAGGTGATTTAATATGTACTACTCCTGCAATTGAAGCTTTGAAGAAAAAATATCCATTATATAAGATTGATATAGTAGTTAATTCTTATAATTACAGTGCTATAGAAGAAAATCCTTTTATTGATAAAGTATATTGTTATACAAAACCTAAGCATGTTAACGGATTTATAAATAAAATTATGGCAGGAGTTAGAAAATTAAAGATAATTTTAGAAATTAGAAAAGAGAAATATGATGTTGTTATTGTATTGAGAAGAAAATACTCTAAATCAGCAGAATTGTTTAGTAGAATTACCAATGCAAAGTATAAAATAGGTTCAAAAAATATTAATGGAAAAGATGATTTTAATATTTATGTTGATATTAAAGAAAAGCAACATGAAGTAGAATTTTGTTTTGATTGTTTAGATTTTTTTGGAGTTAAGAATAATCAAGAAAAAACATTTTTTTATATAAACAAAGAATTAGAAAATAAGTATCTAGCATTTAAAAATTTTTATTGTTTTCATATTTCTGCAAGAATGAAAAACAATCAATTATCGGAAAATAAAATAAGTGAAATATTAGAAAATATTGACAAAAATAATATTATTTTAACTGCTGAACCAAAAGATTATATAATGGCAGAAAACTTATCAAAAAGATTCAAAATACAATTTATTAAAACTTCTTCTTTTATAGACTTGGGTGCTTTATTTAAAAATTTGAAGTTTGTTATTACTCTTGAAGGTGGAGCGATGCATTTAGCACCAGCCGTTGGAACAAAAACAGTTGCATTATTTGGTCAATCAGAAATATCTAGGTGGTATCCTTGGGGATATGAAAATCTAGTAATTCAAGATAGTTCGAAAGTAGCTAATAATATAAAAGTGGAAGATATATTAAAATTATTAAATAAAGAGCATTTAAATGATTAAACCATATTCTAAGAAAAATTTATATATAGAGTCTTTTTTAGGATTATTAATAGTATTGTTTGTTTTTTTTCTATTTTTTAGAGGGACTATAGCTTTTTCTAACGTAATATTATCTTTATTTTTAATTTCAATTTTAATATCGAATATTTTAGAAAAAAAAGAATTGAATTTATTCTTTGATAAATATAAAAAGACTTTTATTTCTTTAATGGCTTTTATTATTTGGATAATAGTTCAACCTTTTATAATAGATTCAGAAATAAGAGTTGCTACTGAGATTAGAGGACAATTAATTATTCCTATATCATTTTTCTGTGCAGGAATATTAATTGTAATTTCTAAATTCAAGTACTTAAATTATCAAATAATATTTAATTTAATCTTTTACACAGGTTTTTTACATGTTTCACTAGTAATAATTTTTGCATTGAGTGAATATTTTACATTAGGATATTTACCTATTAGAAGGAGTTATCTTCTTGAAATAAGAGAAATGAGTTATTTTACTAATTTAATATATGCATTTTTTTTAGCAGAAATTTATATTCGTTTGCAAAATAATAAAAGATTTCTATATTTTAATAATTTGTTAATTCCTTTGTTCTTATTTATTTTTATATTTTCTGTATATCTACAGGGAATGAGATGGGGAGTTATTACTTTTTGTTTTAGTAGTATCTTTTTCTTTTTACTGTATTTTATCAGTTCTAAGATAAATAGATTAAAAAAAATTTTTATTTCAATTATCTTTATTTTTGTACTTTTAGGATTAGCTATTATGAACATAAAATATGATAAGCGATGGAATAGTTTTGTAGAAACAATAAGTATTACATTAAATGACAAATCATTGTATTGGATTGATAAAGATAAATATCCTTGTCCAAAACTTAAAAATGGAGAATGTGTTGATTTATCAAATTATTTAAGATTAAAGCAATTTATAGAAGGTGTAAATTTAATTTTAGAATATCCTCTGGGAAATGGGTATAGTAGGCATTCTTATCAGGATTTAATAAATAAAATATACAAAAGTGATGATAATTCTTTTAATTTTCCACATAGTGGAATAATTAATTTGTTTCTAGGCGTAGGTATTTTTGGAATGATACTATATTTAGCTTTTATAATATTTTTAATATCAAAACTATTATCATTTCAATTAAGTTATCCAAAAATATTTACAATATTTTTTATTATTTCTTTCCATTCAAGAGCATTGGTTGATATGACATTTATGAATCATAATCTAAAAATATTTTTCTTTATTTTGGGAATAGGAATAGTTGCTTCGTTGTATGAAGATAAAAGAATAATGAATGAAAAAACTAAACTTAATTAGAGCAAATAAAACAAAATTTGGTGGAGCGGAAGTTTATCTTTTACGACTTTGCGAAGAATTAGATAGACTTAAAATTTCGTATGAATTAATACATTCAAATATACCCAAGTTTTTGCCGTCTTGGTTAAGAGTAATTTTATTTAATATTCAAGTATGTAAAAACAAAAAAAATAGTGATATCTATTTTTCCTTAGAAAGAATCTCTTGTCCTGATATTTATAGAGCAGGGGATGGTGTACATAAAGTTTTTTTACAAATAGAGAAAAAATCAAAATTTAATCCATTACATTTGGTTTATCTATATTTAGAAAAAAGATGTTTTAGTAAAAGCAAAAAGATTATTGCAAATTCAAATATGGTGAAAAATGAAATTATCTCAACTTATGGAATAGATGAAAATAAAATAAAGGTTATTCACAATGGTTTTCCTTTGGAAAGTTTTGATAAAACAATTTCATTTGAGAAATTGAAAAAAGAGTTTTCTATAAATGAAAATGAAAAGATTATATTGTATGTAGGAAGTGGATTTAAAAGAAAAGGTGTAAAAGAGTTTTTAGAGATTTTATCAAAACTAGAAAACAAGAATTTTAAAGCTTTTGTGGTAGGGAAAGAGAAAAATTTATCTTTTTATAAACATTATGTAAAAGATTTAAGTTTAGAAGAGAAAGTGATTTTTACAGGAGCTAGAAGCGATGTAAAAGATTTTTATGCCATTAGTGATATTTTTTTATTTCCTACTAGATATGAACCATTTTCAAATGTTATTCTTGAAGCTATGAACTATAAAAATGTTGTTATAACAACAAAACAAAATGGAGCTAGTGAAATATTACCTACTGAATATATTATGAATTCATCTATTGATTATGCAATAGTAAATAAAATTGATAATCTTTTATCAAATGAAACTGAAATGAATAAAATAAAAGAAGAAAACTTGAAGATTGTGCAAAATTTTTCAATAGAAAAAAATGTAAAAGAGACATTGGATATGATAAATGAAATTATTAATTGAAATACCAACTTGGTTAGGAGATGCTGTTATGGCAACTCCTGCTATTGAAAATATTATAAAAAATTATGAAAATGTTGAAATTACTATATTTGGCTCATTTGTATCTACAAAACTTTTTATAAACCATCCTAATGTAAAAAATATTTTGATTGATAATTCAAAAAAGAGTAAATTTAGGTATTTAGAATTATTTAAAATTGCTATGAAATTAGAAAAATTTGATATGGCTATATCTTTTAGGAGCTCTTTTACCACTAAGTTTTTTTTCTTTTTTATAAAATCTGCAAAAAAGTATATTTTTAAAAAAAGTAAAGACAATATACATCAAGTATTGAAATATAATAATTCTATAAATAGTTTCTTACAAAAAAGTGAAGAAGCAGGTGATTTAAAGATTTATACAAAGCCTTTTAATTTTTCAAAACCAACTTTAGGAATAAATCCAGGTGCAACTTATGGAAGTGCAAAAAGATGGTATCCAAATGAATTTGCTAAAGTTGCTATAACTCTGTCAAATAGATATGATATTGTTATTTTTGGTGGACCTGATGAGGTTGAAATAGCCAATGATATAGAAAAAGAGTTGATAAATAATGGAATTTTAAATTATCAAAATCTTGCTGGTAAGACAACTGTTCCTGAATTAATAGAAAAAATTGCAGGATTGGATTTATTTATAACAAATGATAGTGGGCCTATGCACATTGCATCTGCTTTTAAAATAAAAACAGTTTCTATTTTTGGACCAACAAAATTTAGTGAGACAAATCAGTGGAATAATGAAAATGGAGTAATAGTTACAAAAAAATTAGATTGTTCTCCATGTATGAAAAGAGTTTGTCCATTAAAACATCATAACTGTATGAAATTGATTACAGCTAATGATGTTTTAAAAATAATTAGGGAAAATTAATTGCTTTTTAACTCTTATGAATTCATTTTTGCATTTTTGCCAATAACATTTTTTATTTACTTTTATTTAAATAGTAAAAGATTGACAATAGCTGCAAAAGGTTTTTTAGTTTTTGCAAGTCTATTTTTTTATTCTTGGTGGGATATTGTATATTTACCTTTGATTTTATCTTCAATTTTATTTAACTACCTAATAGGGACAACATTGAGTAAAAGTAATGAGGATAATAAAATAGGTTTAAATAAAACTTTTAGTCGAAAATCTATTTTAGTATTTGGTATAGTTTGTAATGTAGCTTTGTTGGGATATTTTAAGTATACTGATTTTTTCCTAGAAAACTTTAATGGTATTTTTGGCTCAAATATTCCATTACAACATATTATTCTTCCTTTAGGTATAAGTTTTTTTACTTTTACTCAAATAGCATTTTTAGTAGATGCATATAGAAATGAAGTTAAAGAGTATGACTTAGTAAGGTATATGCTCTTTGTTACTTATTTCCCGCATTTATTAGCAGGTCCAATATTACATCATAAAGAGATGATGCCCCAATTTGCAAATCCAAGAAATAGTGTAATAAATTATAGAAATATTGCTGTTGGTTTATTTATATTTTCAATTGGATTATTTAAAAAAGTAATAATTGCTGATACATTTGCTGTGTGGGCAAATGCTGGATTTGATACAGCAACAACATTAAATCTATTTGAAGCATGGGCAACAAGTCTATCTTACACATTTCAATTATACTTTGATTTTTCTGGATATACAGATATGGCAATAGGTATATCTTTAATGTTTAATATAAAACTTCCTATTAACTTTAACTCTCCATATAAGGCTTTAAATATTCAAGATTTTTGGAGAAGATGGCATATGACTCTTTCAAGATTCCTAAGAGATTATATTTATATTCCTTTAGGTGGAAATAAAATATCAACATCAAGAACTTATGTAAATCTTTTAGCAACATTCATAATAGGTGGATTTTGGCATGGAGCTGGATGGACATTTATATTTTGGGGATTTTTACATGGAATGGCATTGATAATTCATAGAATTTGGACAAATCTTGGATTTAAAATGTGGACATGGTTAGCTTGGTTTATAACATTTAATTTTGTGAATATTACATGGATATTTTTTAGGGCTAAAGAGTGGGATGATGCTGTTAAAGTTTTAAAAGGTATGGTGGGTTTATCTGGTATTATAATGGCAGAAAAATATAGTAATAATCTTTCTTTTTTATCAAATTATGGAATAATTTTTGATGAAGTAACTATTAATATAGGTGGAGGAAGTAAAAGTTTAATATGGATTCTTATGTGTATAATCTTTAGTTTATTTTTAAAAAATTCTATGGAACAAATAAAAATATTTAAATTAAGTTACAAAACTCTTTTTTTAGCTTTGATATGTTTGATTTATTCTATTTTATCTTTAAACACAGTGTCAGAATTTTTATATTTTAATTTCTAAGGATTTTTTATG
>JBBITK010000062.1:5099-12246 GCA_037440805.1 Arcobacter sp. | reverse complement strand
GAAAGAGATGATTTTTCCAAAAGATATGCTTCAAATACTCCTATAGCTCTTAGTGAATTTACATATCCCCTACTTCAAGGATATGATTCAGTTGCTATGAATTCAGATATAGAAATTGGTGGAACTGATCAAAAATTTAACCTTTTGATGGGAAGAACTTTACAAAAAGCTTATAACTCTAAAAAACAACAAGCTGTTTTAATGATGCCAATTTTAGAAGGTTTAGATGGTGTTCAAAAAATGTCTAAATCTTTAGGTAATTATATTGGAGTAACTGACGCTTCAAATGATATGTTTGGAAAAGTTTTATCTATTAGTGATGAGTTAATGTGGAGATATTTTGAGCTTTTATCTTCAAAATCATTAAAAGAGATAGAAGAGTTGAAAAATGGTGTTAATTCAGGAGAGTTACATCCTAAAAAAGTAAAAGAATCATTAGCAGCTGAAATTGTTGATAGATTCCATGGTTTAGGAGAAGGAGAAAAAGCAAAATTAGAATTTGAGAAAGTTTTTGCAAAAAAAGATATACCAACTGATATTCCAGAATTTATATTTGAAAATGAAATTTGGATTTGTCAAGCATTGGTTGATTCAAGTTTGGTTCCTTCAACTTCCCAAGCAAGAAGAGATGTAACATCAGGTGCTGTTAAAATAAATCAAGAAAAAGTAACAGATGATAAGTTAAATTTAACAAGTGGTGAATATATTTTACAAAAGGGTAAAAAAAGTTTCGCTAAGATAATAATAAAATAAGAAAGGCTAATTTTGAAAATAGGTAAATATGAGATAAAACATCCAATAGTTCAAGGTGGAATGGGTGTAGGTATAAGTTGGGATCAATTAGCTGGTAATGTTAGTTTAGAGGGTGGATTAGGTGTTATATCTGCTGTTGGAACTGGATATTATAGAAATAAAAGTGAAAATGTTCAAATAATTACAAAAAAAGATAAACCAAAAGATGTTGCTAATTTTTATAATAAAGACTCTCTTTTTGAAATATTTACAAATGCTAGAAAAGTTTGTGGAGATGCTCCATTAGGTTGTAACATTTTATATGCAATAAATGATTATGGAAGAGTGGTTCGTGATGCTTGTGAAGCGGGTGCAAATATAATAATCACAGGTGCTGGAATTCCTACAAATATGCCTGAATTTACAAAAGATTTTCCTGATGTTGCATTAGTTCCAATAGTTTCAAGTGCAAGAGCTTTAAAACTTATTTGTAAAAAATGGCAAAGATATAATAAATTACCAGATGCTGTAATTGTTGAAGGTCCTTTAAGTGGTGGACATCAAGGATTTACTTACGAGCAATGCTTTCAAGATGAGTATCAACTAGAAAATATAGTTCCTCCTGTAATTGAAGAAGCAAAACTTTGGGGGAATATTCCTGTAATTGCTGCTGGTGGAATCTGGAATAAAAATGATATTGATAAGTTTTTAGCAATGGGATGTGTTGGTGTTCAAATGGCAACAAGATTCATTGGTACTTTTGAGTGTGATGCCCATGCTAATTTAAAGAATGTTTTACTAAATGCAAAAGAAGAAGATATAAAACTTATGAAATCTCCTGTTGGACTACCAGCAAGAGGAGTTATGACAAATTTACAATTTTCTATTGAAAATAAAACTGCTCCAAAAGTACAATGTATTTCTAATTGCGTAAGTCCATGTAACAGAGGACATGAAGCAAAATTAGTTGGATATTGTATAGCAGATAGATTAGGTGCAGCATATAATGGTGATGTTGACACTGGACTGTTTTTTACGGGTTCAAATGGATATAGAATTGACAAAATTATATCGGTAAAAGAACTTATAGAAAAATTAACTAAGGGAGAATAGTCATTTTTAATAGAATCTTTTTTTTAATTTTATTATCTTGCAGTTGTTTATTTGCAAATTCACTTAAACAACAATACCATGATGCAAGACTTAACTATATGCAAGCTGTTTTAAAAGGAGATAGTGAAACAAAACTAGAAGAGTTAAAAAAGATTGTAAAATATGGAGAAAAATTAGGAAAAGATGTAACTCCAGATAAGAGAAAATTAGAAATCTTACTAGCTAGAGAAAATGAAAAATCAAAAAAAGTTGAATTTTCAGCTCCTAGTGAGAGAACTGTAGAATATACCCTTGAAGAGTATCTTCCAAAAAATACGAAAAAAAATTCTAATCAAAATCAATCAAATAACCAAAATAACTCTCCAACAAAAGAGAAGAAAAAAGAGACTTCTCCTGAAAAAAAAGAAAAAGTTGTTAGTGAAAAAAATGATATAACTGAAAAAAATATTATTGAAAATAAATCTGAAAAAGAGAAAAAAGTTGATAGTACAAAAGATGATAAAGAAGAGAAAAAAGAGGATAAAAAAGATTCTTCTAAAAGTTCTAAAATCAATAATTTTATAGATTCATCAAATGGTATCAAATTAATATCTGCAAAAAATGATATTATAAAAGTTGACTTTAACGGTAAAATTTCTAAAAATTCAATAAAACATTCAACATATAAATTTAATGATAACTTTGAAAATATTATTGATATTTCTACTAAATATGCCTTTGCAAATGAAATTAAACTTTCACTTGAAAATGTGGAAAAAGTAACTGTTTTACCAAAAAATAACAATTCAACTAGAATAAAACTTACAAATAATAGTAAGTTAAAACTCTCTTATGCACTTACAAATAAACAACTAATTATAAAAGTAGAATCGATAAAAGCAGAAAACAAGAAAGATGAACTAGAAAAGAGAAATTCTAAAAATGAGAAAAAATCAACTAAAAATAACTCAAATGAAGTTGCTTTTGAACCTCAAAATCTATTTCCTGCCCTTAAAACATCAAATAAAAAGAAAATTATTGTTATTGACCCTGGACACGGAGGACATGATCCTGGTGCAACAGGACCAAATAAAAGATATGAAAAAGTTGTAACTTTTGAAATTGCAAAAATGGTTTACAATAAACTAAAACAGAGTGGCTATAAAGTCTATTTAACTAGAAATAAAGATAATTTCATAAAAGTTATAGACAGAACTGTATTAGCTAATAATAAAAATGCAGATATTTTTATATCTATACATGCAAACTCTATTGTAAAGGCAAAAGCAAATCATACACAAGGAATAGAGACATATTTTCTAAGCCCTGCTAGAAATGAAAGAGCAAAACATGTAGCTGAAAAAGAGAATATTGAAGACATTAGTGGAATGAGTAATTCATCTAAAAATGCATTTCTAGAATCATTAAATAGACCAAGAATTACAGCTTCTCATAAACTAGCAATAGATGTACATGCTGGAATGCTTCAAAATGGAAAAACAAAATATGCAGATATTCAAGATGCAGGAGTAAAAGAAGGACCATTTTGGGTATTGGTTGGAGCACAAATGCCTTCAATTTTAATTGAGTTAGGTTATATTTCCCATCCTGAAGAGAGTAAAAGATTATACAGTAAAGAGTATCAAAAACTTTTAGCAAATGGAATTGCTAATGGTGTAGAGTCTTATTTCTCAAAAAATCCTTAATATCTCTTAATAGTTCAATCTGCTTAGATTTTATCTTAGGCAGATTCTCTATACTAAAGAATTTTACCTTCGAATTTTCCCAAGAGAGATATCTTTCTTTTAAAACATCATCTGTAAACATTTTATCTATTTCTAAATTCTTAACATTAACAAGCCAAACACCAACATCTTTATCAATATTTAATTGCTCAAAATAATCTTCAAAAAGCACTATATCAACTAAAATACCACTTTCTTCAAACAACTCTCTTTTTGCACACTCAAAAGCTGTTTCATTTTTGTTTTTACTACCTTTTAAACATCCCCATTTATCTTTACTTGCAACAGATTTACATAATAGGATTTTTATATCTCCTTCTACAACTTTATAAGGAACAACACCATAAGCTTTTTGATGAAATCTCAATTTCTAATCCTTTTATGAATTAATCTGTTTTTTGTAAAAATAAAATGATAATAAAATCCAAATAACCATAGGCAGAAGAATAGAGAATTCAGGTTTCATTATTCCTCCATTAGAAAATTTAAATAGGGTAAAAAATATTCCCCATACTATTAATGTACCAAAAACAGAAAATGATGTAAATTTAGCCATATTGAAAAATCTACTATTTAATGAAGCTGTTGCAAATACCAATAGTAATATTGGTATAACAAAAAAAGAGACTATCATTTGATTGTAAATTACGGCTCTAATTTTATCGGTATTAATTCCTTGTTGACTAAGTAAAATTAATGCACTAAAAGCATCTATCAAAGATACACTAGATTTATTTTCATAAAAGTTATCAAGTATTTTTGGTCTAAAACCATCCAAAGTAACCAAAAATTTTTCATTTTTAATTTCTAATTTACTGTTAGCTAAATTTAAATCTTTTGGTTTATTGATAATTTTTGCATCAACTATATACCATTTTTCATTTTGAAAAAAAGCTTTTTTAGCCGATATACTTTGAGTTATATCTTTATCCTCTATCTTAAAAATATGAATATTCTCAGCTTTTTTTTCAAGTGGAAATAGTTTTTCAAAATATACATAATAATCATTATATTTCAAAAAAATATCTGATTTAGTATTTATAAAATACTCGTTTTGCAATATCTTTCTTTTTTGTTCATAAGAGTATGCTAAAGGAGTTGCTTGAAGTGCAATTAAAAAAAGTATTAATAAAACAGATATATTAACAACAGGTTGATAGATTTTTCTTCTTGTTGAACCTAGTGCATTAAAAGCAACTAATTCGTTATTTCTAATAAATATTACTAGTGTAACAATCCAACCAAATACAATAGAGAGAGGGAGAGTAAGTGTTAAAGTAAAAAAACCATTATATAGAACATACAAAATTTGTAGATTGGCAGAACTTGGTATACTTTTGTAATTTTGTAAAAAATCTATTCCAACAAAAAAAAGTTCTAAAGATATTAGAACAATCATAAAATTGAAAAAATATTTTTTTAGTATATATTTTGTTAATATACTCATGTTTCTACTTTAATGTAAATTTAGATTTTATTTGCTCTATATCTTCTACTTTTATAGCATTAATTGCTTTTATTGAATGATTTATTATCTCAGATAATTTTTCCATTTCTACTTTTGAAAAATTATCTAAAACATAATTAGCAACATCAGCTTTATCTTGAGGTTTTCCAATACCTATTCTAACTCTAATATACTCTTTACCTATGTGTGAATCAAGAGATTTTAAGCCATTATGACCACCATGACCACCACCAATTTTAAATCTAACAGCACCAAAAGGTAAATCTAAATCATCATGAATAACAATAATATTTTCAAGTGGTATTTTATAATACTCTTTTATAGCACCAACTGCTAAACCTGAATTATTCATATAAGTTGTTGGTTTTGAAAATAAATCATAACCTGATTTTAATAAAGTTGAATGGAAATTTGAGTTATTTATATTTGAAGTGGAAAGATTTTTAGTTATCTCATCGATAACTAAAAATCCAATATTATGTCTAGTTAATTGATACTTCTCACCAATATTGCCAAGACCTACAATTAAAAACATATCTAATTATTTAGCTTTAATTACACCAACAACAGGTACTCTTGGGTCTAAGAAACACTCAACACCTGCAGGGAAATCAATATCTCTAATTAAGATGTTGTTTCCAGTATCTAAATTTGTTACATCTAATGTAAAGTTATTTGATAAATTTTCAAAAGTACATTTAACTGGAATTCTTCTTGTGTGAAGCATTAAAAGACCTTTGTTTTTTAAACCTTTAGCAGTTCCAACAGCATTAACTGGAACTCTATAAGTTGTTCTAACATTTGGTTGTGCAACCATTAAATCAACATGTAATAACTCTGAACTAATTGGACATTTTTGATACTCTTGTACAACTACTTTTAAAACATTTTCACCAACTTTAACATCAAAAGCTAAAGTCTCTTTATCTCTTAAAAACTTGATATAATCATTTCTTTTAAAAGCTGCAGAAATATTTTCTAAACCTTTTCCATAAATATTTGCAATTAAATATCCATTTCTTCTTAAAGTTTTAGTAGCTTGTTTTGTCATACTATCTCTGATGATACCCTCTAACATTGTAATCCTTTTTTTTAATTTGAGCGTGGATTATATTTAATAGTTTCTAAATATTTGTTTAAGCCAAAATTAATAAGGTATTAATCCAAGATTCGATACTATTTTTTCAAATTCTAAAATACAAAATAAGGTATAAAACAATGACAATTCTTGATGGAAAAGCACTATCTGAAAAAATCAAAGAAGAGGTAAAAGTTGAAGTTGCTCAACTTGTGGAAGAGAAACAAATAACTCCAGGTTTAGCTGTAATTTTAGTTGGAAATGATGCTGCAAGTGCTACTTATGTTGCTAGTAAAGCAAAATCTTGTAAAAATGCTGGTATTTATTCAGTTGTTCATGAAATGCCTGAATCAATTACTCAAGATGAATTACTTGAAACAATAGAAAGAATGAATCAAAATCCTGCATTAGATGGTATTTTAGTTCAATTACCACTTCCAAAACATATAGATACAACAACTGTTTTAGAAGCTATTGATCCGTTAAAAGATGTTGATGGATTCCATCCTTACAATGTAGGAAGAATGGTTTCAAATCTTGATTCATTTTTACCTGCAACTCCTTTTGGTGTTATGAGAATGTTTGAAGAGTATGGAATTGAATTAAGTGGTAAAAATGTTGTTGTTATTGGAAGTAGTGATATTGTAGGAAAACCTATGGCTTCACTTTTAATCAATGCAAAAGCAACAGTTACAGTTTGTAATAGTAGAACAAAAGATTTAAAAGCTCATACATTAGCAGCTGATATAGTTGTAATTGCTGTTGGTGTTCCATATTTATTAAAAGAAAATATGGTTAAAGATGGAGCGATTGTAATTGATGTTGGTATAAATAGACTTGAAAATGGAAAATTAGTTGGAGATGCTGATTTTGAAGGTTTAAAAAACAAATGTTCACATTTAACTCCAGTTCCAGGTGGAGTTGGACCTATGACAATAGCAATGCTTTTAAAAAATACAATCAAAGCTTCAAAACTTAGAGATAAAAGAGAAAAAAAATAAAAACAGCTGTTACAAGCTTAGGTAAAAGTAG
>JBBITK010000062.1:0-5089 GCA_037440805.1 Arcobacter sp. | reverse complement strand
ATGTTTTCAAAACTTTATAAATGGTCCACAACATGGACTGGAACTATTGTTATAGTTCTTGGAATTATATTTTTTATAGCACAAGCCTTTGTAATTCCTAGTGGTTCTATGATTCATACACTTTTAATAGGTGATATGCTTTTTGTAAAAAAATATGCTTATGGAGTACCAACACCTAGAATTCCTTGGTTAGAAATTAAAGTATTACCTGATTTCAGAGGAAATGGTCATCTAATAGAAGGTGAAAGACCAAAAAGAGGGGATATTGTTGTATTTAGATATCCAAAAAATGAGTCTATTCACTATGTAAAAAGAGCGGTTGCTACTGGTGGAGATATGGTTGCACTAAAAGAGAAACATCTATTTTTACATCCAAAAGAGGGAAATGAGTTTGTAAAAGCAAATTATCCAAAAGAAAAGATTGTTGAAATTGATGGAAAGCTTTGGGTTATAGATCCTTATAAAGAGCAACATCCAGGTATTCATCACGATTCAAATGTAGTAAACAATGGATTACAACCAAGAGAACTTTTTGAAATGATGCCAATAGTTGTACCTGAAGATGAAACATTTATGATGGGAGATAACAGAGACCATTCAAATGATTCAAGATTTTGGGGAACGGTTCCTTATAAATATATAGTTGGTACTCCTTGGTTTATCTATTTCTCTTGGGATGAGAATAAAGAAGTTAGATGGGATAGAGTATTTAGAACTGTTGAAAGTTTGGAAAAAGATATAGATAATAAAAAAGATTTGAAACATCAAGAGGGAATTTATTAATGAAATATTTTATAGCAGCAGATCATGCTGGAATAGAAATTAAAGCTTATGTAAAAGAATTATTTGAAGCAAGAGGTCATGAGGTTGAAGATTTAGGACCTTATGGTAAAGATAGAGTTGATTATCCAGATTTTGCAGCAAAAGTTTGCGAAAGCGTTTTGTCAAATGAAGGTAGTAAAGGTGTACTTATTTGTGGTTCTGGAATTGGAATGAGTATGGCTGCAAACAAATTTGATGGTATTAGAGCTGCTTTATGCCACAATGAATATAGTGCAAAAATGGCAAGAGAACACAACGATGCAAATGTTTTATGTTTAGGAGAGAGAGTTAGTGGATACGGAATGGTTGAAGCTATCGTTGATGCTTGGAATAACGCAACTTTTGAAGGTGGAAGACACGAAGGTCGAGTTGAAAAAATAAATGCCCTTGGTAAAAGTTGTAGAGGATAAATTTTGAGTGATTGGCAAGTATATCTTATGATGTTTGTGGTGGTTTCACTTATGTTATTGGGTAAAAAAATGATGCTTTTTGATGATTCTCAAAAAAAGGATAAAAAGTGATAAATCCACGAATTATAGATTATATATTTTCATCTGCTTCAATTCAAAGATGGAATGACTATCCTAGAATGGTTGAACTTGTGGAACTTGATAAACAAGCACATAAATTTATAATTGCCTATTTTATAGCTAAACTTGAGAAAGATATAAATTTTACTCATCTTATCGAAGCTGGGATTTTTGAATTTTTAAGAAGAGTTGTTGTTACAGATATAAGACCTGATGTATTTAGAAAAGCTTTACAAAAAAAAGCAAAAGAGATAAATTCTTGGGTTATTTCAAAACTCTCTTCAAGTATTGAAGAGATTGATAATGGAAGCTTTTTAAAAAAATTTGAAGATTATTTAAATAATCCTTCTATGTATGAAAAAGAGAGATTTATTTTAAAAGCCGCTTCATATTTGTCTACAAAGTGGGAGTTTTCTATTGTTTACCAAACAAGTGCTTTTTTAAGTGATATAGAGAGTGTAAAAAAAGCGGTTGAAGAAGAGATAGAAGATTATTATGAATTAATTGGTGTTCGGAAAATTGCACTTAATAAAAAATTAGCAAAAATTATCGATTTAAGTGGAAGATTGAGATTCCAAAAAAGATGGGCTCAAACTCCAAGAATTCCTGAAACTTCTGTTTTAGGGCATATGCTAACTGTTGCTATTTTTTCATATTTTTACTCTTTAAAAGTTGGGGCTTGTGATAAAAGATTACAAAACAACTTCTTTACTGCACTTTTCCATGATTTACCAGAGGCTTTGACAAGGGATATTATAACTCCTGTAAAATATTGTGTTGATGAATTATCTGAAATTATTGCAGAGTATGAAATACAAAAAATTCAAGATGATATTTTGCCTTTTGTTCCAGATAGTTTACATGATGAATTCTCTTATCTTTTGGGAATTTATGATGGTATAAAAGAGGAGTTCCAAAATAAAATCTATTGTGAAAAAATAGAAGTTGTAGAAGATGTTTCTAAATATAATTTAGACAAATACAACCCTATTGATGGACTTGCTTTAAAACAATGTGATAAATTATCTGCCTTTGTGGAAGCTAGTTTATCTATCTCTCACGGTATCAAATCAAAAGAGCTAGTAAATGGGAAAAAAGAGATTTTAAAAGGTCTAAAAGAGATTTCAGGGATAGATTTCAAAGAACTTGCAAAAAACATAGATTTAGAGTTTGGTACAACGGGACAAACCCAAACAAAAATGGATTTTGATTAAAAAATAAGATTTTAAATACATATTTAAATTAAGGAAATATTGATAAAATTACCTTAGAAATCAAGATTTGGAATATGTCCACAGAAGGTGCTTAAAATGGAACTAAATATAGATAAAATCAAAAATAGTAAACCTGAACAAAAAAGTGGTGAAAGAGTAAAAGAGATAAGACAGAAAATCAAAGAAGATAGAGAAACTAACAAAAAAATGTGGGCTATATCTGCTTTTTTAGCTTTCTCTGTCTCTATAATTTTGGCGATAATGATTTTTAAATAAATCTATAAAATATAGCTTTTAAAAGCTATATTTTAAATTTGCGTACATATATCTTCCCATATCATTCAATAAAACCCTATCTCCACCAGCTTCAACATAAGTTATATCTTGATAAGTGTTTGTTGAGTTATATGTTTTATCAAAGAAGTTATCAATTCCCAAAGTCAAATCAAAACTTTTGTTGATTTTGTTTTGATATTTTAGATTTGTAACAGTGTAACCTCCCAATTCTTGCTCTTTTGCACTGCTATCATAGTTTTTCCATCCAGCAACAGCCACCAATTCCGCTGTGTATTTCACATCATTATTTGTTTCATAATTAAATGCTAAGTTTGATTTCAAAGGTGGAATCTCTCCCAAATCTTTATCTGCAAAATCTCCATCTTTTTGACCTCTTTGATATGCCACTCCATAATCAACATAAAAACTTTCAGTCATATAATAAAATCCGCTAACATCTAAACCATAAATTTTTGCATCAATATTATCAAATCTTGTGGTCGTACCTGTTGAAGTATTATAAATATAATCTTTTAAAACAGAATAGAATAACTTAGGTCTTACATTAAACATTCCAATAGTTTTATCAAATCCCAAATCTATTTCATAATTTTTTGTATCTTCCAAATCACTATTTACACCCATATAAAGCTCTCTTGCATCAGGAACTCTAGCTGATTTTCCAACACCTGCAAAATATTTTGTTTTTGTATCTGCGTTGTAAATACCAAAAATATTTCCATTTAAAGCATTATATTTTTTGTCAGTTTTTACACTATTTATATTGTCAATTTCTGTATTATCAAATCTTGTTCCAACTTCCAATTCCAAGTTTCCAAAAGTTTTTTCTACTTTTGTAAAAAGTGCTTTGTTTGTAGTATCTGTTGAATCCAAACTAGAAACTCTTTGGTCAATTACACCTGTATTTACAGTAGTTCTATATTTCTCACCTTTCCAATTTCTAACACTTGTATCCAAACCAACTGTTACCAAACTATCAGCAACTTCTAAACTATTTTTGATTTTTCCACCCCAAATAGATGATTTCATAAAGTTAGTCATATACATCATTTGACCACCATTTCTAAGTGCTGTATCCATTGGATGGTCTACTTTTGAGTAGTAATAATCCAAATTTAACTCTTTAGAAAATGATGCTAAATCTCTTTTTGTATAACCCAAAGTATAAATATCAGAATCATCATATTTTGCATCCATAGGTGTATTTGGATAAAGCACATTATCACTTCTATTTGCCGTATATGAGGCTTTTATCTCTGAACTATCATCGATATTAAACACACCTTTTGTTAAAACAGTTTTTTTCTCATAGGCTTTTAACTCGCTATTTACATATCTACTTGCAGATAAAACACCGTTGTTGATTTGTTGAGCTAAAAAATCATCTCCATTTCCATCTTTGTATGGGTCACCCTCTTCTGTTGAAGCAGAAACTAAAAGTTTAAATCTATCATTTCCGCCACTTACAGTTGAACTAACTTTTTTATAACCAAAACTTCCAACATTTAGGTTTACATCACCTTGAAAATCCTTTGTTGGCTCTTTTGTTTGAACTTTTACAACTCCACTTAATGTTCCAAAGTTTTCAACATCATAAGGACCTTCGATTACTTTTACACTTTGAACATTATTTGAAAGAACATGGGAAGTTGCAGGGTCCATTCTGTTTGGACAAGCTCCATAAATCTTTGCATCATCAAGTAAAATATTGATATTATCCTTTTTTTGACCTCTCAAAATAATATCATTTGCAATTCCACTTCTTCTAACAATAGAAATAGATGGAATGTTTTTGCTTAATGCTTCCGCTAAATCTGCACTTTTGATTTGTTCAGAACTTACATCTTTTACAACTTTGATATTTGATTTTTCTGTAATACTGATTTTTTCAAGAGTAGTTGATTCTTGAGCAAAAATCATTGTTGTAGCAATAAAAGATAAAGAGATAATTTTCTTCATAAAAACCCTTTTTTTTAATTTTTATGGATTATCTCTAAGATGTGTTAATTTAGTGTTAATTTGGGGAAACACTAAATTTTTATCTATTCAAAATCAATTTTAATTATTTGTTTCTAACTCTAATATTTCAATTAATTCATTTAGTTCCTTAAAATAAAATTTTTTTTCTTCATCAAATTCTCCTTTTGGCCCAATCACTTCAAGCCTCCATAAAGGAAATTTTTTTGAAATTCCCTTCATTGCCTGAATCAAAAAATGAAGCCCTTT
>JBBITK010000061.1:4800-12801 GCA_037440805.1 Arcobacter sp. | reverse complement strand
TTGATTAAACTCTCTTGTAAATTAAATTAGCACTAAATCTAGTGCTAATTCTTTTATTTAAAAGCTATCTCTTCTGCTTTTTTTAACAACTCTTTTGCACCTTTAGAGATAAAAGAGTTAGCTAAGTTTTGACCTATATTTTCAAAATCTTCAATGTTCGCAGTTATATCATCACTTATAGACTCACTACCATCAGGCATTCCAACTATTGCTTGAACTCTGATTTTTTTGTCATCTAAGATAGTAGCTTTTACACCTATTGGAACTTGACAACCACCTTGAAGAGTATCCACAAAACTTCTCTCTATTGTAGATTCAATATGTGCATTTTCATCATTCAAAACTTTTACTATTTCCAAAACTTTTGGGTCGTTTGTAGTCTCTATTCCTAAAGTTGCTTGTCCCATTGATGGTATCATAACATCAGTTGAAATTGGAGTAAAATATTTAACCTCATTTTCAATTCCTAGTTTTTGAATACCAGTTGCTGCAAGTATAATAGCATCATACTCTCCAGCATTTAACTTAGCAATTCTTGTATTGATATTTCCTCTTAAATCTTTTAAAACAATATCAGGTCTTAGCATTTTTATAGCCATTCTTCGTCTTAAACTTGTAGTCCCAACAACAGCACCTTGTGGTAACTCCTCTAAAGAAGCATATTTGTTACTTAAAATTGCATCTCTTGGGTCAAATCTTTTTGTAACTGCTGCAAGTAATAATCCATCTTCAAATTGAGTAGGAACATCTTTTAGTGAATGAACAGCCAAATGTGCAGTTCCTTCAAGCATTGCAACCTCTAATTCCTTTGTAAAAAGCCCTTTTCCACCAATTTTTGCCAAAGGAACATCTAATATTTTATCTCCCTTTGTTACAAACTCTTGAAGTTCTATTTGCATATTTGGGAAATATTCCAAAAGTTTTGCTTTTACATATTCACTTTGCCAAAGGGCTAATTGACTTCTTCTTGTTGCAATTACTAATTTTTCCATATTACCTTCTTATTTTCCTAAAGTTTCATATTTTGTTTTAGAGTTATCTTTTACTCCATTTACAAATATTGTAGGTGTTCCTTGAACCATAACCGTATCACCCATTTCAATATCTTTCATAATTGAAGTTGCTACCTCTTTTGTATTTATCTCTTCCAAAGTTATCTTTGTTTTAAATACTTTATTAAAGCCTTCTAAAATCTTTTTCTCATCTGTTGTTTTTACATTAAAATATGGTTCCCAATCAGTTTCATAAACCTTTAACTCAACATCTTCCATTCCCTTAGCTTTTGCAACTTCCATAATTTTTGATAATGGACCTGCAGCTTCGTGAAGTCTTAATAATGGAAAATGATAATAATATAAAGCTATAGAATCACTATGTTTTTTAACATATTTTATTACATCAGGAACAAAATCTATACAAAATGGGCAAAGAGGGTCAGAGAAAATTACCAATTTATCTTTAGCTTTTGCATTTCCGGCTATAAGTTTTTTTTCATCATAATATTTTTCACTCAAAGGAGGAGTTACTTCATCCTTTAGAGATTTACCACTTTTTAAATCCATAAGTTCCAAAGATACATATTTTCCATCACTAAATAAAATATCTTTAACATTTATATCTTTACCTTGAACTTTAGCTTGAACATCTAAAATATAACCTGTCCATCCATTTAAAGACAACTCTTTTTTCATTCCAACTGTAATACTTTTAACTTCAACATTTGGATTTTGAGCTATTCTTTTTTTCTCAAAGTTTATAACATCAGCATCTGTATCAGCAAAAAGAGAAACTGCTAAAACAGCACTCAAAGTAAATAGTTTTGATAAATTTTTCATTTTTTATCCTTCTTAAAATAATTTGGTAGTCTATCGATTTTATATTAACAAATGATAAATTAAGACCTTGATTTAACAATAATCTTTTTCACATCAAAAATCTCTTTGGCTTTATTGAGCATTTTTGAATTTAAAATATCATTTAGCTGTAACTCTTTTTGAGATGGTTCTTCCAC
The DNA here is from genome assembly GCA_037440805.1 of Arcobacter sp. Classification (GTDB taxonomy): domain Bacteria; phylum Campylobacterota; class Campylobacteria; order Campylobacterales; family Arcobacteraceae; genus Aliarcobacter. Next base: position 10,790 of record JBBITK010000061.1, on the reverse strand, counting down.
TGAACTTTTTGTAATATCAGCAACACAGCCTGCACCCATCTCCACATCTTCAATCATAGAAGAGACTTCAGAAGATACATCTTCCTCTATTTCTTCTAATTTTTCATCATTTTTTTTTTCGTTTATTGGTGGATTATCTTTTTTTTTAAAATCCAATTCCACTTCATGCCCATAAATATCTTGGATAAATGTTTTGATTATTCCAAAATGTTTATATAAAAAGTTTCTCTCCTCACCTTGAGCATAAGAAATAATTGTTAATTTATTGTTTTCATAACTCTCAAAAACAAAGTTTTTCTCAAAACATTCTCCTAAAGCGTAATCCCTATCATAAACCTTTGAAATAAGTAACTCATATCTTTCATCACCTATCTCTTCTTCTAAATGTTCTTCTTCAAAAGGTACAACCTCTATCTCTTGGTTATAATCTATTAAAGCCTGCTTCTCTTCTATTGGTTCTATAAAAACCTCTTCTTTTACTTCAATTATCTCTTTTTTCTCTTCTTTAATAGGTTCTTCTACAAATTCATCAAATGGAGTAGAAAAATCTTTGATTTCTAAAGTAGAATTTTCTGTTTTTGCCTCTTCTACTTTTTCAACTATCTCTTCTGCTATTTCTGTTTTTTGAACTATTAACTCTTCTTTTTTAGGCTCTTCTTTGATAATCTCTTTCACTAAAGGTTTTTGTTCTACCTTTACTTTGTCTTCTTTTGTAACAGGAATTTTTTCAACTTGATTTATAATCTCATCAATAGTTCTAATATTTGTAGCTTCTACCATTTTCATCAAAGTTAAAATCAAAACAAAACCATCATCGCTATTTAGAGTTAAAAGATGCTTTGCATCTCCAATAATTCTAAAAAATCTATCAAACAACAACATACTAAATTTACTATCTTTATGAATCATTTTCTCTTTTAAATAGATACTCATTTCATCACATATTTGAGAAACTTCGTAATTTTCTAATAGTTTTACAATTTTATTTATATCACTTCTATTTAAAATTACTTCAAAAATATTATCCATAATTTTTGGGTCAATTAATCCTAACATATCAACAACACTTGTGGTATTAACACTACCCTTTGAAAAAATAATTGCTTGGTCAAGTAAAGTTAAAGTATCCCTTAAACTTCCATTTCCACTTCTTGCAATAATATCCAAAGCCTCTTTTTGAAAATCTATTTTTTCTTCATTTAAAATATGCCCCAAATGATGAACAACATCAGTGTGGGCTATTTTATTAAATCTAAAGTGTTGAGTTCTACTCAAAATTGTAGCTGGTAATTTTAAAGGGTCAGTTGTTGCAAGTATAAATTTAACAAAAGCAGGTGGCTCTTCTAGTGTTTTAAGTAAGGCATTAAATGCTTGAGTAGTTAGCATATGAACCTCATCAATGATAAATACTTTGTATCTAGCACTGCTTGGTTTATATTTTGTATGTTCTATCAAATCTTTAATATCATCAATTCCCCTATTACTAGCTGCATCCATTTCGATAATATCAAGGTGTCTATTACTATTTGCACTAACACAATTTGGACAAACTTCACAAGGTTTTGAAGTTGGTCCATTTGAGCATAAAAGAGCTTTTGCCATAATTCTAGCTGTTGAAGTTTTCCCACTTCCCCTAAGTCCTGAAAAAAGGTAAGCATGACTTAATCTATTTGTATCCAATGCCAAAGATAGAGTTTGAGAAATTGTTGTTTGTCCTACTAAATCTTCAAATTTTTTTGGTCTGTATTTAAGAGCTAAAACTCTTCTTTCTAAAACTTCACTCATATTTGACACTTCCTAATTTCAATATTTTTATTATCCAAAATTTTATCTATCATATCTTTATTTATTTCCCCTGTATGGCAAATAGACATTTTTAAATCACCTTCATTTATATGATTTATCTCTTTACTCAAGTGCAATAATCTTTTAGCTATTGCTTCCCCTGTTTGAATTAAAGTTGTTCCTTCACCCATAATATCTTTGATAATATCTTCAACCAAAGGATAGTGTGTACAACCCAAAACAATAGTATCCACATTTTTTTGCTTCATAGGCTCTAGCCAATTTTCCAACATTTCATAGGTTTTTTGGCTTTTTATTTCACCCTTTTCGATTTGCTCCACTAAACCAACACAAGCTTGTTCATAACAATCAACCTCTTTTGTAGATTTTAATTGACTTACTAAAAGTTGATATTTATCCCCTTTTAGTGTTGCTAGTGTTGCTAAAATAGCTATTTTTCCACTTTTTGTATTTTCAACAGCTGGTTTTATTCCAGGTTCTGTTCCCACAACGATTAAAGATGAAAATTTCTCTCTTAAGTGTTTTATTGCAGCTGAAGTTGCTGTGTTACAAGCTACTATCAAAGAGTCTATTTGATGATTTGAAACTAGATAATTGGTAATTAAATCACAACGGTCCAAAATCTCTTGTACTGTTTTTTCTCCATAAGGTGCATAAGCAGTATCGGCAACATAAAAAATATCTGCACCCTTTAAAACTTTTTGAATAGCACTAACAACTGTTAGCCCACCAAGTCCTGAGTCAAAAACACCTACTTTCAATAAAAACCTTATGTACTAATTTATAAAGATTATAGCAAAAAAGATATAACTAAAATGTTAAATTTTTAAAGAAATAATTTAAGCTTCTCCACACACAATCCCATTGCTGTACTCTCATAACCAACAACATTTTTTATATATGGTTTACAAAAACCTTCAACCATTATGGCTCCAGCTTTTCCCATACATTCCCCAGATTTTATATAGTTTTCCATATCTGTAGTATCAAATTTCTCAAACTCATAGGTTGTTATTGAAATATCTATCAACTCTTTTTCTTTTGATTTATAAATCATACAAGTTATAACAGAAGTTTTATTCCCACTTTGAAGCTCTATCATAGATTTAGCATCATCTAAATCTTTTGCTTTTCTAAGAAGTAATCCATCACAAGTAACCACGCTATCAGCAACTAATAATGGCATATCATCAACTCCATATTTTGAAAACAACTCTTTGTATTTTCCTAAAGTCGCCTCATAAACAAAAGTTTTTGGATTGGTTGTTAATATGGAGTCTTCATCAAAATCTCCACCATTTTGAATAAATGGTATATTGTGTGCAGTTAAAATCTTAGCTCTAGTTGGAGAGTTTGAACCCAATCGTATCAATTAGTTTCCTCTGTTTTTTCAGTAACTACTTCAGTCTCTTTTTTTGAAGTCTCTTCCAATTTATTTAATTTCTCTTGAACATAAGCTTTTACTTCAAAATAATCAATGCTATCTTTAAAATCTTCAAATTTTGCACCACTAGAGTTTATATGTCCTCCACCACCTGCAAGTTTTGAAGCCATTAAAGCAACATCTACTTTTCCATTTGCTCTAAAAGAAGCATTCCCTTTTTTTGCAATATCCATAAAAAAGTCATAATCACTATTTGCTTTTAAAAATGTATTAGCAGGAATTGATACAGAACCCAAACAATATGTTAAAAGACCTTTATATTTACCATAATAAACAGTTAAATCCTCTTTTATATCATCCAAAGTTTTAACCAAATATTTTGCAGATAAATTATCTAAAGTATCATCATTTAAAGAGAAATCTAAAAAGCTCTTTTTCATAAAATGAACTTCATTGTCAAGTTTTATATGAGCATTCTCAACATCCAAAAACTTTGTAGCCTCAACCAATAAAAAAAGTTTATAGTCTCTACTTAAATTTGGGAAAAGAATATTATTAATCTCTCTAGCTTTTGTAATCATTCCCATCAAAGCTTTTCCAAACTCAAAATTTTTAGTTTCATTTTCAAGCCAAATATCAACAGCATTTATACAATCCACAAGCTTTGATAACCAAACTTGAGTTTTCTCTTCATATCCACCAAACTCACTACAAATATAATCAAATACAATTTTTGTGGCACTTCTGGTAATATCTAAAAAATACCAAGAATAAGTATCTGCACATTTTTGACCACTTATATGATGGTCTAAAAGTTGTAGTTTTATCTTATATCCATTTTCATTTAACTTCAAAATTTCTGTATCTAACTCTTTTGCTTCTTGAATTGTTAAATTCAAATCGCTTATCAAAAATAAAATCTCTTCATCTTTTAATGCAATTATCTCTTCTAAAACTTTTTTTATTGTAAGCTTTACCTCTAAACCATAGTTTGCATTAAAAAACATACCCTCTTTAAAAAACTCTTTAGTTACAAGTTGGCAACCAAAGCCATCTAAATCGGTATGTGAGATGTGGATTAATTTCATTGTGATATATCTTTTAAAGTTAATTTTTCTAAAAATTCATTTATTTTAATTTGAAGATTATTTAATAGTGGCCAAATTCCGCACAAAGATGCTATTTGATTTGGACAACATTCAGCCGATGGAGAACACTCAAAAACATTTGGTAATTTCTCTTCAGCTGCAACAACTATTTCTAAAATAGTAATCTCTTCCCAAGATTTATTTAATTTAAATCCACCATTTACTCCCCTATGGGAAATAACTAACTCATTTTTTGCCAAATTTTGCATAATTTTTGCTAAAAAAGATTTTGACATATTAAGTTCTTTAGACAACTCATCGACATTTTTTGCCTGTTCGCTTTTTGCTATTGAAATTAATGAAAGCAAAGCGTATTCACTCTTTTTTGTTAATAACATTTAATATCCGATTTTTTTTGTCCTATTTTACTTTAATTCTAATTAAAAATTCTTTTTTAAAAAAAATTACCAAAAAAAAAGGGATTGCACAAGCAATCCCTTTTATAAAATGAAAAAGAGAAATTACTTAGCTCTAATTCCTAAAGTAGCTACTAATTCAACAAATCCAGCATAATTAGTTCTTCTTAAATATGCCAATAATCTTTTTCTTTTACCAACCATTTTTAATAATCCCAATCTTGAAGAGTGGTCTTTTTTGTTTATTTTTAAGTGTTCAGTTAAAGTTTTGATTTGCTCTGTTAATAAAGCAATTTGAACTTCTGATGAACCTGTATCACCATCTTTTTTTGCAAATTTTGCGATAATTCCTGCTTTTAGTTCCTGATCTAAAGCCATTTTGACCTCCTAATAGGTATATAATTTACATTTGAACAATTCAAACGAAAGCGGATTGTATTTAAATGTATATTAAAAGTAACTTTAATATTATTTGGAAAAGCCAAAAGGTACACAATGAATATTATAGATTTTGAAAATATCCACGCATCATATGAAGATAAACTTATCCTTGAAAAATTAAATTTAAAAATCAAACAAAATGAACATTGGGCAATTTTGGGTAAGAATGGAAGTGGTAAATCAACTCTTTTGAAACTAATATCCTCTTCAATTCATCCAAGACAAGATTTTGAATATAAAAAAGAGATTTTAGGACTGCAAAGATATACTCTGAGTGAACTTAGAAAAATGCTTGGCATAATAACAAATGATTTACACAACTATTTTGAAGTACATGGAAACTTTTTAAGTGTTTACGAAGTTGTTATCTCTGGTTATTACGATTCTATAGGTGTTTTCAAACATCAAGATTTTACCGATGAACAACATCAAAGGGCAAAAGAAGTTATAAAATTTTTAGAACTTGAGGAGATAGAAAATAGAAAAGTTTATGAACTTTCAACAGGTCAATTAAGAAAAGCTGTAATTGGAAGAGCATTAATTCATAAACCAAAAGCTTTTATTCTTGATGAACCAACAACTGGTTTGGATATAAAAGCACAAACAAATTTTATTAACACTTTAAAAAAACTCTCAAAAGAGTCTTCGATTATACTTGTAACACATCACATTGAAGAGATTTTTGAGGAGATTTCAAATGTTGCTTTGATTTATAAAAATACTGTTTTTAAACAAGGTAATAAAGAAGAGATTTTAACAAGTGAAAATTTATCAGAGATTTTTGAAATAGATTTATCAATTCAAGAGAAAAACGGAAGATATTTTTTTGACAGGGTTGGATGATTTTTCATCCTC
>JBBITK010000061.1:0-4777 GCA_037440805.1 Arcobacter sp. | reverse complement strand
CCTAGTTGAAGTCTTATTATCATCTTTTAGACTCCATTTATTCTTTTCTGGTTTATTTTGTAAAACTTTTTTCAAAATTGCGACTGCTTCATCAATATTGTTGTTTCTAATAGCGTCTTTTATACTCATGGCATCTTCAAAGTATAAACAAGGAATCAAAAATCCTTCTGCTGTTAATCTAATACGATTACAAGAGGAACAAAAATCATCTTTGTGAGGTTCAATAATTCCAAATTCAAATCCATCTTCAAATCTATAATATTGAGCAGGAGAACTTGTGTCTCTGGGTACTATTTTGAAATCAGGATATTTTGAAGATATAATCTCTTTTATCTCTTCACTATTCAAACCTTTTGCACCATCTTTTGCATGAAAATTTTCCATAAATTCTATAAATCTAACAACATACCCTTTTTCTCTACAAAACTCCAAAACTTCCAAAATATCTCTATCATTTATACCTTTCAAAGGAACACAATTAATCTTGATTTTTAAACCAACTCTATTTGCCTCTTCTATTCCTTGTAAAACCGTAGATAGAACATCTTTTTGTGCCATTTTTGCAGCGGTTGAGTGATTTAAAGAATCCAAAGAGATATTTATTCTTTTTAAACCAGCATCTTTTAATTTTTGAGCAACTTGAGATAATAAAAAACCATTTGTGGTCAAAGCTAAATCAATATCATTTTTATAATCATAAATCATTTTTATTAGGACTTCTAAATTTGCTCTTAAAAGAGGTTCTCCACCTGTTAATCTAACTTTTTTTATACCTTCATCAATGGAAACTTTTATGAATTTGAAAAGTTCCTCATAACTTAATAAATTTTCCTTTGGAACCCATGAAAAAGGTTTTTCAGGCATACAATATTGACATCTAAAATTACATCTTTCAGTAACAGAAACCCTTAAATAATCGTGTTTTCTTCCATATCCATCAATTAACACAAATTCAACCTTAGTTTAATCTTTGCCAAGCTTCACTTAAAGAGTCAACTCTTTTTGCAAATAACAAGTATAAAGCCACATTAAACTTAGCAAGTTTTATAATATTTTCATCTGGATTTTTTATTAATTCTAAATTCTCTTCTAAAGTTATATTTTCATACTCTTTGTCATAATTTATTCCAAAATCTTTCAAAGAAAAACTCTCTTCAACAATATTTCCATCTTTTTTATACCAAAATTTTCCATCTTTTAAAACTTCTGGACTTCCTTCACTACCTTTTAAAACAAAAACTTCTTTGAAATATGAAGAGAAAATATCAAGATATTTTTGTACATAAGGCTTATGAAAAGCTGTTGTTACACCATACTCACTCATAGATGGATTTAAAAGTTTTTCAACTGTATTAAAAGCTGTTCTTAATCCCAATTCCAATCTAAGATTTGTAATATCACTCAACTCTTTTAAGTACTCTTGTCTATCAAAAAAATGAACATACTCACTTTTTGGGATTTGTGCAAAAATCTCTTTTGTTGTAAGTCCACCCTTTGCAGGTTGTAAAAAATCTCCAGAAATCACAAGATTCAATCTTCTTATATCGCTATTTTTTCCATAAAAATCCTCTAATATTTGTCCAAATAAAGGGAACAAAAATGGATTTTCGCATCTTCCATCAAATGAATATCCAAGCTCTATAGAATCTTCTATTTTCTGAAATTTTATATATTTTCTCAAAGCCTCCACACACCCTTTTAACTCTCCATCAGTTTCAGGTTTTGTTCTCCAACCCACCAAAAAAGCTCCAGCTTGGGCTTGTGTTGCTTGATTTAATAATATTTGTTCTATTGCATCTATAATCTCTTCAGAAGTTAGTTCTTTATTCCCTTTTGGTCCTGTACCAACTGCTTTTATATATTTTTTAAAATTCATAAAATATCCTAGTAAAATTTTTCAAATCTTTTTGAATTTTAAATATACAATAAGTTATATAAAACTTGATATTATCCATATTAAATCTGATTTTAACTATAATCCAAACAAATTATTTTAATAAGGACTTTTAATATATGTCTAAAGTTTATCTAACAGGTGCAGGTGCTGGAGATATTGAATTATTAACTCTAAAAGCTGCAAGAGTTATAAAAGAAGCTGATGTAATAATATATGACAGATTAGCAAATCCTGAAATATTAGATATGGCAAAAGAGAATTGCGAACTAATTTTTGTGGGAAAAGAGAGTGGAAAACATACAGTTCCACAAGATAAAATAAACGAAATCATTTATCAATCAGCACTAAAATATGAAACTATTGTTAGATTAAAGGGTGGAGATCCTTTTGTATTTGGAAGGGGTGCAGAAGAGGCTTTATATTTAAAAGAAAAATCTATACCATTTGAAATAATACCAGGTATTAGTTCAGCTATTAGTGTTCCAGCTTATGCGGGAATTCCTGTAACTCATAGGGGAATTACAACTTCATTTAGAGTTGTAACAGGTCATGAAACAAGTGAGAAAAAAATCTCTCAAATAGAGTGGGAGAGTTTTTTGAATAATGAAACCATAGTTTTTTTGATGGGACTTCATAATATCGAACTAATTACTTCAAAACTTCTATCTTTAGGAAAAAGAGAAGATTATCCATGTGCTGTTATCTCAAAAGGGACTACAAGTGAGCAAAAAGTTGTAGTTGGAACTTTGAAAAATATTGCTTCTTTGTCAAAAGGTTTGCCAAGCCCATCTATTATTGTAATGGGAGAAGTTGTTAATCTTAGAGAACAAATAAAGTGGTTTGATTAAGCCATTAAATAAATCACCAAGGTTTTGGTGTTTCATCTTCATTTGAATTTTCTTGTTTTAAAAGTGGTTTTATTTTTTGCTTTTCTATATCTTTAAGCCACTTTTGCTCTTCAAAATCACTTATAAATCTATCGCTTTTTAAGTTTTGCTTATCTTTTTCTTTTTGTTTATCTTCTATTTTATTCTCTTCTTTTTGCTCTTTTTGTTTTGAATTTCTTTCACTATTTTTCTCATTTTCAGATAGATTTTGCTGAGATTTTTGTGAATTATCTTGTTTTTCTTGCTTCTCTTCTTTATTTTGATTGTTCTGTTTTTTGTTTTCTTCTTTATTATTTATATCTTTTTGATTTTTATTGTTATCTTGATTTTGCTGATTTTGTTGCTCATTATTTTTCAAAACTTCATTCACTAAATCAAGATTTTTTCTTGTCTCTTCATCTGCTTTAAGTTTTAAAGCATCTTCATAACTTTTTTTAGCATTTTGTAAATCATTGGTTTTTACATAACTGTTTCCCAAGTTGTGTAATCTTTGGAAATTCAAATCTCTATTTTCAGTTTTTATATTTTTATAATACTCCATTGCTTTTTTATAATCGCCATTTTTATACAAACTATTAGCCAAATCATAATCCCTTTGAGGTGTTGATTCTAGTTTTTCATACTGATTTTGTGCAGTTTTATAATCTTTTCTTTCATAACTTTTAGTTGCTTCTTTTATGGTATAAAAATCCAAAATACCAGCTTTTGAAGGTGTAAAATAAAATAAACAAAAACTTAAAATAAACAAATTTACCTTTTTTCTCAAAGTCGGTAAAGAACTATTTGCAATCAAAAGTAAAAATATTCCCAAAAGTAAAGGATAATAAAATAGCTCTGTGTAAGTTTTGATTTTTTTCTCAACCTTTTCTCTCTGCAAATTTTTATTTCTAATATCGTCCAAAATTTGTCTAACATCACTATTATCAAAACTAAAATTTATGTATCCACCATTTGTTTGTAATGCTAACTCTTTTATTTTCTCATTAATAGATACATTTACAATTTTATTAGTTTTATCTGTAAAAAAGTTTCCATCTTCAAGTTTTATGGCTCCGCCATTTTTTGTTCCTATACAAACCACATAAATCTCTATTTTATTTGCTTTTGCAAACTCTATCTCTTTGGAAAAATCCTCTTCATCACCACCATCTGAAAAGAGTAAAACTATCTTTTTTGAGTTGTTTTTTAAAAGTCTATTTGCTGTTTGAAGAGTTGATAAAATATTTGTACCACTATCAAAATTCAAACCTGTATCAAGATTGTTTAAAATTGAGTTCAAAGATGTGAAATCTTGAGTTAAAGGAGATAAAATATATGATGATTTTGCAAATAAAATCACTCCTAAAGCTTCGTTTTTTACCAAAGATAATAAATCACTAATTTTATTTTTAGCTAACTCTAATCTTGTTGGGTAAACATCCACTGCTTTCATTGATTTTGAAACATCCAAAGCTATCACAATAGGAGTTATTTGGGCTTGAATATTCTCTATTTTTTCATCACTTACAGGTCTTGCTAAAGCTAAAATCATACAAGTTAAACTCAAAAATAAAATACTATTTCTAGCTTTTAAGGAGAAATATCCATTATTTATAATAAGTTTATTTAATGCCTTTGCGGAAAAATATCTATTTACTCCACTCTTTTTTGTAACGATTAAATACATCAAAAAAATTGTTGGAATTAGCATCAAAAAAAGCACTTCATAATATAAAAATTTCAATCCCTACTCCTTAAAAAAAGTATTTTATTAAAGCCTTAGTAATTTTTAGATAAAATCCCCACAAAATTATAATTACTGGAGTAAATTTTATGGAATTTAACGCAACAAGAATTGACGAAGCTAATGCAACAATCAGCTCTACAATTACAAAAGAAACAATAGAAAAAAATCTTGATAAAGTAGCACAACATGCTGCTAAAACAATGAACATCCAAGGTTTCAGAAAAGGTAAAGTACCTGTAAATGTAGTAAAACAAAGATTCGCTGATA
>JBBITK010000060.1:3256-13281 GCA_037440805.1 Arcobacter sp. | reverse complement strand
ATATGAAGATATTCATATGGCAGTTGAAACAAGACTTACTGAAATCATAGGAGAACCTGGAAAAAGACTTCATACAGCAAGAAGTAGAAATGATCAAGTTGCAACAGATTTTAGGCTTTATGTACAAGATAAATCACAAAGTATAAAAGAACAATTAAAAGAGTTAGTTCAAACTTTTGTTGATGTGGCTTCAAAGCACACAACAACGCTAATCCCTGGTATGACACACTTACAACATGCACAACCTCTTAACTTTGGTTATCATTTATTAGCTTATGCAAATATGTTTAAAAGAGATTTTGAAAGATTTGAAAGCTCTTATGAAAGAAACAATTATTGTCCTCTAGGAAGTGCTGCACTTGCTGGAACTCCACACAATATTGATAGAATTGCAACTTCACAAAAATTAGGATTTATCGCTCCCACAAGCCATGCTATGGACACAGTTTCAGATAGGGATTTTGCATTGGAGATTTTATTTAATATCAGTACAACTATGATGCATATTAGTAGAATCTCTGAAGAGCTTATTTTATGGTCATCTTATGAGTTCCAATTTGTAAGAATGAGTGATGAATACGCAACTACAAGCTCAATTATGCCTCAAAAGAAAAATCCAGATGTTCCAGAACTTCTAAGAGGAAAAACAGGTCGTGTTTATGGAAATCTTATTTCACTTTTAACTGTTATGAAAGGTTTACCACTTGCTTATAACAAAGATACTCAAGAGGATAAAGAGGGAGTTTTTGATTCAGTTAAAACTGTTGAAATTTCAATTTCAATTTTAAATGAAGTTATTAAAACTATGATTGTAAATGTGGATAAAATGGAAAAAGCTTGTAAAATAGGGCATTTAAGTGCTACTGATTTTGCTGATTATTTAGTACAAAAACAAAATATGCCTTTTAGAACAGCTTATTATCTAACAAAAGATGTGGTTGCAAAGGCTAATAGTTTAAATAAAGATATTAGTGAATTAAATATTGAAGAGATTAGAAGTGCAAATGATGAGTTAAAAGACATAAATGAAGAGATTCTGATGTTCTTAGATTTAAGACACTCTATGAATGCAAGAGTTTCAATAGGTGGAACAGCAACAACTCAAACACAAAGTCAAATAGAGGCTTTTAGAAACTGGTTAAAATAAAAAAAGGATAGATATAAAATCTATCCTTTATGCTTATCTATAAACTAAAGTTATTTTAATAAAAATCTTTTAGTCATCTCAAATAGACTTGGAATATCAGTTTTCCCAACAAAACCATCAACTCCAATTTGATTCATTTTTCCTCTAACGGCATCAGTTGTCATTGAAGAGTTTACAATTACAGGAATATGAGCTAAATTTCTGTTATTCTTTACAAAAGAAGCCACTTGATAACCATCAGTTCCAGGCATTTCAATATCTGTTAAAACCATACCTATATCATCTGGATCTAACTCTTCTATTCTTTTTAATAAAAGCGTTCCATTTGTATATATTTCGAATCTAACACCTGTTTTTTTAAAAAATTTATTTAAAACTTCTCTTGCAACTCCCGAATCTTCAGCAGCTAAGATAACTTTATTTGAAGTTAATCTATCATTTACATATCTTGTAACTTCATCATCTCCATCATCTGTCCATTTTATATCTCTTAAAAGTTGCTCTGCATTAAATACAGTACATAACTCATCTTTATTTTGAACTTTTACATAAGTTGTATATGTGATTTTAGAGTTAGTCTCTTCTGTATGTCTTAATTCTTGAGTAGTCTTTTCAACAATATCCAACATATCTTTCACTAAAAAACCAATCTTTTTATGATTAAATTCACAGAAAATTATAAGCTTATAATCTTTTGTTTGAAGTGGCTCCATTCCTAACCATGCATCAAGATTGATTAATGTTACAGGTTCTCCCCTAATTGTGGCAATTCCTGCAATAATATTTGTATCCCTTGGTGTATCATTGATTGCAACTTCTTCTGTGATTATAAAAGCTTTTACTTTTGCTATATTGATAGCATAAATATTGTTTCTACCAGTGTAAAAAACAGCTAATTGTTGAACATTTCTTAGGTGTCCTTGCGTCATTTGTTCAACGCTACTACTAATACCGCTCATATGAATCCTTTAGATATTATATGTAAATTATTATATAGGTTTTAAACTTTGATTAACTTTAAGTTATTTTTCTATTTTCTTTAAAATTTTTTGAACTGTAACTGAAGCCATCATAAGTCCAAATGACCCAGTAACAGCTTCAAAACTCCCTTTTTCTACACAATTTGGAACTTCAGATGAAAAAATTACTTTAAACTTTTTTTTAAAATTTTGTGCTTTTAATTCAGTTCTTATTTTTTTTATAAAGGGGTCGTTGTATGTATCCCAAATAGATAGGTATTCTATTTTTGATGGATCAATTCTTTTTGCACTTCCACTTGTACTAATTACTCTTGTAAAATATTTTTTGATTAGATGAACTTTTGGTTTTACATCATCTATTGCATCTAAAATATAATCATAAGAAGAAAAATCAAAATTATCAATCCATTCAGGTGTGATTTTTACATGAATAGGAGTAACATTTGGGTACTTCTCTTTTAGGGCTTCCACTTTAATTCTGCCGATATTCCCATGGCTTCCCATTTGTCTATTCATATTTGATTCTTCATAAGTATCAAAATCAACAATAGTAATATTTGTTATTCCTGTGTTATAAAGAGCATCTAGTGCAAAACTTCCAACGCCTCCAACTCCAAGTAATATTAGTTTTGTATTTTGGAACTTTTCAAAGGCTGTTTGCCCAAAAAGTTTTCTTGTTCTATCGTATTTCATTATAAACTTCTCTTTTACAATTTTTGGGTATTATAGTACAACACAAATAAATTTATTGGAGAAATTATGGATAAAGAACCAATGACATTAGCTGGTTACAATAAGATAACTTCTGATTTGGAATTTTTGAAAAAAACAGAAAGACCTCAAACAGTAATTGCCTTAGATGAAGCTAGACAATTGGGAGATTTAAAAGAAAATGCAGAATACCACGCTGCAAAAGACAAATTAGCATTAATTGATGTTCAAATTGCAGAGTTAAATGATGTTATTTCTAAAGCTGTAATAATAGACCCAACTACACTTCCTCATAACAAAGTAAGTTTTGGTTCAACGGTTGAATTAGTTGATGTAAATAATGATGAAGAGTTTACTTACTCAATAGTTGGTGGAGTTGAATCAAGTGCCGAAAAAGGTCTGATTTCTTTTAACTCTCCATTGGCAAAACAGCTTATGGGAAAAGAGGAAGGAGATGAAGTAAGAGCCACTCTTCCTGGTGGAGTTAGAACATTTGAAGTATTAAAAGTATATTACAAGGAGCTTGATTTATAATGAATGTAGCTATTATTGGAGCTAGTGGGTACACTGGTTTAGAATTAATAAAAATTTTAATAAATCATCCAAAATTTAATATTTCATATATTGCAAATTCAAGTGGAGAGATGAATGTTCAAGATTTACATCCAAGTTTAAAAAATGTAATAAATATGGATGTACATTCAGCTGATGCTTCGCAAGTAGCAAAAGTTGCCGATTTGGCATTTTTAGCACTTCCTCACAAAACAGCAATGGCTTTTGCAAAAGAGCTTTTAGCTTTGGGTGTAAAAGTTGTGGATTTAAGTGCTGATTATAGATTAAGTTTAGAAAATTATGAAAAACACTATTGTGAGCATGGGGATAAAGAAAATATTGGAGATGCTGTTTATGGGCTTCCTGAATATTTTAAAGATGATATTAAAAAAGCAAAACTTATAGCAAATCCTGGTTGTTATCCAACTGCATCATTACTTGCACTTTTACCATTTATTGATTATATTGATACGGAAAGTCCAATATTTATTGATGCAAAATCAGGTGTTAGTGGTGCAGGAAAAAATCCAAGTGAAACAACACACTATTGTCAAATAAATGATAATGTTCACGCATACAATCCGTTTAAACATAGACATATGCCAGAGATTCAAGAAAAAATAAAAATTTTAAAAGGTAAAGAGTTACCTATAAATTTTGTACCACATTTATTGCCTCTAACAAGAGGAATGTTAGTATCTGTTTTTGCAACACTAAAAGAGGATATTGATGTAAATAAGGTTTTAGAAGATGCTTACAAAGATAGTGAATTTGTAAGACTTAGAAATAAACCTGTTGATGTAAAATCAGTTGCTGGAACAAATTTTTGTGATTTATTTGTAACAAAAAATGGTAATGCTCTTTTTGTGAGTTCTGCTATTGATAATCTTTTAAGGGGTGCTTCATCTCAAGCTGTTGTAAATGCAAATATTTTATGTGGTTTTGATGACAATGAAGGAATACCAAAAATAGCCTATGTGCCTTGATATAAAAGAGGGGGCTATTTTTGTAGCCGACTCTCACTTCAACAAAAAAAATCAACAATTTTTAAAGCTTTTAAAAAAAATAGAAAAAAAAGAGATTCTTACAACTCAACTTTTTTTGATGGGTGATATGATAGATTTTATATCTGGAGAGAGTAGATATTTTATTAAACAAAATATTGAAGTTATAAATCTTCTAAATAAATTATCTCAAACTATTAAAATAGTCTATTTAGAGGGAAATCATGATTATAATCTAAAATCAATTTTTCCAAATATTGAAGTAATACCAAGAAATAATCAGCCATTTTTTGCTACTTTTCAAGGTAAAAGTGTTGCATTATCCCACGGAGATAATTTTATAAATTGGAAATATGATTTGTATTGTGCATTTATAAGAAATAGTGTATTTCTGAAATTTATGAATTTTATAGATATAAACTATTTTATTTCAAAAAAAATAGAAAATGGATTGTTAAATAAAAATATTTGTCATAAGATGAGTTATTTTGAGAAAATAGTTACTAAAAGAGTTAATAATTATAAAACTGATATAATTATTGAAGGTCATTATCATCAAGGGGATAGTTTTGTTATAAATGGACAAAAATATATAAATATTCCATCTTTATGTTGTAGTGATACTTACATTCAAATTACTGAATTTGAATTTTTAGGGAAAAGGATATGAATCTCGTTTATATTATTTCTATTTTAATAGCAATAATTTTAGTTTGTTTAGTATATATAATTGTTTTGTTAAACAAAGAATCAAAAAACAAAAAAAATATTACAGAAACATCATCAAATAATTCAAGAATAAATAGTTCAACAAAAGTTTTGGATTTAGATAAATTATCTATTCCTCTAAAAATAAAAGAGTTGGACATTCATACTCTTTTTCAATCTTGTGTTAGTGTATATGACTCTTTCAAAGCTTTGGATTACAATAAAAAATTAGAGAGAAAATTAGATGTATTAGAGTGGCATAATTGGCAAGTATCTTTGTTATTGGCTTTAATGAAAGAACATAAAAATGTTTTTATTCCTCAACCAAATAAGGTTTTTCATAAATTAATCCTTGAAATGTCCTATGAACAAGTGGAGAGTGAGTTTAGAAGAATTTTATTGAAATATGAAAACTATACAGATATTAAAAAAACAAGGGAAGATTTAAGAGAGCAGGTTATTTGGTCTGCAAGGGAAGTCTCTATAATCTTCTATTTTATGACAATAGGAACCTATTGATTTTATTACTCCACCAACAAAATAAATTAATTTTAGCCACATTTTTACCATAGATTTTTGTTTGAAATTTATAAAGACATACATCGTATGTTGAATAAATTTTGGACAAAAAGAATGTGTAAATAATGTGAGTGAAAACCCTAAAATGCTAGTTTTCTTCTGAATATTTTTTGCGTTGTAAGTTATCGCTTACACAGTGGTAAGCTTCAAACTTCCGCCTTAAAAATACTCATAATAAAACTACTCTTGTGCTTGCACTCTCTTTGAGAAAATTTAATCTATTTTATTGGTGGAGTAATATTCAAAGGGTGGAAGTATTATATGGAATTTTGCTCCAATATACTTTTCCTCTTTATAACTTATCTCTTCATTTGTTACAAATAAATCTCCATCAAATTGCTCTTTTATAATTTTACTACTCATATATAATCCAATACCTGTTCCTTGAGTTTTATGTTTGGTTGTAAAATATGGGTCAAATATTTTGGAGATGATATTTTCAGGAACGCCACCACCATTATCTATAATTGTGATAGAAAAATGGTTCTCTTTTTTTGTAAGGCTTACTTGAATTAGTTTGTTTTTTATTTCATTTTGAATTAATATATCTTTTGCATTATTTAAAATATTTAGGATAACTTGAGATAGTTCATTTGGGTAGCCATTGTAAGAGAGAGTTTCATCTAAATTGAAAGCAATATTTATATTTTTTGTTCTAAATGATGCTTCAATAATGTGATAAATCTCATAAATAACCCTTGCAATATTAAAATCTTTTTTTGTTTTGTCTTTATTTAAAAAATCTCTAAAATCATCAATAGTTTGTGATAAAAATTTGGCACTTTTTAGAATACCATTCGAAGTATTTTTAACATCATCTTCATCCAATATTTTCAATTCATCTTTCAAAAGTAAAGCACTTGCATGTGATGTTATGGCACTTAGGGGTTGTCTCCATTGATGTGCTATATTTTCCATCATCTCTCCAAGAGCTGCTAATCTTCCTTGTTGTTGCAAAATAATAGTCTGTTTTTTATTTTTTTCTATCTCCACATTTATTTTGTTTTCAAGATTTTCATTGAGTTCTGTAAGTTCTTTGGTTTTTTGTTCCACTTCTGTAATTAATCTTTTTTCATACTCTTTTGAGAGTTTTTGTAGTTCAAAAAGTTGAGCTCTTGCATTTTCAAAATTTTTACCTACTATGCCTATTTCATCATTTCTTGACCATTGAAAAGAGATATCTAACTGATTTTTATAAAAGTATTTAGCTTGAAGATTTAATTTTTTTAGTGGTTTGATAATTCTGTAATAAAGTTGCATTACTATTAGACAAATAATTACTGAAAATTCAAAGATAATAACACTTAGTAGCTGTTCTTTTATTTGATAAATTTCCATTTGAGTCGAATAATCACTTATTTTTACTATAACTTCTCCAATTTTTTTATAGTTATGAATAACATCTTTTTTAAAGGAATAGATAGTTTCATGGGGATTTATTTTGGTTTTTGTTTTTGCAAAAACAGTATTTAAAGAGCTTTCTAAAAGTATAATTTCACTTATTCTAGTATCTTTTCCCATAGAATTTATAAGTTCACTTGCCAAATCATTTCTCATATCCCAAATATGACCTCTCATGGCAATAGAGAGAGTTTGTGCCGTATTTTGACCAAAGAGTTTAAGCGCTTCAATTTTCTTTGTTTGTTCAATACTGATTAGCCAATATGCAAAAATAGAAGAGGGTATAGCAACTCCTAAGAAAACACTCATTATTACAACATGAATTAGTTTAACATTTTTAAAAAAATTCAAAATACAATTATTCATGTTGAGCCTTAGTTAAATTAATAGAACATTTTATCAAATATTTCATAATAAATAATGATATAATGACACAAATTTTTAATACAGGAAAATATAATGAAAAAATTGATTTCTTCCATATTATTGTCAGCTTCAAGCCTCTTTTCCAGTCAATTACATATTATGATTGAGGATTTACCTCCTCAAAACTATGTTGATAAAGATGGAGAAGTAAAAGGTTTTAGTGTTGATGTTGTAAAACTAATCTTAGAAAGACTTGGATATAAAGATAAAAAGATAGAGGTTGTTCCTTGGGCTAGGGGTTTGGTAGCTTTGGAAACAGAACCAAATGCTATACTATTTACAATGGCATATACACCTGAAAGAGCAGAAAAATTTAAGTTGGTTTACCCAATAACTATTGCTAAAACATACTTTTTTACTCATAAAGACAATGATATAAAAATTGAAAATATTGAAGATGCAAAAAAATACAAACAAGGTGTTGTAAAAGACTTCTCTCAACATAAAAATTTAATGAAGTTAGGTTTTACTGATTTTGATTTCTCACCAAATGTTGAAACAATGGTTAAAAAAGCTATTATGAAAAGGGTTGATGTAATATCGCTTATTCCTTTTCAGTTGTATTCGGAAAAATTTGCAAATCTAGATGTAAGAGCTTTGAAAAAAATAGATGTTTCTTATACAGAAAGTAAGCAAGGAATAGGTTTTAATAAAGCTTTTAGTGATGAAGAGATTAAAAGATGGCAAACAGAACTTGATAAAATCAAAAAGAGTGGAGAGTTTGAGCAGATTTTTAAAAAATATGTAAATGAGTAGGAGTTTTTGAGAATTTTTCTCAAAAACTTTCCCACTCATCTTCTTGATGATTATTTGATACAACTTTTGTTTCTATAGTTTTCTTTGGTGCTATAGTTGGTTTTATAGTCGGTGCTATCTGTTTTTTTTGCGGTGTAGGAGCTATTTTTTTTACTTCATAAGAAGAATTTGCTTTGATATTCATATTTTTGGCTTCAACTTGATTTTTACCTTGAAACTCTTTTGTATCCGCATCACTCACAACTAATTTTGCTATTTCATCTGTTAAAACGGCTACATTATGAGTTTCCGATGCTATTTGAGCATTTTGTTGAGTCTGTCTATCAAGTCTATTTATAGCATCATTTATTTGCTCAATTCCCGAAAGTTGTTCTTTACTTGACATTTCAATATCAGAAATTAAATTGATAGTATTTGTGATATTTTGATTTAATTCTTTATAACCATCAATCATATGATTTGCAATATCTTTCCCATCATCTGCTTTATGTTTTGCATTTTCTACAATATTTTTTATCTCTTTTGCAGCTTCTGCACTTCGTGATGCTAGATTTCGAACTTCTTGTGCAACAACAGCAAATCCTTTTCCAGCCTCACCTGCAGTTGCAGCTTCAACGGCTGCATTTAGTGAAAGAATATTTGTTTGAAATGCAATTTGGTCAATTATAGAAATAGCATCAGTGATTAAATTTACTTGATTATTCATTTCATCCATAGCAATAGTTGTTTGATTTGCTAGTTTTTCTCCATCTGAGGCAGATTTTGTAACATTACTTGAATAACTAGCCATTTTTTGAATATTTTGAGTATTATTTCTAATATTTGAAGTCATCTCTTCAACTGCTGCAGCTGTTTCTTCTAATGAAGCCGCTGCTTCAGTTGAACTAGTATTTAATTTATTTACATTCGATAATAATACACTAGAACTGTTTTGTAGAGTTAATCCATTTGATTTATTTTCAATCAACATTTTTGTAATTGTTTCTTGAAGATTATTTATACCATTTATTAAAGTCTCTAATACTCCATTTTTTTCATCATTTGCTTGAAGTTCTAGCCTTTTTGTAAAATCATTATTAGAGTATTGTTTTAAAACATCATTAACTAAAATAAATCTATTTCTTGTATTTTCAATCATTTTATTTACATCATTTTTAAACTCCTCTAAAGAGTTATTAGATGTATTTTTTTCTATAAATTGACTATACCAACCATTATTTACCCTTGCCATTACCGCTTTTGCATCTTCAATCAAACTATTATCTTCATCAATCAATTTTTTTGTTTTTTCAATATTCTGATTTATAATTTTTGCCATTTCTCCAAATTCATCACTGGCTTTATCATCCAAAAGGGTAATATGAGTATTTTTTCTATTTAAATAATCAAAGAATCCTAAAAGCCCATCTTTTATGTTTGTTAAAGATTTTAAAGATATTTTTAGGGTAAAGAATACAGATAAAGAAATAACTATCAATGTCACGATAGCTAAGATGATAATAAAATACATCATATTATGTGCATTTTCTAATACTTCACTATAATTTACACCTCCAACAATAAGCCAATTCCACTCATCAAATGGTTTAAATACTGTAAATTTTTTATTTCCTTGCCATACATAATCAATAGTTCCATCTTTTTTCTCTAAAATCTCTTTTGCAAAACTAAAACCTTTTTCATCAACAAAAGTTAAAGATGATTTTCCAGTCAAGGTTGGATGTAATATAAACTCTCCAAATTTTTCTCCAGCTTTTGTAT
>JBBITK010000060.1:0-3213 GCA_037440805.1 Arcobacter sp. | reverse complement strand
TACTGATTAATGCTTTTAAATCTTCTAAATCTTTTGATATATCAAAACCTATAAATGCTATGGCAACTACCTCATTGTCAATTTTTATAGGTATATATTTAGTCATATAATCTTTTCCAAAAAGAGTAGCTTTCCCTAAATATGTCTCTCCATTTAATACATTTTTATATCCTGGATGTTTTCTATCAAGTTTTGTTCCAATGGCTCTATTCCCATTCTCTTTTTTTAAACTTGTACTAACTCTTATAAAGTCTTCCCCATCTCTTACAAAAATAGTAGCAACAGAACCTTTTGTCATTTCTGTAAATTTATCTACTAATGTATAATTTAAGTTTAATAAATCGTTATTAGCAAATATGGCAGGAGTTGAAAATTCTCCTACTTTTACAATCTGTTGTTTATCGATTTTTATATCGCCCAACATTTCACTAAAAACATCACCAAATTTATCAGCACCACTTTTAGCTATTTTGTTAAAAGTGTTGATATTCTCTTTTAGTAGTGATAACTCTTCATAAATAGATTTTTCATTTATCTCTTTTATATTATTAATTGTATTGTTTACAATTAGGAAAGTTAATAAACTCATAGAAATAATAATAGAAATCACTGATGCAAAAACTACTTTTGTAATAACCGATTTTTTAAAATAATTCATTTTTTAGCCCCTTCTTTGTCTTACATTTCTTGTATTATAGCCCAAATTAGAGTAAATAACGTATAAAAATTGCTAAAAAGAAAAATAAATAAAATTTATATATTAAAAATAATAAATTTTAATTTTTATGGTGGTAAATATTTTTCTTAAAAATTAAAAAAATAATCAAATATACTAAGAATTATTTTATATTATTTGTTAGATTTTTATAAAAACTTAAAAACATTTCAAAATGTAATATAAAACTCATCATAAACACAAATAAGATATAATCCTTCTATGACAAAATTTAAAGTACACAGCGAATATGAACCATCAGGTGACCAACCTCAAGCAATCAAAAAACTTTCAGATTCTATAAATGCAGGTAATACTTACAACACACTTCTAGGAGTAACAGGAAGTGGAAAAACCTATACAATGGCAAAGGTTATAGAATCTGTTCAAAAACCAACTTTGATTATGACTCACAATAAAACCCTAGCAGCACAGCTATATAGTGAGTTTAAATCATTTTTCCCAAACAACCATGTGGAATATTTTATCTCTTACTATGATTATTATCAGCCTGAAGCTTATATTCCACGAAGTGATTTGTTTATAGAAAAAGATAGCTCTATAAATGAAGAGTTGGAGAGATTGAGACTTAGTGCAACGGCTTCTTTACTCTCTTTTAATGATGTTATTGTTATTGCTTCTGTTTCTGCAAATTATGGTTTGGGAAATCCAAAAGAGTACAAAGCAATGGTTCAAAGAATTGAAGTTGGCTTTGAATATTCACAAAAAGAGTTTTTGCTAAAACTAACCGAAATGGGTTATAAAAGAAATGATAAGTTTTTTGATAGGTCGGATTTTAGGGTAAATGGAGATGTTATTGATATTTTCCCTGCTTATTTTGAGGATGAGTTTATACGAGTTGAGTTTTTTGGTGATGAGGTAGAGAGTATCACAAAACATGAGTACCTTACAAATTCTAAAGTAAAAGAGTTAGATGAGGTGATAATTTATTCTGTTAATCCCTTTGTTGTTTCAAATGATAGATTGGCAATAGCTGTAAAAGAGATAGAAGAAGAACTTGCTCAAAGATTAGAATTTTTACAAAAAGAGAATAAACTTGTAGAGTATCAAAGGCTTAAACAAAGAGTTGAGTTTGATTTGGAGATGATAGAAAGTACGGGAATGTGTAAGGGAATTGAAAATTATGCTAGACATTTAACTGGGCAAAAACCAGGGGAGACCCCTTACTCTTTGATGAACTATTTTGAAGAGTTGGGAAATGATTTCTTACTTATAATTGATGAGTCCCATGTATCTTTACCACAATTTAGAGGAATGCACGCAGCTGATAGAAGTAGAAAAGAGGTTTTGGTGGAGTATGGATTTAGGCTCCCAAGTGCTTTGGATAATAGACCTTTGAAATTTGATGAGTTTATAAACAAAGCACCTCATTATTTGTTTGTAAGTGCTACTCCAAATGAGTTGGAGTTGGAATTAAGCTCTGAAGTTTCAGAACAAATCATTCGACCAACAGGGCTTCTTGACCCAATTATAGAGATTATAGATAGTGAATATCAAGTTGAAAGACTTCACGATGAAATCAAAAAAACAACTGCTAAAAGTGAAAGAGTTTTGGTTACAGTATTAACCAAAAAAATGGCAGAGGAGTTGGCTTCTTATCTTCAAGGTTTAGGAATAAAAGTAAAATATATGCACTCTGAAATAGATGCAATAGAGAGAAATCAGATTATTAGAGAGTTAAGACTTGGAACTTTTGATGTGCTTATTGGAATCAATCTTTTAAGGGAAGGTTTGGATATACCTGAAACTTCTTTGGTGGCGATTTTGGATGCGGATAAAGAAGGGTTTTTAAGAAGCAAAACTTCACTTATACAAACTATAGGAAGAGCTGCTAGAAATGAAAATGGTAGGGTTATATTGTTTGCCAAAAAAATTACAGCCTCGATGCAGTTTGCTATTGATGAAACAAGCAGAAGAAGAAAACTTCAAGAAGAACATAATATCGCAAATGGCATAACTCCAAAATCTACAAAAAGAAGACTTGATGAAAATCTAAAACTTGAAGAGTATGATGATGTGGCATGGAAAAAACAAAAACTTGAAAAAATGCCAGCTGTTGAGCGAAAAAAAATATTGATTGAACTAAACAACAGAATGAAAAAAGCAGCACAAGATTTGAATTTTGAAGAGGCTATCAGGCTTAGAGATGAGATAGCTAAAATCAAGGATATGTAAAGAAAAATTATGAAAAAAGCAACAAAACAAGATATAGAGATATTAAAACAAGCATTCAAAGAAAATTATAGTGATGCGGTAACAGAGCTTAATTACAGAAATGATTATGAGTTACTCATAGCCATAATTCTTTCAGCCCAATGCACAGATAAAAGGGTAAACATCATAACTCCAGCACTATTTGAGAAATATCCAAGTGTAAAAGAGTTGGCGGTGGCTGAACTTGAAGATGTAAAAGAGTTGTTAAAAACTTGCTCGTTTTTTAATAATAAAGCAAAAAATATTATAAAAATGGCTCAAAG
>JBBITK010000059.1:0-13526 GCA_037440805.1 Arcobacter sp. | reverse complement strand
ATTTGGGGAACTTTGGCTGTAGGCCTTTTTGCGCAAGATAGATACGTGGAAAATAGCCTTGGTTATCGCTTAAATGGCTTATTTTTCGGAGGTGGCTTTGATCTCCTTTGGCAGCAGACCCAAGGTATTTTAGTGGTTTTTCTCTGGGCTTTTCCTTTGGCTTGGCTGTTCTTCAAGGCCCTCAATGCGACTGTAGGCTTGAGAGTTTCACCGGAAGAAGAAATAAGAGGGTTGGATTTTGGTGAACACTCCATGACCTCTTATCCGGTTTTTGATGAATTACAGAAAAAACAAGATGAAATTATTGAAGAACTTAAAAGGGTGAAAGAACTTTCGGCCTTGCATGAGATCGGCCAGTCAATGCATACCTTAAATTTAGAAGAAATTTTAGAATTAATTTTGATTGATTTCCGTTTGAAAATATCTTTTTAAATTATAAAAATATAATTATAGATAGAAGAAATATATTTTAGATACAATTATTACTATCATAAAAAATTGGTAAATCTAAAATTTTGAAAAGTTAAACTATGAAAGTTTTTAATAAATTAATTCTTTTAATTTTTTGTTTTAATGTGGAAGCAAATGCTTTTTTATTTATTAATCAAAATGTAAAAATAAATAATTACTTTAGTACTATTTATTTTCAGCAAGAAACTAATAATGAGAGTTTGATATTGTTGTTTTTGGGTTTTATAATTGCTAGTGCTTTATTTAGTTTTTTCTCTTTTTTTATTTTAAGAAAGCTTTTGTACTTAATTTTTTCTTTGCATATATGTTCTTTTTTTATCTATTTTTATTTTTTTACAGATATAGAATTAATTAATAATTTCTACGTTCAAATTCTTGCTAAATATAATATATCTTTTATGATAATAACTTTTATTTTTTTTATTTTAGAGTTTTTGGAATTTAAAAATAAAAATAGAAAGATATATAATATTTTTTTATTTCTTATTTTTATTTCTTTGATAATATCATTAATTCGAGTTCCTTTTTTCTTGTATATTTTATTGGTTTTTTTGATGCTTATTGTTATTATAATTGAATTTTTTAGGAGTAATAAAAATCTTATATTAATTTTATTTATTTTGGGAATATTGATGTTTTTATCAATGATTTTAATAAATACATTATCGATACATACTAAAAATTTAATAAATTATAATTATGTAAATTTAATGATATTTTTTGTTTTAATAGAATTAATATTGTTTTCAATTTCTTTGATTTTAATATATAAGAAGACAAAAGATGAAAATAGTGTTCTTAAAAATATTCATAAAAAAAGAGTTTTCATTTCGTCAATGGGTGAAATATATTCTAATATTTTACATGATATAAAACAACCAATAAATAATATCAATTTAATAAAACTTGATCTTGAAATAAAAATGTTGCAAAAGAAAGAAATAGATATTTTTTATCTTGAATATTTAAAAAAAGAGTTGAATCAGCAAATAGAACATTGTAACAATACTATAGAAGTATTTTACAAAACTTATTTTGATTTTTTCAATAAAAATGATCAACCACTTTATGAAACAATTTCTTTAATGGAAATAATTTCTCAGATTAAGAATATTACACTACCTGAATTAGAGGCGAAAGATATCAAGTTAATAATTAACAATTATTTAAATATTATTAATGATATTAAAGCCGGTTATGAACTTACTAATGTGTTGATAAACATTATAAATAATGCAAAAAATATTTTGATTCATAGAAAAATAGAAAATCCTAAAATAGAGTTAAATATTTATACTAAAAATAAATTTCTTTATTTTGATTTAATAGATAATGGAAAAGGTATAAATTTTGTACCTATTGAAAAAGTATTTGAGCCTTATGTAACATCTAATAATAAAAATTTTGGAATAGGATTGTATTTTTCTAAAATGATAATTGAACACTTTTTAGAAGGTAAGATAACGGTTTCAAATGATAAATTAGGTGCTAAATTTAGTGTAATTATTCCTCTTTAATAGATAAAATACAAAATTAATTTTTTTTCATATTCTATTAATTCTAAATATAATAACATAACCAAAAAGATTTTAAAGGATTTCCCATTTCTAAAAAAGAGGCAAAAAAAGATAATATTATTCAAAGTTCATTAAAACTTTTTTCTCAAAAAGGGTTTTATAACACCACAATTCCTGATATTGCAAAAGCTATGAGTATGAGTGTTGGTAATATGTACAACTACTTTTCTTCAAAAGAAGAACTTGCAAAATACGCCATAAAATACTCAACAAATATATTAGCCGATGAACTTAGAGAGGTTAATAATATGGATATAACTTCAAAAGAGAAGATTTATGTTTTTGTTAGAAAGTATTTGGAAAATGTACAAAAATCACCTGAAATTATTGAGTATTTTTTAAGGGTTTATCTTTCAAATAGAGAAGTTTTTAAACAAGGTTGTGAGGGGTTTTTGTGTGTTGGAGAGTTTGTAACGGAAGTTATGATTTTACTTGAAGATGGAGCAGAAAAAAAAGAGTTTAGGCAACAAGAATTTTTCCCTGCTTTTGGAATGCTTATGGGATGTTTAGGTGGTTTTGCATTTTTAAGTGGTGAAAATGTATTGGATAAAGATTTGTTGAGTTATTCAGATGCTGTTGCTGAAAATATCTATCGTGCATTAAAATATGAACAATAAAATCAAGCCAACAGTTGTTTGGTTTTGTGCAGTTACTTGCAATGGAAATACACACTCTTTTTTAAGTGCTAATAGCACAACTTTTGAAATATTTCTTGATAATTTTGATTTTATATATCATCCATCTTTAGTTGTAGATAAAAATTTGGATGATATTTTAAAACTTAAAAGCATTGATTTTTTGCTTATTGAAGGGGCAATTTCAAATGACAAAAGTTTTTCTTCCATATCTGATAAAAGCTCTTTTGAGATTTTAAATAGTCTGTCTTCCAAATCAAAACATATTATTGCTGTTGGTTCTTGTGCTTCTTATGGTGGAATTCACAAAAAATTTGAAGAAAATAGTGATGTTTTAGGAGTAGAAAAGGCTCTCTCTTCAAACAAAAAAATTATAAATCTCACAGGTTGTCCTGTCCATCCACAATGGATTTTACAAACTCTATTTAGCCTAAAAAATTTTGGAGATATAAGTTTGGATGAACAAAACCGTCCAAAGGAGATTTATGGGATTTTGGCACACCACGGATGTACTAGGAATGAGTATTTTGAGTGGAAAGTTGAAGGTGATTTTGGAAAAAAAGAGGGTTGTTTATTTTATGAAAATGGATGTCGAGCTCCTATGACATTTAGCCCTTGTAATAAAATATTATGGAATGATATAAACTCTAAAACAAGGGCAGGAATGCCTTGTATTGGTTGTACTGAGTTTGATTTTCCTAGAAATGATATGTTAGAAACCAAAAAAAATATGGGAATACCATTTGAAGTTCCCTTTGGAGTTTCCAAAAGAGCATATTTAACAATTACAGGTGTTGCTAAAAGTTTTAAAATAGATAGATTACACAAAAAAATAATGGAATAAAATGAAAAGTGTTGAAATAATCGAGAGAATAGAGGGTGAAGCTAAACTAAATTTTAGTTGGAAAAATGAAAAAATTAGTGATGTTAGAATAGATTTTTTGAATTTTAGAGGATTTGAATTTATATTACAAAATAAATCACCCCTTGATGCTTTGATTTATACTCCAAGAATTTGTGGTATTTGTGGACAAGCTCATCTAAAAGCCACAGTTGAAGCACTTGAAAATATTTATAAAAATCAAAATATAAAACTTGAAATATCAAATAAAGCAAAATTACTTAGGGAAATTGGCTTAAATATTGAAATAATTGATTCCCACTTAAAATGGTTTTATATGTTTATAATGCCTGATATTATAATGCTTGAAACCAATGATTTGGGTATTTATGAACCTTTAAAAGGTAAAAGATGGTTGGAGAGTCTAAAGGTTTGTAGCGAAACAATAAAAGCTTTGGCGGTTATTGGTGGGCAATGGCCACATACTTCTTATATGAATGTGGGTGGAGTTATGTGTGACCCAACTAGAATGGATTTGATAAATATGCAAAACTATTTACAAATAGCTATGAAATTTTTTGAAGAAAATTTGATAAATATGAATTTTGAAAACTATTTAAATTTTGATAGTTTAGAAGATTTGCATAAAATAGGTGGAGATTTGGGATATTTTAGGGATTTGTCTTTTAAATACTCTTTAGAAAAACATGGAAAATCTTACAATCAATTTATCTCTTTAGCAGAGAGTTCACTTTTTAAAAGTGGAAAAATCAAGCAAAGATTGGTGCATAAACTTGATTTACATAAGATTATTGAAAGTGATGAATTTACTTTTGATGTAAATAAAAATGAGAAAGAAGAGGCTCATACTTGGGCAAAAAGTGTAACTTACGATGGAAGTTTTTTTGAAACAGGACCACTTGCAAGGGCTATTATTTCAAATAGAAAATTTATAAAAGAGTTGCATAAAAATTTTGATGATTCTATTTTTACAAGGGTTATGGCAAGAATGGATGAATTTGCTCATCTTTTAGATAATACTTTAAAACTTATAGAAAAAATAGATTTATTGGAACCTTCATATATAAAACCAAAAATAGATTTAAAAAACATAGATTCTGCAACAGCTATCTCTGTAGTAGAGGCTTGTAGAGGATCTTTGTATCATAATATAACAATAGAAAAAGGTAAAATAAAAACTTACGATGTTATAACACCAACGGTTTGGAATCTATCTAGTGGAGATAAAAACAAAGGTGTGGCTCAAAGGGCAATTATAGGAAATAACTCAAGCCAAATGGCAAAAATTGTTTTAAGAAGTTTTGATGTTTGTTCCGTTTGCACAACTCATTAATGAATATTTATTTATTAAAAGTGTATATAAGTAACAACTTTAAAAAAAACTAAAGCAAACTCTCTCTTGGGTGTTTTTGGAACTAAATTAAATACTAAATCCCATCAAATCAAATTTTATATGATTATTTATATTGTTTGCTATTTTTATGCTATGAATATTCATTCATATATTAAGTAAAACATAAGTTTCTAATAGATATTTTACATATAGTAAATGAGCATTCATTTTTTAAAGGAGGAAATATGATCGATTCATCGGAAATGGTAAAGAAGATTTTTACTCAAAAATCTGGAAGAGTTGAAACAAACAAAGGTGAGGAGTTTTATAACTCGCTTTTTGAAAGAACAAAAAAGAGGCTAAGTGATTTAAGAAAACAAGAACCTCTTAAAAATATGGATATGATGGACATTATTGAGAGTGAAGGGATAAATAGAAGAGATTTTATGAAGTGGGTTAGTGCAACAACTGCTACACTTATGCTTCCTCCTATGTTTGCTCCTTTGGTTGCGGAAGCTACGGAGCTTATGAATAGAGTTCCTGTTATTTGGATTGAGTTACAAGATTGTGCTGGAAACTCTGAAGCACTTTTAAGAAGTTCAGCACCAACTGTTGATGATTTGTTGTTTGATGTGTTAAGTTTGGAATATCACGAAACATTACAAGCGTGTGCAGGTCATGATGCTGATAAACAACTTGAAGAGGCAGCACATTTATACAAAGGTAAATATTTACTTTTTGTTGAGGGTGCTATCCCTACAGGAATGAATGGACAATATGGAACAATAGGTGCAAGTGGAGAAACATTCCAAGAGCATCTTGTAAGAATGTCAAAAGATGCAGCAGCTATTGTAGCTGTAGGTACTTGTGCTACATTTGGTGGAGTTCCAGCAGCTGCTCCAAATCCAACTGGTGCTGTTGGGGTTATGGATATTGTAAAAGGTAAGCCAATTATCAATATTCCAGCTTGTCCTGCAAACCCTGCTAATATGGTAGGTGTTATTTTACACTTTATTTTAACAGGTCAAGTTCCAGAACTTGATAGTTTACTTAGACCAAAATTCGCATTTGGATATAGAATTCATGATAACTGTGAAAGAAGAGCTCACTTTGACGCTGGAGAATTTGTTGAAGAGTGGGGAGATGATGGAGCTAAAAACAACTGGTGTTTATATAAAGTTGGTTGTAAAGGTCCTATGACATTTAACAACTGTTCAATCATTAGATACAACGAAGGTACAAACTGGCCAATTGGTGTTGGACGAGGATGTATTGGATGTAGTGAGCCAGATTTCTGGGATAAATATGCTTATGAAAGACCAATGGCTGATGCAAAAATCAAAGCTCCAACGGGTGGAGTTGAAAAAACAGTTGATCAATTTGGTTTAGGATTATTAACTGCTGCTGCTGTTGGAATTGGAGTTCATGCGGTTGCTTCAGTTGTTGCTGGAAAAAAATCAGGAGAAGGAGAGGATAAATAAATGGTAAAAAAACATTTAGTAATAGACCCAATAACAAGAATTGAAGGGCATCTTAGAATTGAAGCAATTATTGATGAAAATAATGTTGTAACTGATGCTTATTCATCTTCAACAATGTTTAGGGGAATTGAAGAGATTTTAAAGGGAAGAGACCCAAGAGATTGTGGACTTTTGGCTATGAGAATTTGTGGAGTTTGTACAGGAACACACTATCAAAGAAGTATTGAAGCTGTGGAACACGCTTTTAAAATCACTATTCCTAAAAACGCAAGACTTGTTCGAAACCTTATTCAAGGTGCTTTATATTTACATGACCATATTGTGCATTTTTATCATTTACACGCTCTTGATTGGGTTGATATAACTCAAGCTTTAAAAGCTAATCCAAAAGCAACTGTTGCTGAAGCTCAAAAATGGGCAGGTGTTTCAGGTCAGAGACCTTGGAATGCAACAGAAGATGTTTATGCAGCTGTTCAAGAGAGAGTTACAAAATATGTTCAACAAGGAAGATTAGGAATTTTTGGAAATGCTTATTGGGGAAGTAAAGGGTTTAAATTAACTCCTGAGCAAAACTTAATCGGACTTTCTCACTATCTTGATGCTTTAGAGTTGCAAAGGGATTTAGCAAAAATGATGGCTATTTTTGGAGGGAAAAATCCACATCCACAATCTTTTGTTGTTGGTGGAGTAACTTGTGTTCAAGATATAAAAAACCCTGCAAGAATTGCAGAGTTTAAACAAATCCTAAAAAGAGGAAGAGCCTTTACAAAACAAGCATATTTACCAGATGTTTATATGGCTGGAACTATGTATGCTGATGAGGCACTAGAAGGAATTGGTGGAGGTTTAGGAAACTATATGACTTATGGTGATTTTAGACTTGATGATACACCATTTTATGAATCAGCAAAACTTTTCCCATCGGGAATTGTAAAAAACAAAGATTTATCAAAAGTTTATGAAATAGACCAAACAAAAATCACAGAAGATGTAACTCACGCTTGGTATGAAGGAAATACAAATCTTCATCCATTTGATGGTGTTACAAAACCAAACTATACAGGTTTTGGAAAAAAAGAGAATAACATCGCTTATTTAGATACAACAAAAAAATACTCTTGGATTAAATCTCCACTTTACAATGATGAAAGAATGGAAGTTGGACCACTTGCAAGGATGATTGTAGGTGTGGCAAAAGGTGATGAAAGAATCTCAAAATATGTAACAACATTTTTGAAAAATGGAAATTTACCAACAACTGTTTTATTCTCAACAGTTGGAAGAACAGCAGCAAGAGCAATAGAGACTGAATTAATGGCTGATGTTATGATGGATTGGGTTGATGAGTTAGCTTCAAATGTGGCAAATGGAGATTTATCAACATGGACAGAATTCAATTTTGATACAGTTTCAAAAGATGCTCAAGGATTTGGAATGGCTGAAGCACCAAGGGGTGGTTTAGGGCATTGGATAAAAATAAAAGATGGAAAAGTGGCAAATTATCAAGCAGTTGTTCCATCAACTTGGAATGCAGCTCCAAGAGATTATAAAGGAAGAATGGGTGCTTATGAAGCATCATTAATTGGTACAAAAGTGGCAAATGTGGATCAACCTTTGGAGATTTTAAGAACAATTCATAGTTTTGACCCATGTATTGCTTGTGCGGTTCATATTATTGATACTAACGGTAAAGAGTTAGGTGTTTATAAAGTAGATCCAATTGGAGGAACAAGTCGTGCCTAAAATAAAAAGGGTTAAAAGAATGACAGGTACTATGCGAATCATTCACTGGTTGAATGCGATTTGCATGGTAGCAGCTGTTATAACCGGTTTATATATAGGTCACCCTTATTATCAATCTTTTATAGCTGATCCTGCTGTGGATAAGTATGTAATGGCTTGGAATAGATGGGGACATTTTATGGTTGCAATTATATTTGATGTAACTGCAGTTATTATTGGATATTTATATTTCTTTTCAAGATTTGAAAAGCCTTATAAAAAACTAATTCCAACTAAGAAAAATATTGTTGAGTTTTGGGAAGTTTTTCTAAACCTAATCACTTTTAACAGAAGAAAAAACTTTGATTCAAGTCATAGTGATAGTTATAATATTGTGTTTTTTACAATTTTCCATCTATTATTAGTATTTATGCTTTTAACTGGACTTCAACTTTATGTTCACGGATTAGCTTCAGGACATAGCTCAATTGGTACTTGGTGGCCTTCTATGCTTCATATGGTTACGGATTGGACTTTGGTTGTGTTTGATGGAAATATGGGAGTTAGAATTGCTCATCATACTTCAATGTACCTAATTTTGGTTTGGGTAATGTGTCATATTTATTATCAAGTATGGAGAACAATCTTCTGGCAAGAGGGCGATATTGCTATTGTTATTGGTGGAAGTAAGTTTGTAAAAGAAGAAGAAAACAAATAAATTTTCAAAATAGTTTGAATAAGCAATTTGTCCCGATGGAACAAAAGTTTAAACTTTTGAGCCTCCATCGTGTGGCAACTCTTGTTTATGAAAAGTGTTTAAGAAATTTTTATAAAAAGGAAAAATCGTGAAAAATATAGTTATTGGTGTGGGAAATATGCTTTTTAAAGATGAAGGTATAGGAATTTATGCAAGTGAATATATAAAACAAAACTATAAATTTGATGATGAAACTTTGGAAATTATAGATGGTGGAACACTAGGATTTAAACTAATGACATATTTTCAAGAGTATGACAATGTTATTATTTTAGATACTGTTTCTATTGAAGATGAAATAGGAGGCATTTATAGACTTCCTTCAGATGTTCTTTTGGGGCTTGGAAATTATAGAAAAACAGCCCATGAAGTGGAGATTGTGGAGATGCTTGAAATAGTATCTGTGCTTGATTCCCACGCAAATGTAACAATCATAGGAATAATCCCAGAAGATATAATAAGCGTTCAAATAGGTCTTACAAAAACCATGGAAGAGAAGTTTGAAGAGTTTATTTTGAATGGTTTAAAAGAGATCGAGAGCCTTGGCATAAAAGCCACAAAAATAAATGATATAAAAATTAGTGATGTTGTAAAAAGTATGATAGGAAGTTACAACGGTGAACATTTAACAAGAATCCCAAATGAAGAAGATTTTACCCATGCAATTAATTTATAAAATAGAGTTCAAAAGTACAAGTTCATATTACAAACATATAATTGAAGATTTAATTTCTCAAGCAAAGATAAAGGCTTCTTGTAAACAATATAGAGATTTTATAATTATCAAAATAGATGATAATGAAGAAAAAATTGAGAGTTTTTTTGACCTTTTGAGCAAAGAACTTCCCCTTTCCATATATCTAGGAAATTCAAGTGTAATTGAGAGTTTACCTCAAGATATACAAGAGTTAGAAGAGCATAATGTTATGCTAAATATGGCTCTTTTAACAAACAAAAATATACACGATATTTTGATAAATAACAGCATAGACTTTTCAAATGATATTTTAAAAATCCTAAAAGGTGGAGTTTCGAGATTTGAAACTCACAACGGATTAAAAGATTTCTTTTTACCAAATAAAGAGTTGAGAGTTGATTTTGAAAACAGAGGTTTTGAAGTGAAACTTCTTGTTACAAACCCTTCAAAACTTGAAGAGATTTTTGATATTAACATACAAGATTTTAAGCTTCTTTGCTCCATAGAGCGACCATTGGTAAAACTCAAATTTAAAATACTAAAAAATGCAAACAAAGAGTTTAGCTCTACAAATTTTGTCTATGCAAAATTACCAGATGATAAAGAGACACTGCTTTTTGCAAATGCTTTAAAAAATAGTGCCGTTGATTTTGTGTTGTATGTAAATGATGAAACTTATCAAGATGGGATAAAAGTTACATATTTCAAAGAACAAAATCTTATCATCAAAGGAGACAAGGCACTTTTCCCAAAATATGATTTTATAGCCAACAAAAAATTCAACTCTTCAAAAGAGTATTTTGAAGAAAATGGCGGAGTTTACAAAGCCGTATTAGCCCAAAATCACAAAAGATTAACTCCAAGTGTTGGGGTATATTTCTCTTTAGCTTCAAAGGATAGTTTTATTGGTTTAAATATCCCAACAAAGGGAGAAAAAAAAGTAATAGTTATACCAAATATTCACAATAGTATAAAAAACTGTTTTGAAGAGATTTCACAAATAGATGAACATTGTGCAAGATTGATAGGTAATTTTTCAAAAAAATATCCAAATGTTTTGATTGGTGATGTTCCTCAAAATACCGATGGTTTTGAGTCTAT
Source organism: Arcobacter sp. (assembly GCA_037440805.1). Classification (GTDB taxonomy): domain Bacteria; phylum Campylobacterota; class Campylobacteria; order Campylobacterales; family Arcobacteraceae; genus Aliarcobacter. Next base: position 2,890 of record JBBITK010000059.1, on the reverse strand, counting down.
TGTAAATATGTGTGCAAAAGTTTTGGAAATAAATAGTGCAAAAGAGTTTGAAGATATGGCATTGGGACTTACTTTGAGTAGTGGAATGCAAATAGATATGAAACTTGTAAATCTAAATGGTCTTAATTATCTTGATTATAGAAGAACTGTTCAATCTATGATGTCATACAAAATGGCTGGAGTTGATAATGCTACTTTGGTTTACTCTTTTTATGAGAGTTTGAGTGAGTTTATTTGTAATTATGCAAATGAAATAGCCACAGAGATAAAAGCAAAAGATATTGTTTTGTGTGGAGATATGTTTGCAAACTCTATACTTCTTTCAAAAACCAACAAAACTTTGAGTAAAAACTATAATATCATCTTACCAAAAGAGTATCCGTTAGATTTTTAGAAAAAGTTAATATAATTTTTCTCACTATCTTTATATGATAAAATCTATATATTAATAAATTATTTTTTTAAGGTTTTATCTTATGTCTATGTTTCAAAAATCAGTATTAAACAGTATCAAACAAGATGAGAGTTTGGTGGCTCTTGCGTGGGCTGAATATCAGAAGTTTTTAACAAAAGTTGAATATATCAAAACAGTTAAAAAATTTAACCAAATAGTTTATAAAGTTTATGATTTTAAAAAAAATAAAATCCATCTTGAGGGAAAAGTGTAATGATATATAAACAAATTTACACATTACCAAATGAAAATCCAATAAATACATATTATTTTAAAGTTTTAGGTAAATGTATAGCATTTGCAAGTGAGTTTGAATATGAATGTGTAGAACTTTCAAAAATTCATTCAAATTATAATTCACTTAAAGGCACTATGAATGATGGATATTTATTAGAATATGATAAAACTTATGAAATTCTTAATAAAAAAACTGAAAAATATATACCATTAAATAAGTATATCAATGATTTAAAAAATAATGATATTTTAGATAATGATTTAAATGAATTATTTATTTTAGCAAAAAATATGAGAAATAAAATAGCACATTATTATGGACAACAATTTTATAAGAATCAAAATAATATAAATAAATTAGAAGAATTAATAAATGAATTAAAAGTTGATATTTCTAACATAATAGACGCTAAATCCTTTATTGATTTTATTTTTATATTTACGGTAGATTCTGAATCTAATCTTCCAGTAAAAGAAGATGGTAGTACGAATATCAAAGATTACAGAATAGCTATTAACGAATGGATTTTTAAACAATAAAAACTCTTATAAATTTATTTTATAAAATTTTATTTCCTTTTTACGCTACTTTTTTTAAAAAAAGTGGCAAAGAAAATAAACTCTTTTTTTCTTTTTTCTCTTGATACTTTTTTATAAAAGTATCCAAAAAACGTGGCACGGATGATTTTTTAAGGATTTTTCTCATAAATTTTTAAAATTGAAAAACTCACTTCGTTCAAACAGTTCCAATTTTTTAACAAAATTTATTCAAAAAATCTGATTCTTAAAAAAACAAAGTGCCACATTTAACATCCATTTTCGGGTTGTTCTGAATTTTAGAAAAAACAAAACCTATCAATAAATAACAAATTGCAATATTTTTAAACCCAAATCAAAAAAATTTATATAATTCTTACATAAATCCAAAAGGCAAAAAAATGCAAGAAAACATATCAAATATCATAGTTTACAATAATGGGGAATTGGAACTAAAAGTTTCAGTTGAACAAGAGAGTGTTTGGTTAAATAGAAATCAAATAGCTGAACTCTTTGGAAGAGATGTAAAAACTATTGGAAAACATATTTTCAATGTTTTTGATGAAAAAGAACTAGAAAAATATTCAACTGTCGCAAATTTTGCGATAGTTCAAAACGAGGGCGGAAGAGAAGTAAAAAGAGATATTGAATACTACAATTTAGATGTTATTATCTCTGTCGGTTATCGTGTCAAATCACAAAAGGGTGTGAGATTTCGTCAATGGGCAACAACAATTCTAAAAAACTATATCCAAAATGGATATGTTATAAATAGCGATAAAATTACAAATCAAAGATTTAAAGAACTAGAAAATGAAGTAATAAATCTAAAATCAAAAGTAGAAAATATCTCAAACTCACTAGAAGATAAAACCCTAAAACCAAAACAAGAAATATTCTATGATGGACAAATATTTGATGCTTATGTTTTTGTAAATGATTTGTTAAAACTTGCAACAAATGAAATAATCTTGATTGATAACTACATAGATGAAACAGTTTTTACTCTTTTTTCAAAATATCCAAACATAAAAATTCAAATCTACACAGCAAACATCACGAAACAACTAAAACTTGATTTTGAAAAATACCAAACTCAATATCAAAATATAGAATTAAAAGAGTTCAAAAACTCCCACGATAGATTTTTGATAATTGACAAAAAAGAGCTTTTTCATTTGGGAGCTAGTTTGAAAGATTTAGGCAAAAAATGGTTTGCATTTTCCAAATTTGAAATGGAAAGTTTAGAGATTTTGGAGAGATTAAAATAACAAATTATAATTTGATTGATTTATAGTTCTAATTATTATTTAGATAAAATCTAACATATCATTTAAAGGATTTTTTGATGGGAACAAATGAGATTATAAAAGAGGCTATCAACTTAAAACCTCAGGAAAAATACTTGATAATTGAAAGTTTAATTTTGAGTTTAAATGAACCAAACAAAGAGATTGAAAAACTTTGGATAGAAGAATCTGAAAAAAGATTAAAAGAATATAAAAATGGAAATTTAGAAACACTATCTTTTGAAGAAGTATTCAATTAATGATATTAAAAATATCAAAACTTGCATTTTTAGAAATTGAAGATGCAAAAGAGTATTACAACTTATAAAAATCTACTTTAGGCGATACTTTTAAGAGTGATGTTAAAAAAAGT
>JBBITK010000058.1:0-14417 GCA_037440805.1 Arcobacter sp. | reverse complement strand
TTGCTTGTTCTAAATTAAGCTTATTCATTTTTTTTTTCAATAAGTCTACTTATATCATCATCTGTTAAACCCACTTCTTTAATTTGCTCTAAAATATTAATAGATAAGTTCGTAATTTCTTTAATATATTCTTCTTTTTCTTTGTTTTGCCGATTTAAATTTTTATTTGCAAATCCAATTTTTGTTAACCATTTATTTCTATCATCAAAAATAAATTCTTCATCTAACATTTCTAATGTCAAATTCTCTGGTTTATTAAAAAAACCATTTTTATCAGGTATCCAAGAACTATTCTTTAAATCAATTACTAACGATGAATCTTTCTTTGAAGCTAAACTTTTTTTATTTGGTTGATAAGTGGCAATTAAAATATTTGTTTTTTCATTTCTTATTAAATCCCAAATATATAATGATATTTGTTTATTTTTTAAATTTAATAAAGTTGATAAATTTTCAATGTAGTAATCTGTTGACACACTATAAGTACTATTTTTATTACCTGTTTCTATTTTCATTTCTTCCAAGTTTGGATGGTTGTAAGGTATTCTTTGCTCGGTAATTTTTAGTTTCAAATTTATATTTAAATCCTTCAAAAATTGAATGAAAGTTTTTAATTCTTTATCAGTTAATTTTTCTTTATATATCTCGCTTACAAAAGGAATTTCATTAAAATATTGCTTTAAAACACATAAATTATTATTTTCATAGGGAGTAGAAAGATATAAATCTGTTACTTTTTTATAAATATTTTTCTGACATAAAATAAAATAATAATCCTTAAATAAATTAAAATCTTCATTTTCATTGTAATATTCTAAAAACAACTTTAGATGTTTTATATGTTCATGTATTTCAATAATATTATTCCATTTAGTATAATCTTGTATTAAAATTTTTTCTAAAATTATTTTTTTATTTATTTCATTTACATCTAAAAAATTTCTAAGAAATTCCATTATTAAATAATTAGGTTCACCATTTTTATTTAAATAGATTTCTCTTTTTAAAATGTTAAAACCTTCAATATAATTTTCTGAAAAAAAACAACTATCTAACTTAGAATTTAATGAATTATTTGATAATCTAAGAAAATATTTAAAGCTTTCTTTATAATGTTTTTTTAGCTCTTTTATATTATTAATTAATATTAAATAAAACTTTGTAAACCATACATCTTCTTGTGATTCTAAAAATTGTTTTTCTTTTTTTATTATTTGTTTATCTGAAACATTCATAAAATTAATCTCTGTAATTCTTTTTGCTAATAAATAAAACTCTTCCATAAATAATTGAATAGTTATCTCTTTAATATTTAACATTTTTAAGAATTTGTCTTCTCTACTGTTTAATCTATTAACACTTTTTAGCCAAGTTTTATTTTGACTTATGTTTTTAAATTTAACATTCTTCAATAATTCTATAGTTAAAAATTCTTTTAATTCTTTTGAAGTCCTTTGACAATTATTTCCTGAAATAAAATTGTTATTATCTGAAAGCAAATATTCATTTTCGTTAAAAAAGTTTCTTATTGAATTTAATATTGGTAAATAAAAAGATGATAAATTATCATCTAAGATTGGTAAACATTCATAAAAATTTGAATCTAATAAACTATTATTTTTAATATATTCAAATGACTCCGTAGCAAGTTTTGATATTAAATCTCTTAACTCATTATTTTCTTCAATATCTTTTATACTATCTCTTGCAACGGTTGAAGAAAAAGGTGCATGAATATGAAACTTTAATTTGCTAGTTTCCTTTTCTGCTGGAAAATAGATTGATACTTCACCATCAATTGGAATAATTTGTTCTTTTTTTGTTTCAATATTTTCTTCAATTTTATAAGCAATAGAAACAAATAAGTTAGTACTCATAGGTAAAAACTTTTTAAATCTAAGCCAAGTAGTTTTTTCATTCTTTACTTTATTAGTAATAATTATTTTAATTTCATCTAATTCATCTCTTTTTATTTCATTTAAAATATCTTTATACTCATATTTTATTGTATTTATGTTTTTTAAAAAAAGTAAAGTATTATCTTGTATAGAATTCAAACCTTTTTCTATCTCTTCATAAGCTTTTATTGATAATTTATTTTTGTTATTAAAAGGAAAAATCATTGTAGTTGGATAATCATAATTTCTTTTATCAATTTCTACTGGTATTACCAAATCATTGATACTAAAATTAAATTTATTTGAATAAATAAATGGTGTATTTGTATAAGCAAATACAGCTTTAAAGCCCACCCCAAATTTACCTATTTTATTAATATCATCTTTTTTTGTTCCCTGCCCAATACTTGTAATTCCTTCAATATCTTTAAAATTAAAGTCTCTACCATTATGTTGAAAAATCAATTCATCACTTTTTAAAATAAATTTAACTTCTGTAGCTTCTGTGTCTTCCGCATTTTGAAGTAATTCATAAATAAAATGTGCATTATCAGGATATAACTCTGTTAAAAGATTTTTAATACCATTATCAAAACCATTAGATTTTGTAGTTTCAACCCATGATTTTCTAATTTTTGATAGATTTTTAAATTCATTCATCATCATCATCATCTTATCTCCATTACACCCAAAATTTCAAAACTACTTTGAATCTCTTTTTGATTTTCAAGTTCTTCTATCTTTTTGGCTTTTTGATTTTTTAAATTTTCTATTTCACCTATTCTCATTCGTTTTACATCTTCTTGTAAAACTTTTTGTTCTAGTTTTTTGACTTTATTTATCTGCTTTTCAAAGTAGCTATTTATTGAATCTATTTTGATATTTATTAATCTTAGTTGTCTTTGTGCTTCATCTTCTTTTATATTTTCTATATTTTTTGCAATTATAGAAATAGATTTATTTTTTATATTTTCTAAATCACTATCTTTCAAATCATCCATTGGTTTACAATCTTTTATAAACTCAAAATAATCCAACTCTTCCATAAGCTCTAAATTCTGATTTAAAATAATTGTTTTTATGATAGATTTTGATTTTAAAGCTTTAAAATCAACTCTAAAAACAACTCCATACCTATTTTGATATTTTTTATTTAGAACATTGGTATAAACTGTATTATGTGTTTTATTTCCTAACATCATCATAATTATTGGATGATTTAAATACAAATATAAAGTTTGGAATTCATCGTTATTATTTGTTTGGAAACTAACTTTTAGTTCTTTGTATCTATTTATTTTTTGTAAAATTCTTCGCTCTTCTTTATATTTTAGTGTTTTTTTATCACTCATTGAAGATTTTAGATTATTAAAAAAGCTTTTGAAATTTTCACTAGAAAGTTTGATATTTCCATCTTTTAGCTCTATAAAATTTATTTGATTTTCTTCCAAATATTTGATAAATATTTTTTTACTCTCATTTTGTAAAATATCTAATTTATTTTGATTTAGGAAATTATTCTCTTTTTGTTCATAATTTACATCTTCATTTAAAAGTTTATCAACTTGTGAATTTTGCTCTTTTATTTCAATTTCTTGTTTTTTTATTGCTAATTCTTCTAAATGTATCTTTTTATCTATCTCTTCTTGGGATAAATGAATCAATTCTGAAATATTTAATTTCTCTTCTAAATTTCCTAAAATAGGCTCAAGTTCTCCAATAGATTGTTCAAAAATGTTTAGTTTTGTATAAAGTCTATTATAAATTCTATCTTCAATAGAACCACTAATACAAAGATTAAAAATATGAAGTTTTTCAAACTTTTGACCAATCCTATCAATTCTTCCTATTCTTTGCTCAACTCTCATTGGATTCCAAGGTAAATCATAATTTATTACAACATTACAAAACTGCATATCAAGACCTTCACTTCCAACTTCTGATGAAAGTAAAATATCAAAAGAGCCTTTTTTAAACTCTTTGATTTTTGAAAATCTCTCTTCAATAGAAAAATCCCCATGAATTTTTCCTACACTATAGCCCAATTCTTTTAATTTAATTTCTAAATAATCTAAAGTTTTTTTGAAAAAAGAAAAAACTATCATTTGTTTAATATTTTGAGATTTTATATCTTTTAGTATCTCTTCAAATTTCAAAAATTTTGAATCATAAGAACCTATTAAAGAACCTTTTTCAATAATATCATCCAAATATTTTATAGCTTCTTTTCGTATATCAATATCTTCATAATAATCTTCCAAATCATCAATATCTTTTATAAATAGTTTTCCACTCTCTTTTACTTCTTTAAAACTCTCTAATGAAGCAATCATTGAAGAACTAGCCATTCTTTCAGGCATAATAGTTATAAATCCTTGAGGAGTTGAAGGATTTAAAAACTTCACAAACTCTATAACGCTGTTATAATAATCTTGTTCTTGTGCATTTAGATTTATTATTGCAGATTTTGCACTTCTTGGAATAGAACGCCCCACATCTTTTTTCTTTGTTCTATTTATTATAAAACTTAGATAATCACAATCCATCAATTTATTTATAAAATTTACTTTTTGTAAATTATCAATACTATCTAAAGATAAAATTTCATCAAAAACTTTTGTCAAAGCCATTGAAAAGTTATCTTTTTGATTTTCAATTATCAAAGTTTTTATATCTGCCAATAAATAGTTGTTTCTCAAATAAGCAATAGTTTTATGAATCAAAAAGTTTGGACTAATCATCCTTTCAAAATAATCAAAATCTTTAAAATAATCTTCATCAAGTAAAGTCAAAATATTAAATAAATCTGACAATGAATTTTGAACTGGTGTTGCTGATAAAAATATAATATGTTCAGATAATGAAGTAATAATTTGTGCTGAATCATAAGTTGTAGTCCCTTGATTTCTCATGGTATGAGCTTCATCCATTATCAAAAAATCAACTTCAAAAAAACTATTTCTCAATTTATTTATTACTTTTTCATCTCTTAAAGTATGATATGAAATGATGATTTTCTCATTCATAAGTTTACTTGAATGATAACTATCATATTCCTCAATAAAATTTAAAAATTCATTTGTTTTTTTGATAGTAAAATACTCATCAAATCTTATTTCTAACTCTTCTTTCCATTTTAAAGTTAAAGATGATGGAACAACAATTAAAGATATTTTTAACTCTTCTCTTTTATCAATTTCTTTAAAAATCATCCCTGCTTCAATAGTTTTCCCAAGTCCCACTTCATCAGCTATTAGAACTCTATTATTTTCAGAGTTTAAAAACTTTATCAATGGCTTATATTGATGATTTTCAGGAGTTAATCTATTTGTGTTATATGAATATAAAATATCATTTAAAGGTCTATTTACACAATTTACAAAAATATTTTTCTTTAACTCATCAAGTGATGATATTTTTATTTCAGCAAAAAACTCAATATCATTTTTAGAAACAGTTTTATAATCACCATCGAGTAATATTTCGCAATAATTATCAAATTCAGTTAGTATTATTGTGTTTTGTTGGTTTGTAAATAGCTTTTTTCATTCTTTCTCTCTTGATTTTTAAACTTTTCCCTATTATTATACCTACCAAATGACTCACAAATGACTCATTTTGCTTTTTTGAGACTCTTTTTATGTACAACTTTTGTACAATTTTGATAAAAAAATAAAATTCAACCATAAAAAAAGGCAAGGAGAAAATCTCCTTGCCTTAAAAAAATATAGCTAAAAACTAAAGATTAATGTAAATCAGCGTTTAGTTTGATTTCTCTTGTACTTCTCATAGCAATAGTTTGTCCAGTAGATGAATTTACTCTAAAGTGAACTCCATTTACTCCGATAAAATCGCTTCCTTTCATCACATTTGAAATCTCTTTTCCTGGGTTGATAGCTTTTAATTGCTCAACTGCTTTATCAGAAAGTGCTATTTTAGTTCCTGGTAAGATTGTAACTCCAGCGTCTAAAATACATCCATCACCGATAGTTGTTCCTGTACAAGAGTTTGCACCTAATAGAGTATTTTCTCCAATAGTAACTGGAACTCCATCTGTTCCAGATAAAACTCCAAGAATTGAAGCTCCTCCACCAACATCACTTCCAGCTCCTACGATTGCACTTGAAGAGATTCTTCCCTCAACCATAACTGAACCTAAAGTTCCAGCATTGAAGTTGATATATGCAGCTCCTGGCATTACAGTTGTTCCAGCTGCTAACTGAGCTCCCATTCTAACTTTTCCTGAATCTAAGATTCTTGTGTTATCAGCAAGAATTACATGTTGTAATAATCTTGGGAATTTGTCCACAAAATCAATATTTGGATATTTTCCTGAAAGTTTTAAAACGATTTCATTTGCTCTTAACCAGTCAAGTTCGATTGGTTGATTTCCAACCCACGCACAGTTATGAAGTTTTCCAAATGCACCATTTAGATTTAAGCTTCTAAGTGGTGCTTTTGCTGTTGAAAGTGCATATAGTTTTAAATATACAGATTCAGTTGATTCAGGTGCTACATCTTCAAAAATAAATACAACTCTATAATCATCAGCTGTAAATCCTGAATCTATTGGTAAAGATGCAAGTGTTGAGATAACTTGAACATTTTTGTGTGCATCACCCTTTGCTTCAGGAATATAAGGTCTAAAAGCCTCAATACAAGAAGTCAAAAACTCATCACTTATTTTACAAACTAACTCTGATTTTGTAGTGTCTACATTTTCTCCAGCTACTTTTAAAGCATTCAAAAATATCGCTGCACTTCCAAAATTTTCATTCCAATTTATCACAGGGAAAGTTGCTTGTAATATTTTATCTTTGTTTAATTGCCCTCTATCAACCCTTGCAATACCAAATCCGATTGGATTTTTGTACCAAGATTGTGATTGAATATCATTTACTAATTGTTTAAATTCTTCTGTTGTATAAGCCATTAGTTCTCCTAAAAATTTTTGGGTATTCTACAATATTGTTAAATAATCTTAGGTTAAAACTATAAGAGCAAATTATGTTTATTAGTAGTTTGTATCCATATCTATGGCTACATTAGGAGATTTTATGGAGTGTAAAGCACCTAAAAGTGCCTTTATATTTGAAGAACGCAACAAAACTTCATATCTATATTTATTAGCAATCTTAAAAACTGGACTTTGCCCAAACCCCACAACTTCAATATCCTCCAAAGTTTTTAAAAATGCTACATTTCTATCAAATTCATCTTTGATTTTTAAGCCATTTGTGTGGGAAAAAACAACCCTTGCCATTTTGATAAACGGAGGATATAACTCCTCTCTAAACACCAATTCACTCTCCAAAAACTCTTTATAATCAGCCTCTTTTAAATAGTGTTTAAAAAACTCTTCATTTTTGGTTTGTATTACAACTTCTCCATCGCCTTTTCTTCCGCTTCTACCTGCTATTTGAATAAGTAAAGAGAGAGCCTTTTCCCTTGCTTTGTATGAATTCATATTTAAAACTGAATCTATCCCCAAAACAACAGCCAATTTTACATTGTGATAATCATGCCCCTTTGAAAGCATTTGTGTACCAACCAAAATATCAATTTCACCTTTGTTAAAACCATCTAAAACCGTTTTTAATTGTTTATCTGTTCGTATCTCATCACGGTCAAATCTTTTTATATTTTTTGTAGGAAAATGCTCTTTTAATTCCTCTTCAATTTGGGCTGTTCCCACACGCAAATTATGAATTATTCCACTATGGCAAGAAGGACAAGAGTTTGGTATAGCTTGAGTATATCCACAATAATGACACTTCAAAGCTAAATCATTTTTGTGCAAACTCATGGAAACAGAACAAAATGGACACTCGACAGATTTTCCACAAGTGGTACAGATTTGATATTTAAAATTTGCTCTAGTTGGCAAAAAGACTATTACTTGATTTTTTGCTTCAAGATATTTGTTTATTTTTGCAATTATATTTCCAGAAATTCTAGCATCACTCTCATCAAAACTATAAACTTTTTTTGTTTCAAAAAAAGTCTCTTGAAGTCTAAAAAATGGCATTTTATGAAAAGAACCCAAAGATGCCGTTGCACTACCAAGTATTAGTTGAATATCAAATTTTTTAGCCATATAAATAGCTAAATCTTTGGCATTTAGTCTTGGTTTAGAATCACTTTTATAAGACTCATCATGCTCTTCATCTACTACTATAACGCCCAAATTTTGATAAGGTAAAAAAAGAGCCGATCTTGCACCTGCAATGAGTTTTATATCTCCACTTTGCAACCCTTCAATAATCTCTTTTTTCTTTTTTTGTGTAACTTTTGAGTGCCATATTGCTATACATTTACCAAAAACTTTTTCCAATCTTTTTTGCATTTGTGGAGTCAAAGAGATTTCAGGCATAAGTAAAATAGCCTGTTTTTGGCTATTTAGATACTCTTCAATGGTTTTTATATAAATTTCAGTTTTACCAGAACCTGTATTTGCAAATAAAAGTGCTTGTTTGTGGTTTTTCAAAAACTCATAAGCTTTTTGTTGTTGAGTTGATAAAACTATTTGACTATCAAAAACAGTATTATTAGTTATATATTCTGTATTATCAAAAGGAGTATATATACTTAGTGATTCTCCCAAAGAGCAAACATAATATTGGGATATAAAACTTGCTATTTGTAACATTTTATCATCAAAATACTCTTCACAAATCTGCTCTATAAAACTACATTTAAAGCTTGGTTTTTCAACCTCTTTTATAATTACAGCTTCATCAAGCTGTTTTCTATTTTGCAGTTTTACTAAGACTTTTTGCCCTATTTTGATTTGAGTTTCACTTTGATAAGTTAGATTATTTAAAGGAGATTTTAAAATAGCCACTTCATAAAAATACACTATTGCACCTCTTGACACAAATCAAATGAACTTTTACAAACAAAGTTATCATCTTCAAAAGAGTACAAAACCATCTTCTCATCACTTAAATAAAACTGGTAGTTTTTGTCATCTATTTTTGACCAAAAGCCTTTTTGTTTAATTGAACTATTTGTAGCAATTATTGGTAAATCTACAACTTTTGTAAAAAGTTTTTCATCTTTTGTATTATTTTTTGCTTCATCTAAAATAGTAATATTTTCATCTTTTCCTAATAAAATATTGTTGGTTTTGGCTTTTGTTATACCATTTTGAATCAATGCAACTTCTGATTTTAGTTTTGTAAGATTGGTTTTATCAGTAATATTTAAGAACTTTGGTATAGCAAAAGATAAAACTATTGCAAAAACAACCAAAGTTATCAACACTTCCAATATGGAAAAAGCTGATTTATTAGTATTTTTCAAGCTTATTTGAAATCTCTTGTAAGTTTTTTTTGTATTGGGCAAACTCTTGGGTAATTCTAATATAAGCTGCCAACAAATCCTTTGTATCGTTAGTTTTTTCTGGATCCAAATGCTTAGTAATCTCTCTTCTTAAATCCTCATCAACATTTATGGTATAAACCATATGGTTTATGTGAAAATTAATCTCTGAATTACTCATCTATTTTCGCCTTTTTTCCCCAACAAAACATCATCTATTTTTAAAATTATATTCTGATTATTTATCATCAATTCATTATTTTGGTTTTTTAGCTCACTTATCTCATCCCTAAGAGATTTGTTTTCAAGCCTCAATTTTTCATAATCTTCTAAAATTTTTTCTATTCTATTATTTAAAGTTTCTAATATTTCCATAATTATATTCTATCAAAATTTTTCAAATTTTAAAGCTAAAATCTAATTATTCTTTATTTATGAAAACTTTTCCAGTCTCATATAATATTGCTGCAGATTTTCCCCAAGTGGAATAAGCCTCCACTTCTTGTATAGAAATGTTAAATTTTTCAGTGATTTTTTGTATCAATTCAATCTCATTTATATGAAAAGTTGCATCTATATGAATCAAAATCATAAGTTCTAAAAGAACTATTCTTTTGCTCTCTTTGGATTTAAAATCATTTAGATTTTTATCCAAATCAAAATCATTTAAATTAAAAGAAGTTATATTTTCAATCCCCATCTCATCACAATACTCCAAAATAATCTCTTCCTCTTTTGCCCCATAAACACCATCTATTCTTGCTAAATAGTGAGCTAAATGTAAAAAAGAGAACTTCTCTTTAGATTGTAATTTCATTAAAAACATTGTATTCCTTGTAATATTTAATATTTTTATTATATTTATAATTAATTAATCGTGGTTTAACCGCCCAAATATTTGGCTCTTATTTCATCCATACCCATTAAATCTCTACCGATACCTTGTAAAACAACTTCTCCATTTTCCAAAACATAAGCCCAATCAGAAATTTTTAGAGCTAAATTTGCATTTTGTTCCACAAGCAAAATAGTTATTCCCTCATCTTTTAATTTTAAAATTATCTCAAAAAGTTCAGAAACAATTTTGGGAGCCAATCCCAAAGAAGGTTCATCTAACATCAAAAGTTTTGGGGAACTCATCAAAGCTCTTCCAATAGCCAACATTTGTTGTTCTCCACCACTCATTGTTCCAGCTAATTGAGATCTTTTTTCTTCAAGTCTTGGAAAAAGTTTATAAATATGTTCTTTTAATTTTGTATAGTTTTTATCATTATTAAATGCACCCAATCTAAGATTCTCTTCAACACTTAAATTTATAAAAACCCTTCTTCCTTCTGGAACTAAAGCTATTTTTTCTTTTATAATTTTGTGGGTTTTTAGTTTGGAAATATCTATTCCACAAAAATTTATAGTGCCTTTTCTTGTCACATCATTTACAATAGCTTTTAAAGTTGAAGTTTTACCTGCTCCATTTGAACCTATCAAAGAGACAATTTGTCCAGCTTTAACATCAAAATCTATTCCTTTTATGGCTTTTATTAAGCCATAGAAAACTTCCAAATTTTTTACACTAAGCATCTTTAAAATCTCCAAGATAGGCTTTTATTACATTTTCATCTTTTATAGCTTCTTTTATATTTCCCTCAAAAATAGTTTTTCCATAATCCAACACCAAAACCCTATCACAAAGCATATTTACAAACTTCATATCATGTTCTATCAATAATATTGTAATACTATAAACATCCCTTATTCTAAACAAAAGTTGTGCTAATTCATTTGTTTCCTGAGGATTCATTCCTGCTGCTGGTTCATCCAATAAAAGAAGTTTTGGGTTTGTAGCCAATGCCCTTGCTATTTCAACTTTTCTTTGATTTCCATAGGATAATGATGTTGCTAAATCATCTTTAAAACTCTCTATTCCCAAAAAATCTAAAATTTCCAAAGCCTTTTCTTTTATCTTTTTCTCTTGAGAAAAAAATCTAGGTAATCTAAACATAGACTCAAAATATGTATATTTAGCACTATTATCAAGACCAATTAAAACATTATCTAAAACACTCATAGAAGGAAAAAGTCTTATATTTTGAAAAGTTCTAGCTATCCCTAAATTTACAATCTTATAGTTTTTTTTGTTTGTAATATCAATTTCATCCAAAAAAACCTTACCACTTGAAGGTTTGTAATTTCCTGTTATTATATTAAAAAGGGTTGTTTTTCCAGCACCATTTGGTCCAATAAGTCCGAATATCTCCTTTTGATTTATGGCAAAAGAGGTTTCATTTAGTGCTTTTATTCCTCCAAATGATTTAGTAATATTTTCAAGCTTTAAAATCATCTTTTTTTCCTTTTGAAAATATCACTCAACTCTTTTTTACCCATGATACCTTCCCTTGCAAAAAGCATTACCAAAATCAAAATCACAGAAAAAACAACCATTCTAAGACCTGGATGAGCTTGGATTTCATAACCAAAAATATTTAAAGAACCATCCAAAAATCTAAGCCATTCCCCTCCACCAATAACCAAAATAGTTCCTATTATAACTCCACTCATAGAACCTAATCCTCCCAAAACAATAATTATTAAAAGCTGAAAGGTTAAGAAAAAATCAAACAAATCAGGACTAATAGTTGTAAGTAAAATAGCCAATAATCCACCGCCAATGCCTTCAAAAAATGCTGAAGTACCAAAGGCAAAAGTTTTGATTTTGAAGGTATTTATACCAATAGCACTAGCTGCATCTTCATCATCTCTCACTGCTTTCATAGCTCTTCCATATTTTGAATAGATAATATTTAGCATAAAAACAACTGTTAAAATAGCTATAAATCCTGTCCAATACAGATTTGCTAAAGCTGGAATTTCATTGAGTCCTATGGAACCATTTGTGATTTCTGGCTGATTTATAGCTATAACTTTTATGATAAATCCAAATCCCAAAGTTACAATAGCCAAATAATCTCCCCTTACTCTAAAAACAGGAAAAGCCAAACAAATAGCCACGATAGTAGCTCCTAAACCACTTAAAAATAGAGCTGTTATCATAGAAGTATTAAGTGCTAAAACCCAAGGTGCTGGGTCTTCCAACTGATATAAATCAAGTTTTAAATCTTCGCTCAATAGACAAATAGCCGTTATATAAGCACCTATTGCCACAAAACCATTTGGCTCTAGTGAAAATTGACCTGTTACGCCATTTATTAGATTATAAGAAGCAGATAAAACAATAAAAATAAAAATATTGTTTAAAATTCTAACTCCATAATCCTCAAAAATATAAGGAGAAATCAAAACAAATGAGATACTCAAAAAAAGATAAATTATAAAATTTCTGTTCATATTAAAACCTACTCTTTTCAAAATCTATTCCCATAATTCCAGTTGGCTTAAACAATAATACAAAAATTAAAAATACAAAGGCTATTGCATCTTTATATCCACCCATTTCAGGAAAAAATGCAACAAAAATAACTTCTGTAAAACCTAAAATAAATCCTCCAACAACTGCTCCACCAACAGAACCAATACCACCCAAAACAGCTGCTGCAAATGCTTTTAGTCCTATCATAACCCCCATATAAGGAGTTAAAATTGGATATGAAATTGCCCAAAATATACCTGAAATTGAAGCCAAAAACGAACCAATTATAAAAACTATCATTATAATTCTGTTCACATTTATTCCCATTAAGGCTACTGTATTTATATCAAAAGCAATAGCTCTTATGGCTAAACCATATTTTGTTTTGTATAAAATAAAAAGCAAAATAGATAATAAAATCAAAGTTACAATAGGTACAATAACTACTATTGGAGTTAAAATAGCTGTCCCTATATGGATGGTCTGTTCAAAAAAAGCTGGATTTACAAAAGATTTTGGAGTTCCTCCAAAAAGTACATTTACTATATTTTCCAAGAAAAAAGAGACACCTATCGCAGTTATAAGTAGAGAGATTCTAGGCGAATTTCTAAGTGGTTTATAGGCCACTTTGTCTGTTAAAATCCCTATTAAAACCGATACAAAAATACTAAATAAGATTGCAAAAGCTAAAGATGATTGAAAACTATCCATCAAAAAAAAGGCACTAAAAGCACCAACCATCATAATATCAGCATGGGCAAAATTTATAAGTCTTAGAACTCCATAGACCATTGTATAACCTATCGCAATTAAGGCATATATACTTCCAAGACTTATCCCATTTACAAGTTGTTGAAATAGAGTAATTAAATCCATTTTTCTCCTTAGAAAGTAAAATTAGGCAAAGCCTAATTTTAAGGATTTACAGTCGTAAGATAGACTTTTTCTTGGTTTTTTATTTCATTTATAACTGCTGATCTAACCGCATCTCCATTATCCAAAGTTATAACCCCCGAAGCCCCTTGAAAATCCTTTGTTGCTCTTATGTTGTTGTTTACACAAACTGAATCTTGTGGATTTGCACAATTATTCATTGCATTTACGATTACATTATAAGAATC
Organism: Arcobacter sp.; assembly: GCA_037440805.1. GTDB lineage: Bacteria > Campylobacterota > Campylobacteria > Campylobacterales > Arcobacteraceae > Aliarcobacter. The sequence goes on along the minus strand of JBBITK010000058.1, from coordinate 711 downwards.
TGCACTTAAAACACCAAAAGGATGAACTTCTTTGTTCAACTTAAGTTTGTAAGCTTTTTCATACTCTTTTGATAGATCTGTTGATTTTGGTGCTTGAGCAGAGTATAAATCTGTAGCATAAAAACCTTCCGTTGCATCGCCACCTGCTTTGAAAAATACATCATCAGCTGTCATTCCATCTGTTCCCAAAAATTTAGCTGTAATCCCAAGCTGTTTTGCTTGTTTTGCTATAAGTCCAGCTTCTGCTGAATAAATAGGGAAAAATATAAGTTCTGGATTTAGAGCTTTTATATTTGATAAAGCTGCTTTAAAATCAGTATCTCCAGAGTTTATCTTGATAGTTTGAATAATCTCTCCACCCATTTTTTGATAGTTTTTTGTAAATACTTTTGAAATTCCTATTGAATAATCAAGCTTAACATCTGTTATTAAAACTGCTTTTTTTAATTTTAGGTTATTAATAGCAAAATTAGAGGCAACTTCCCCTTGAAAAGCATCTGAAAAACATACCCTAGAGGTAAACTCTTTTCTTTTTGTTACCAAAATATTTGTAGCCACAGGAGCTACCATTGGAACTTTTGCATCTTCTGCTATTTTTGTCATTGCCATGGTATTTGTAGAAGTCAAAGCACCTATAACAGCTGTTACTTTATCTGATGAAATAAGTTTTGTAATAGCATTTGCTGACTCAATTTTGTCTGATTTGTTATC
>JBBITK010000057.1:0-14529 GCA_037440805.1 Arcobacter sp. | reverse complement strand
CTATGAAACTATCTCAAAATCTTTGGCTTTGGTAAATCAATGTTTTGTGATTGCATCAAACAGTGCTGATGAAAATATGGGCAAGGGAAGTGCTATTATATCGCCTTTTGGGAATGTAACAAGGGATGATTCAAAAGAGGTTATTGAAGCTATTTTTGATAGTGATGAAATAAAAAAAGTTAGAAAATATATAGATATTGGTATGAATTAAGATTATTGTTCTATTTTGATAGAACTTTTAATCTCTTCAATAGTTGCACCACTTCTTTTAGCTAAAAGTGCTAAGTTTACTATTCGCACAATATGTGCAGGTACTCTTTTATATGTTGTAAAAGTTGTAGCTTTTACACCTATCTCTTCCACAAATTTACTTTGGCTATTAAAACCAATTTCTTTTATTATTTTTTTAAATTCTCTTTTTTCCAAGGTCACAAATTCTTCACAAAAATTTTGTAGAATTATAATTCTTACAAACTAAAATACATATTAAAGTACCAAAAAACTAGTATTTCATAGTAAAATTTGACAATGTTTTCATTTTACTATATAATTGTAGACATTTTTTAAGAATAAATAAAGGAGAAACCTGTGAATATAAAAATTATTTTATTTATATCACTACTAATTTCTAATATTTTTGCCTTAGATTTCAATGCAGAAAAATTAACAACAGAAGAAATTAAAACCCTAAAAGAGATAAAAGTAGAGGGAGAGAAATACGGTTTGAGTTACAGTTTAATGGCCATAGCAATTAAAGAGTCTGAACTTGGAAAATACATGATAAATGTTGATAGTAAAGATTATGGATTGTATCAAGCAAACATCAAAACTGTAATCAGTAGAAACAATGTAAAAGATACCTCTTGGAATAGAAATATCCTAGCAACTAAACTAATATCAGATTTTAAATTTGCCACAAAAACTGCAGTAAGTGAACTTACTTATTGGCAAAAAATACATAAAAATGATTGGAAAAAAGTTTGGAGTAGTTATAATGGTGGTTGGCAATACAACTCTGAAAAAGCAAGATTATATTCTCAAGATATAGAGAAAATAATAAGAGAACTTAGAAAAGTAAATGTTTAAAATTAACTAGAACTATTCTAGTTAATTTCCTCTTTTTCCTCTACAACTTTAATTCCTGATTCTTCTTCCTCAATTCTCTTACTATAAACAGTATCTCTACCTGAAGCTAGAATTTTTGCTTGTTCAACCCATTGAAATTTTTTTGATTGACCAGGTAACAATAAAAACTCATCAATCCAATCACAATTCTTACTTGACCATTTTGAAATTTGTTCAAAGTGATAAATACCTAAATTGTTTAAATCCTCTTCTACTTTATAATCTATACCCTTAATCTTTCTTAGATTGTCTTTTCCTGCTGCTTTTGGGGAACTTAAAACTAAGGGTTTATTATCAACACTAGAATTTTTCTTAAATACAGGATTTATTCCTGTTTGTGCTTGAGAAGAGATAGTTGGAGTAGGGTTGCTTGAAAAACTCCACACACTAGCCCTTCCAACTATTAAACCTATAATAAAACCTATAACAGTTGCTATAATTAAATTAACAACTATTAATGAAGCTACTTCTAACATATCTTTTATTCCCCTATAATAATAAATTCTACTCTTCTATTTGCTTCTGATAAACCATTTTCATCATCTTTTGCAATAGGATACTCTTCTCCATAACCAATAGCTGTCAATTTAGTTTTATCAACACCTTGTGAAACTAAATAATCCATAATACTGCTAGCTCTCTCTTGAGATATTTTTTTATTTAATGAATCTCTACCTCTTGAATCAGTATGTCCACCTATTTCAATAGAGATATTAGAATTTTCTTTCAAGATTTTTACAATCTCTTGAACAGCTAAAGCTGAATCATCTGTCATTTTAGAACTTCTTCTTTGGAAAGATATCTTTTTAGATGCTAATATCTGATTAATTTTAGATTGTACCTCTTTGGATTTATCAGAAAGTTTAATATCTTTTCTAGGGATTACTTTAGGCACAAATTCATCTTTTGGTTTATCTTCAACTTTAGTTTCTGAAACTGGTTTTTCTACAATAGATTGAACCTCTTGTTTTGTAACAGAATCTTCTTGTTTTATCTCATTTGTAGTTTGTTGAGATGGCACTTCTTCTTTGGTAGTTGTTGATTCATTCATATCTTTTTCAGGAGAAACAATATCTGTTGTTTTAGAATCTTCTAAAACTGCTGAAGAAGTTATACTCTCTTTTGAACCTTCCACTATATCTTGAATTTCTGAAATTGCTGGTTCTTGAACATTTGTTTTTATATCTATATCAACTCTAGCAATAATAGATTCTAACAAATCCTTGTAATTTGTATCTTTTAATTTTCCATCTAATAATACTTGTCCATTTGAAACCGATAATTTTGCTCCATCAAAGAAAAAATCTTTAAAAGGAGTAACTAATGATGCTATTTTATTTAATAATTCAACATCCATAGAGATAGAAGGTTCATATTTTAAATCTCCCTTGTTATTGATATTTAAAATATCATTTATATCTTTTAATTGCTGTTCATCTTTGAATGTTCCATTTATAGTAACTACACCATTTTGCTTAACCAAATCAAATGACAAAGGTTTTCCTTTTGCACTATCATCATCAGAACCAACCAAAGAAACCAATTTATTTTTTATGGTTGTAATAAATCCATTTTCCTCTTGAGGTTGCTCAAATTGTTCTTTTGTCAATGTCTTATCATAATCAAAAGAGTAAACAGAATAAACTATAAATAATATAAGCAATCCTAAAAGTGCTAATATTCTTTTACCTATTGTCATATACTTTCCTTAGGGTAACATAATTTTGGATATTATATCTACTTTAGCGAAAAAAATGCTTTAAACAAGCCTTTTTTAGGTATATCTTCTAATCTTTTTCCAAAATTTCTATCCAAAAATATTTATTATTAGCACCCTTTTCTACAGCCTTCCATCCATAGCTTATGGAATGCAAATAAAGAGTATCATCAATAAATCTAAAAGTTATCTCTTTTTTTATATCTTTCCCCAATATTTCACTAAATATCAAATAAAAATATTCTCCTTCTTCTTCAATTTTGTATTTAAAATTTCCAAAATTATCAATCTGATTTTCAACAAAATTTTTTAATCTCTCAAACATTTCTTATCCTAAATTTTTTTGCCATTGTAAGAATAAAAGACTTTTTTTATCCTTTTTTTGTGATAGAATTTATAAAAAGGAGTTTTAGATGAAAAAGATTGCACTATTTTGTTTAACAGCAGGATTTTTATTTGGTTCACAACTTCCTGAAGAGTTCGACAGAGACAAATATAATATGGGTGAAAAGATTTTTGAAAATAAATGTATGAGTTGTCATGAAAAATCAATGCCAATTCCACTTTTGATGAAAAACTTTATTGAAGAAAACAATAAAACTTTAAATCTAAAAGCACCAACAGGAAATGAAATCTCTTTTAGATTAAAACAACAAATTGGAAGTAGAGAAGACATAGAATTCCACCTTCACCAAACAAACGATTTTTTAAAAGATTATGTTTATAACCCTGATTTATCAAAAACTATTTGTTTAGAAGGAGTTATTAAACACTTCAAAGTAATGCCTTCACAAAAAGGGAAAATTACAGAAGAAGAGATAGAAAAAGTAAATCACTTTTTATATTTCTTAGAGGGTTTTAATGGCGTAAATAAATATTATCACAAAGAAGAAGATGAGTTTAAATAGGAGAAATTTATGAAAAAAATAGTTTTATCAACTTTAGCTTTTGGTTTATTTGCTTTTGCAAACAACATAACTTACAAAATTGATGGAAAAGAGTATGAGGGATATTACAATTCCCCATCAAAAAATGCTCCTTTGGTTTATATGATTCACGATTGGGATGGAATAACTGATTATGAAATCAAAAGAACAAAAATGTTAAATGATTTAGGATATGCAGTTTTTGTGGCTGATTTATACGGAAAAAATATTCGTCCAACAAAACTTGAAGATAAAAAAGCTATGACAAAATCACTTTATGACAATAGAGATGAGATGAAAAAAAGATTAAATGCAGGATTTGAAGAAGCCAAAAAAGTTGGATTAAATACTCAAAATTCTATTGGAATGGGGTATTGTTTTGGGGGAAGTGCTATTCTTGAAATGGCAAGAAGTGGTGCAAATCTAAAAGCATTTATTCCTTTTCATGGAAATTTAGCAACACCTTCTGGACAAAATTATAAAAATACAAAAGGAAAAATTGTTGTTTTCCATGGAAGTGCAGATACGGTAGTTCCTTTCACTGAATTTTCATCTTTAGCTGTTGAATTAGAAAATACAGGAATAGAACACGAAATGATAACTTATAGCAAAGCTCCCCATGCGTTTTCAGTATTTGGTGCGAAAAGTTATAGGGAAGATGCGGATAAAAAATCTTGGAAAAGATTTTCAGAAGTTTTGGAAGAGACTCTAAAATAAAAGCAAGTTTTACTTGCTTTTGTAGTTTGATAACTCTATTAGATTTTTATCAGGGTCTCTCAAATAAATAGATTCTATCTCTCCCATAGCACCCGTTCTACTTACAATCCCCTCTTCAATCTTGATTTCAAAAGATTTTATATGGTTTATTGCTTCAATTAAAGGCGTATTTATTATAAAACATAAATCAGCACTTCCATCTTTTACATTAAAAGCTTTTGGCTCAAATTCAGCTCCTAACTTGTGCAAGTTGATTTTTTGGTTTCCAAATTTTAAAGCAACCCTTGAACCTTTAAAAACCTCTTTTTCCATACCCAAAACTTTTGTATAAAAATCTACTGTTTTATCTATATCTTTTACGGTCAAAACCAAATGGTCTAAATGGCTAACTTTTATCATTTTACTATTAATTCATCTAAAGTTGCTGGCCAATGCTCTTCAAAAAGATGTTTTTGAAGTTCATCTTTTAGATTTGTAGGAATAGCTACAGATATTTTTGAACTAAAATCATAATGGATTAAAATAGCTTTTCCCATAGTACAAAGTTTGTTGTCTTGATATATTGCATGTTTTATCTCAAAAGAGCTATTTCCTATCTTTGCAATGGCTGTTTTGACAATCACCTCTTTGCCCCAAAAAACCTCTTTCAAAAAATCAAAAGAGCTATGAGCCATTATTAACTTCCACTTTTTTACATCTAATTCAGGCATAAAAAGTCTAAAAATAGGCTCTCTTCCTGCTTCAAACCATAATCCATAAGTGTTGTTGTTGATATGCCCTAACGCGTCCGTTTCTGCGAATCTTGGTAATATTATTTGTGTAAACATTTTAGTCTCCAATAATTAATTTATATCTTTTTATTATTTCGATAAAATAATTTATTATTTATAAGGATATGAATGCAAGATATTATAAACTCATTTAAAGCTCACTTATATGATAGAACAAATAGCCCATTACCTGGCTCTTTTACATTTTACTGGATAATTTGTAACTATAAATTAATAATGATTATTTTTGATGGGGAAATGAAATTAAATGAAAAATTCGATTTAATAAAAACTATTTATCCTCAAGAAAAAATTAGTTTATGGAATGGATTTGATATATATTATCAAGTTTTATTAGGTACTGGATTATTAATTCCTCTTTCTTTAACTTTAATTTACATATTAATTTTACCTTTTGCAAGTAATTTTATTTACTGGTTATGGATAAAACATCAAAATAAATTAAAACAAATTAGTAATGACAAAGTTTTAACAAAAAAAGAATTTTCTGATTTACAAAAAAAATTTATAGAATTAGAAGTTAGTTTTGATGAAACCTTTAGTAAAAAAGATAGTGAAATTACTAAATTAAATAGATTATTAGAAGAAAAAAATAGTATTTATATAGAAAATAAACTAAAACTAGAAGAAAAATATATAGAAAATAAGGAATTAAATTTAAAATTACAAGAAGTTGAAAAAAATATCAAAGATTTATCTAATATAAAAGAAGAATCTCTAAAACAACAAGAGATGATAAATTATATAATGAAAAATATTATAAGTAAAGATAAGGAAAATCAAAAACTTATAGAAGAAAAATATCCTCATATAATAAATAATAAAATTGATTTAAAAAGGATGTCAGATTTACTAAACAATTTTAAATAATTAAAAAAGAAGTTTATAAAAACTCTTTTTTAAAAATCATCAAAATCAATAGAACCTTTTGAATAATTCACAACATTTCCTTCAAAGAAATTCGTTCTTTGATCATTAAAACTTGCATATCCATCTACCCATGGAATTGGATGTTTTACATTATACTCAGGTTTATATCCCACTGCTTCAAGTCTTCTATCCGCAAGATATTCGATATATTGTCTTATGATTTTGTCTGTAAATCCAAGAATTTGTCCTTGAGTAATATATGCTCCCCAAGAAGCTTCCAAATCAACAGCTTTTCTAAACATACTTCTAACTGTCTCTTCAATTTCAGCTGTAAAAAGTTCTGGTCTTTCCTTTCTTGTGCTATTTATCATATTTTGGAAAAGTAAAAGATGTGTTACTTCATCTCTTTGGATAAATCTAATCATTTGTGAGCTTCCAAGCATTTTTCCCGATTTTCCAAGGGCATACATAGCTGCAAATCCAGCATAAAAATATAATCCCTCTAAAATCTGATTTGCAAAAAGTGCTAAAAGTATCTTTTCATCAGTTATTTCACCAGAAAGATTTTTGTAAACCTCTGCAATATAATTGTTTTTTTCTCTAAGCTTTACATCATTTTTCCACATATCGTAAATCAAATCTGTGTTATCAGAAATCGATTCCACCATAACCGCGTAAGATTTACTATGATTTGCTTCTTCATAAGATTGTCTTGATAAACAAGCATTTATTTCAGGAGCTGTTATATATGGATTTATGTTGTCCATAAGATTGTTTGTTTGTAAAGAGTCCATAAAAATAAGTTGAGATAAAACTAAATCATACATTCTTTTTTCAGCAGGAGTCAAAAATTTGTAATCTTTTGCATCTCCTGTCATTTGAACCTCTTTTGGAAACCAAGTATTTGCTTCCATTGTATCCCAAAGATTTAAAGCCCATTGATATTTCATTTTGGTGAAGTTTATCATTCCATCGCTATTTCCACCAAAAACTCTTCTATCATTTAAGCTCTCTTTTGATTCTGGGTTGTATATGGTTTTTCTTTCCATTAAAGGTCCTCTGTTTTTTATAAAATTTTATTGTATTTATTAAATATTTAGTATGTAAGAAATGTAAGGTTATCTTACTGACAACCGCTACACTCCATACTTCTATCTTCTACATCATTTCTAGCTTCTGGACTTTGGCTTCTTAAATAATATGTTGATTTAAGTCCTAATTTCCAAGCTAATGTATAGATTTCATGTAAGTATCTTCCACTTGCTTTATCTAAACTCATAAAGATATTTGTAGATTGACCTTGGTCAATCCATTTTTGTCTAATTGCAGCAGCTTTAATAACTTGTAATTGGTCAATTTCAAAAGCTGGTGTATAAAAACTCCAAGTTTCAGGAGATAGTTTTGGAACAACCACAGGAATAAGTCCTGATAAGTTCTCTTCAAACCATTTTCTTTTATAAACTGGCTCTATAGCTTGAGTTGTTCCCACCAAAATAGAGATAGATGAAGTTGGAGCAACTGCCATTAAATAACCATTTCTCATTCCATCTTTTTTTACTTTTTCTCTTAAAGCTTCCCAATCACAACCATCATCAAATAAATCCCTATCAACCAATGCTTTTACAGCTTGAGGTGCGTGGTCATGAGGCATTATTCCAGCACTCCATTTTGAACCCTCAAATGTTGGATAAATACCTTTTTCAGTAGCTAAATTTGAACTTGATAAAATAGCATTATAAGAGATAGCTTCCATTACTTTGTCTATTTTTTTGAAGTGTTCAGTAGAACCCCACACAAGTTTACAATCAGCCAACATTTCAGCTTCACCCATTACTCCAAGACCTATACTTCTTGATTTTAAGTTTGTAGCTTTTACTTTTCTTAATGGATAGAAATTTAAATCTATTACATTATCAAGCATTCTAATAGCTATTGGAACAACTCTTTTTATATCTTCAGTTGTGTGGATTCTTGAAAGATTTACAGAAGCCAAGTTACAAACAGCTGTATCACCATCTATTTTCTCTTTTTCTACGATAAATACTCTTTTTCCATTGATACTATCAAGGGCAGAAACTTTATTTGCTTTTTTAGTAATTCCACCATCAACTAATACCAAATCCTCTTCTTCAAAAGTTTGGATTGTTCCATCTTCAAACTCTAATTTGATTAGATAATGATTTGGTTTTGTATTTTGGAAAATCTCCGTACAAAGATTTGAACTTCTAATATGTCCCACATGTGAATTTGGATTTGCTTTATTTGCTGTATCTTTAAAACATAAGAAAGGGCTTCCCGATTCAAAATATGAAGTTAAGATTTTTTTCCATAAATCTTTTGCTTTCATACTATTTTTAGTAACTCTTTCATCATTTTCATAAGAGATATACTTAGCTTTAAACTCTTCTCCATAAAGTTCAGATAAATCTTTTACTTCATAAGGATCAAATAAAGTCCAATAAGAATCCTCTAAAACTCTCTCCATAAATAGATCACTAATCCATAAAGCTGGGAATAAATCGTGAGCTCTTCTTCTCTCTTCCCCTGAATTTTTCTTCAAATCTATAAAATCAATTATATCCATATGCCATGGCTCTAAATAAACAGCAATAGCACCTTTTCTAGTTCCCAACTGATCAACTGCTAAAGCTATATCATTTGTGATTTTTAAAAATGGAACAGTTCCACCCGCTGCACTTTTGTGGTTATCAATAACTCCACCCAAAGCTCTTATTTGAGTCCAATCCCAACCAATTCCTCCACCATATTTAGATAGAAGTGCCATCTCTTTGTAACCATCAAAAATACCTTCGATATTATCAGGAGAACTTCCAATATAACAAGATGATAATTGGTGTCTGTTTGTTCTTGCATTTGATAATGTTGGAGTTGCCAACATAACTTCAAATTTAGAGATTACATCATAAAACTCTTTTGCACATTGTTGTTTATTTTTTTCATCTTGAGCCAAAAACATAGCTATTGCCATAAACATATGTTGTGGTAATTCTATTGGTTCACCATTTTTATTTTTGATTAAATATCTATCATAAAGAGTTTTTACACCTAAATAATTGAATAAATAGTCTCTATTTGGGTCAATGTATTTGTTTAAATCATCTAAATCAAAACCTTCTCCCAAATTTGGTATCAATCTACCTGACTCTTTACCATATCTTAAATACTCTTTTAAGTGACAATAAGGCTCACCTTTTATTCCATGTGTCGCCTTACCAACTCTGTGATATAAATCAAAGATAAAAAGTCTTGCTGCAACAAATGTCCAGTTTGGTACATCTATATCTATTTTTTCAACGGCAGTTTTTATAAGTGCATCTTGAATATCCGAAGAACTCATACCATCAATGAATTTTATTTGAGCATCTAGTTCTAACTCACTTTGACTAACACCATCTAAGTCAGCAGTTGCTTCAATAGTCATTTTTTGAATTTTAGTAATATCTAAAATCTCTTTTCGACCATTTCTTTTTCGAATCATTATTGCCATAATTTCTTACCTTAAAATTTATTGTTTACTTAAATACTCTATTAAAAATTTTGTCCACATTTTTTGTATAGTACTCATAATTGAAGCACTCTCTTATTTGCTCTTCACTTAATTTACTTCTTAATTCATCATCTGCAAGTAGATATTGAAGATATAAAGACTCACCTTTTTCATTTGTAGTAGATTTTCCTTGTTGTATCTCTTCCCAAACTTTCATTGCGTTTCTTTGGATGATTCTATAAGCATCTTCTCTGCTCACTCCTTGAAGTGGAAGCTCTAACAATACCCTTTGAGAGAATACTAATCCACCAGTTAGGTTTAGATTTTTCATCATATTTTCAGGCATAACCGTAAGATTTGCAATTACGCTATTCATTCTGTGAAGCATAAAATCTGTTGTAATAAACGCATCTGGAAGCCAAAATCTCTCAGTTGAAGAGTGGCTTATATCTCTTTCATGCCAAAGAGCCACATTTTCCATAGCAGGAACGGCATAAGCTCTAATCATTCTTGCAAGTCCAGTAATATTTTCAGTTAAAATAGGATTTCTTTTATGTGGCATTGCAGAACTTCCCTTTTGCCCTTTTGCAAAATACTCTTCTGCTTCATAAACTTCTGTTCTTTGTAAGTGTCGCACTTGAACAGCAAATTTTTCAACAGAAGAAGCCAAAAGTGCTAAAGATGTAGCAAGTCTTGCGTATCTATCTCTGTGAATTACTTGATTTGAACAAGGCTCATATTTAAGTCCAAGTTCAGCCATTGCGTACTCTTCAAGTTCAAGTGGTGCGTGGGCAAAATTTCCCATAGCTCCTGAGATTTGTCCCACAGCTATTACTTCCATAGTCTCTTCAAGGTTTTTTAAATGTCTTGCCACTTCATCATACCAAACAGCTAAAGTAAGACCAAAAGTTATAGGCTCTCCGTGAATTCCATGACTTCTTCCAACCATCAAAGTCATTTTGTGTTCGAATGCTCTTTTTTTGATAGATTCCATAAGCATTTTTACATCTTCAATAATTATTTGTAAAGAGTCTCTCATCTGAATTGCAACACCTGTATCAACAGCATCAGAGCTTGTCATACCATAGTGAAACCATCTTGACTCTTCTCCTAAACTCTCACTTACGCTTGTATTAAATGCAATTAAATCGTGTTTTGTAACTGCTTCAATCTCTTCTATTCTTTCAACTGAAAATGTAGCATTTTCAACGATTTTTCTGCAATCCTCATCAGGGATTAATCCTAGTTTATTCCAAGCTTTTACAGCTGCTTTTTCAACTTCTAACCATGCAGCATATCTTGCATGTTGAGTCCATTTTGCACTCATCTCAGGTCTTGCATATCTTTCAACCATTTGTATCCCTTATCATCATTACTTGTGTTAAATTTATTAAAAATTCTTATTATTTTTAGTATGATATTGTATCTAATTCAATTAAAATCAATATTAAAAAACAGGATAAAAATTGCCATTTACTCTCAAAAAATACACAGCCATAAAAGACAAAAAGATTCAATTATTTTTGATGAAAGATTTGAATTTTACCCCTAAAAATGCCCAAAGAATCACATCAAAAGGTAGAGTTTTTGATGAAAATATGAACACTATAAACGCTGGAGATACTATTCCTACTGATACTATTTTTATAGCAAGTTTTGAGGGAATTTCTAGGGGATTAAAGCCTCTTTTGGAGTTTGAAGATTTTGCTATTTTTGATAAACCAACAAACCTTATGGTTCATCCAATTTCTAAAAATACAGAGTATTCATTGCTTGATGAAATTAGATTTCATTTTGGAGAAGATGCAAATTTAGTCCATAGAATTGATGCTGAAACTTCAGGTCTTGTGATTGTTGGAAAAACAAAAAAAAGTGAAGTTGCCCTAAAAGATATGTTCCAAGAAAAAAAATATCATAAATCATATCTAGCAATAGCAAGGGGCGAAATAAAAGATGAAATAAAAATTGATGAACCCCTTGATAAAGAGGGTGAATTAATAGGTGTTAGAATGAAAGTTTGTCCAAATGGAAAAGATTCCATAACTATAATAAAACCTTTGCAATATAATAAAACAAAAAATATAACTTTGGTTGAAGCACAACCTTTGACTGGAAGACAACATCAAATAAGAGTTCATTTACACCATATTGGACATACTATTTTAGGAGACCCTATTTATGGAGTTGACGATGAAAATGCAGAAAACTATCTAAATAAAACTTTGAGTAAAGAGGATAGATTTGAAGTTACAAAATCCCATAGGTTATGGCTTCACGCTAACTATTTGGAGTTTAATTACAAAGATACAATTTATAAAATATATTCAAAAAATCAAGAAATCTTCAAAGAATTCTCTAACTAAAATCTATCATTATATATTAAGGTATATAGCGTTAAAATTCAATAGTTTTTTACTAAAGATTAATGTAAGAGGAAACTATGGAAATATCGTCCAATTTAACACTAGAGATTTTAAATCAACCTTTTTTACTAGAAAAAAGAATAGCCCTTCTTTTGGCTATAAAAGAGACAGGTTCTATTAGTAAAGCTGCAAAAGAAGTACCTTTGAGCTATAAAGCTGCTTGGGAAACTATCGAAAATATGAACAATCTAGCATCAACTCCAATTGTTGAAAAAGAGACAGGTGGAATTGGCGGTGGAGGTACAAAATTGACACAATATGGTGAAAATTTGGTACAAACTTATCTAATTTTGAAAAATGAACAAAAAAAATTTCTTGAAAATTTAAATCGAATGACAACCATAGAAAACGGAACATTAAAAGACATAAGGAGATTTTCAATGCAAATAAGTGCTAGAAATCAAATAGTTGGTAAAGTAATAGATATTTCAAAAGGAAATGTTAATTCACAAGTAACATTAGAGTTAAAAAGTGGTTGCACAATCGTATCTGTTATCACAAATAGTGCTGTTGAAAATCTGAATTTAAATGTTGAAAATGAAGTTGTTGCTATTTTTAAATCAAGCAATGTACTGATTTCAACAGATACATCTTTGAATATTAGTGCTAGAAATCAATTTTTTGGAGTAGTGGATTTTGTAAATAAAGATGAAGTTAATTGTGAAGTTCTAATAGATATTGGAAATGGCGATAAAATAGCTTCTGTAATCACTACAAGTTCTCTAAAAAATCTAAATATTGAAGTTGGTACAAAGATTTGTGCCATCATAAAATCATCAGATGTGATGATAGGAAAATAGTGATTTTAAAAGGAAAATTATGAAAAAAATAGCACTAGGATTATTGCTTTTATGTGGTTTTGTTTTTGCAGGAGAGATTAAAATTGCCGTTGCTGCAAATGTAAGTTATGCAATGGAAGAGTTAATAAAAGAGTTCAACAAAACAAATCCTGATACAAAAGTTTTACCAACTTTTGGAAATAGTGGGAAATTGGTTGCTCAGATGAAAAATCAAGCACCATTTGAACTTTTTATGTCAGCTGATATGAAATATCCTCAAGCTTTATTTGATGAAAAATTAGCAGTTAATAAACCTGAGATTTATGCCCAAGGAAGTTTGGCGATTATAAGTTCAAAAGCTTTGGATTTTACAAAAGGTATAAATCTTGTAAAAGATGAAAATATCACAAAAATTGCAATTGCAAACCCAAAAACAGCACCCTATGGAAAAGCTGTTTTAGAAGCTTTAAAAAATGCAAAAATTGAAGGAATTGATACTAAATTTGTATATGCAGAATCTATTTCTCAAGCATTAACATATGCAACAACGGCAACTGATTTAGGTTTTGTTGCAAAATCAGCCTTATATGACAAAAAAATGTCTCAATATAAAGAGAATATAAACTGGATTACAGTTGATTCTTCTTTATATACGCCAATAAATCAAGGTATTGTAATACTTAACAACGCAAAAAAGAATAAAGAAGTAAAGAGTTTTTATGACTTTATATTAAGTGCTAAAGCAAAAGAGATATTTAAAAATTATGGATATGAAGTTAAATAATGAATAAAATCCAAGCAATAATCACAGATATTCAAAGTTTTGATGGGATAAGTATTGTAACTTTCAAAACCCAAACAAGCCATCTAAAAATGATGGCTTTGGAGTTATCACAAAAAGTTGAACAAAGGGTTGTTTTGGGAATAAATCCATCAAATATAGTAGTTGGAAAAAATTTTGATGGATTGATTAGTTTTTCAAATATTTTGGAAGTAAAACTTCTCAAAATAGAGTTGGGAAAACTTTTGGCAACACTTTTTCTCTCCTTTGAAGATGAAATTTTGGAAGCTATAATCACAAAAGAATCTTTAGAAAAAATGAACTTACAAATAAATGACAATTTAAAGGCTATGATAAAAGCTTCTCATATATCTATTGTTGAGACTAAAAATGATTGAGATTCTACAAAATATAGAGTTTGAACCATTTTTACTCTCTTTTAAATTGGCATTTCTAACCACACTTATACTCTTTTTTATATCTGTTCCTTTGGCTTGGTATTTATCTCAAACAAAATCCAAATTTAAACCAATCCTTGAAGCATTTACAGCTTTACCAATCGTTTTACCACCCTCTGTTTTGGGATTTTATATACTTTGGAGTTTCTCTTTGAACTCTCCTATTGGAGTTTTTTTTGAAGAAGTTTTTGGAGTAAGATTGGTTTTTACTTTTTCAGGAATAGTTATAGCTAGTTGTTTTTATAGCCTACCTTTTATGGTTCAACCTTTGCAAAGTGGATTTGAAAGCCTAAATAAAAATATGTTAGAGGCTAGTTATATTGCTGGAAAATCCAAAATAGAGACAATTATAAAAATAGCACTTCCAAATATAAAACCATCTCTTATAACTGCAATTATTGTTACTTTTGCACATACGGTTGGGGAGTTTGGAG
>JBBITK010000056.1:0-14704 GCA_037440805.1 Arcobacter sp. | reverse complement strand
CAGCACTTATCAAAACTCTTGGTTGGTCACAATCTAACTTTGAAGGTTATACAGCAGGGTTTCTGATTTTTGCTCTAACTGTAATAATCGCAATTTTTGGTATCTCTTTGGTAAAAACAAGATGGAGAACTACTTGGGGAGTTAGTGCAGGAGGAAAAATATAAAAAGAGATTTTTCTCTTTTTATATTTAAATTAGAGTTTTATCTACTAAAATTCTAATTTGAATATATACAAAAGGTTGATTTTATGAGTAAAAAAACTATTAAAGCTTCAGGTTTTTCCCTTGCAAAAGGTAAAGAGTTAGTTGGAGATGATTTTTATGAAATAAAACAACTTGATGATATGACCATTGCTGTTTTATGTGATGGGGTTGGAAGTGCCATAGAAGGGGCAAAAGCAGCCAAAAAAGTTACCCAACATATAATCAATAATTTTAAAAATATGCCAAAATCTTGGAGTATAGAAAAAGCCATAAAAGATTTCATCTCTTCTATAAACTCTATTTTATACTCTTTGTCTATGCAAGAGTATGAAAGGGTAGAGTATATTACTACAGTTACAGTTTGTGTTGTAAAGGGAAATAGGCTTTATGGTGCAAATGTTGGAGATAGTAGAATCTATCTTTTAAGAGATGGTAAATTAAATCAACTATCATACGACCATAATGAAGAGGGTTTTGATAATGTTTTATCAAATGCCATTGGTATAGAAAAAGATGTTGAAATCTACTATTTTGAAAATAATTTAGAGAAAAATGACAAAATATTGATGTGTTCTGATGGGCTTTATACTTTGATGAGTGAAAATGTTTTGACTAAAAATATTTTAAATGGAGCTTATCATATTGTAAAAAAAGCTAGTTCTTTGGTTGAAGATAATCTTCCAGATGATACAACGGCTGTTATTTTAGAAGTTATCGAAGAAGATTATGTTGAAGTTATGAAAAATCTTGATTTATTAATCCCTGAAAAGTTAAACAAAGGGGATATTATAGATGGATATGAGTTGGTAACATCTTTGATACAAAATGATAGAACTTGGATTTGTATAAAAAATAATCAGGAATATGTGATAAAATTTGCACCATATGAAGCAATAGAGAATGAAACTATTTTGGATTTGTATGTAAAAGAGGCTTGGAATGCCAAAAGATTGAAGGCTGGATTTTTTCCAAAATCTTTTGTTCCCAAACAAAGAAGTGCCAGATATTATCTTATGACAAAACTTGATGGAGTAAATCTAAAAGAGTATTTAAAGAAGAGAAAATTATCCATTGAAGAGAGTGTTTTGTTGGCTAAAACACTAATTTCAATGGGGGAATATCTTTTGAAATTCAACCTTGTTCATGGGGATATAAAACCTGAAAATATAATGGTAATCCAAAGGGATGGGAAAAGAATTTTCAAAATAATAGATTTTGGTTCAATTACAGAGATTTTTTCAATAGCAAATAAAGCAGGAACTCCATCTTATTTGGCTCCTGAGAGATTTATAGGTGGTTCAATAAATGAAAAAACAGAGATTTTTTCAATAGGTGTAACTCTATATGAATCTTTGTGTGGAGTTTTTCCTTACGGAGAGATAGAGCCTTTTCAAAATCCTACTTTTGGTAAAGCAAAACAACCTCAAAAAATTAACACTAATATACCAAATTGGTTGAATACTCTTATTTTAAGAGCCATTAGTGCAGAGGAAAATTTGAGATATGAAACATATTCTCATATAAGATTTGAGTTGGAAAATCCAACAAAAATAGAGCCTTTTTATGATAAACATACTCCTTTATTTGAAAAAAATTTCCAAAAAAATTGTAGATATGGTTTTATTATAATGTTTTTGATTAATATTTATCTTCTTGTAAAATTGATAAATTGATAAATATTTATTGTAAAACTAGCCTATTCTTAACTTTACATTAATTATAATGTACAAATATTATTTTATGAAGGTTTTTTATATATGATTAAATCGGTTTGTGGTTATTGCGGTGTTGGTTGTGGACTTGAATTTGAAGAGGACAAATTAGTAGGGGATGTTACATATCCTATTAATGAAGGAAAACTTTGCTCAAAGGGCGTTTCCGAACTTATTAGTATTCAAACCCCAACTAGACTTCTAAGACCAGTATTTAGAGAAAACATAGAAGAGGATTTTAGAAGTATTACTTGGGATGGTGCTATAAATCAAGTTGCCACAAGAATAGCAATATCTCCAAAGGAGAAAGTTGGATTTTATCTTTCAGGTCAGCTTTTGACAGAAGATTATTACATAGCAAATAAACTAATGAAAGGTTTTATTGGCTCAAATAATATAGATACAAATAGTAGAACTTGTATGGCAAGTGCAGTTGTAGCATATAAAAAAGCTTTGGGAATTGATTATGTTCCAGTTCGTATGAATGATGTTCACAAAGCTGATTTACTTATTTTAGTTGGAGCAAATACAGCTGAAGCCCATGTGGTTTTCCACAATAGAATAAAAGTTGCAAAAAAAGAGGGTTTAAAAATCGTTGTAATAGACCCACGATTTACAGATACTGCAAAACTTGCTGATTTATATCTACCTATAAAAGCAGGTTCTGATATAGACTTTTTCAATCTTATATCAAAAAGAATAATGGATGAAAATCTTATAGATGAAGAGTTTGTAGAAAATAATGTAAATGATTTTATGCTACTTTTTAATAAATTTAAAAGAGTTCCAGCTACAAAACTTCTAAAAAGAACAGGTTTAACAAAGGCTCAATTTGAAGAGTTTTGGAAACTATACAAATCAAATCCAAATATCATAACAGCTTGGACAATGGGAATAAATCAATCTATCCAAGGGGTGGATAAAAATCTAGCTATTATAAATACTCATCTTTTGACTGGAAAAATTTTTAAAGAGGGAAATGGACCTTTTTCTCTAACAGGTCAACCAAATGCAATGGGAGGAAGGGAAGTTGGTGGACTTTCAACTATGCTTGCTGTTCATCTTGATTTTGAAAGTGAATCCATAAAAAAAGTTGGAGATTTTTGGGGAACAAAAAAAATCTCAAATAAAGCTGGATTAACCGCAACTCAAATGCTAGAAGCAAATCTTGATGTTTTAGTTATTTGTCATACAGATCCAATTTACCATCTTCCAAATAGAAACAAAATGGAAGAGTTAATCAAAAAAATTCCTTTTGTGGTTGAAATAAATGCCTATGAAAATTCTGAAACTGCAAAATTTGCCCATTTAAGACTTCCAGCTGCCCCTTGGGGAGAAAAGGAAGGAACACAAACAAATCTTGATAGAACTATCACTAAACAAGAAAAACTAACAAGAACTTCTATAGATTGTAAAGCTGATTGGGAGATTTTCCAATTAATTGCCAAAAAATTGGGTCATCAAAAAGAGTTCAATTTCAGCTCTCCAAAGGAGATTTTTGAAGAGTATCAAGAGATGACAAAATTAAACCCTCATCTAAATATCTATGAAACTTCCTATGATGAGTTACACACAAATCCTTTTGTGTGGGGAGAAGAGATTAGAAAAAACAGAGAGTTTTTCACTAAAAACAAAAAAGGAAATCTGTTTTTTGTGGAAAACAAAGTTCTAAGTGAAAAAACAAATCTTGAGTATCCTTTCATCTTATTAACAGGAAGAACAAGAGACCAATGGCATAGTGGTACAAAAACAAATCTTCCAAGAACCCTTTTAAAGCACAAACCTCTAAATTTTTGTGAAATCAACACAAAAAATGCAAAGCACTTGGGAATAAAACAAGGGGATAGTATAAAAATTATCTCAAGAAGGGGAGAGATAGAATCCACAGCATTTATTACAGATGATATTAAACTTGATACAGTTTTTATTCCTGTTAGTAATAGAAAAATAAACTACTTAACAAATGATTTGTATGATAAAGAGTCATTCCAACCTGATTATAACCACAGTGCTGTAAAAATAGAAAAGCTTTAAACTTAATTTTACATTAAAATTATTGGGATATATCTCCCAATAATTAAATATTGTATATTTTATAACCATAATATATTAAATTTACATTAAATTTATTGATAGAATACTCTATATGTTTAAATATGGAGTAAAAGATGGTAGCTTTACAAGATGCGTATGAAAGAAGAAACAAAAAATCAAATAAAATAGAAGAGTTAAAAAAAGAGCAAAATGCTTTTGAGTTTATACAAAACTTCCAAGATGTAGTGGACAATGGTTATGAAAATCTAAGTGATGCCCAATCAAAATATCTTTTAAAATGTTATGGTATCTATGACAAAGAAGATGAAAATGAGTTTGTAATAAGAATTAGAATACCTTATGGACAACTAAATCTTGAACAAGCAAAAATGTTTTCAAAAACTGCACAACAATATGGAAATAGCAGAATTGATTTAACTACTAGAAGTCAAGTTGAGTTTAGACACCTAAAATTTAAAGAACTACCAACAGTTTTAGCAAATCTTGAAAGTGTTGGAATCACTACTTATCAAACTGCTGGGGATAATTTAAGGGGAGTTATAACTTCTATATTTGATGGTTACTCTTCTACTTCACTGATAAATTGTAAAAATCTAGTAAACGATCTACACGATGTATTTTTAAAAAATCCAGAGTTCATAGGAACACTTCCAAGAAAATTTAACACAGGTATTTTAGGGGATAGTGTAAATGATTGTAATATCTACGGTCATGATTGCTCTTTTGTCCTTGCAACTAAAGATGGTAAATTAGGATTTAATCTATATCTTGGTGGAAAAGTTGGTGTTCAAGCAAGACCAATAGATATTTTTGTAAAAGAAGATGAAGTAAAAACAGTATTTAAATCTATTCTTGAACTATTTGTGAAATATGGTTTTAGGGATAATAGAAATAAAAATAGATTAACTTACTTTATAGATGAAGTTGGAGTTGAGGAGTTTACGAAAGCTTTGATTGAATACTCAAATTTACCACTACAAAGTGCAGGGGAGTTATTAGTAAAAGATGAATACATAATCCCAAATGATGGTGTTATAGCACTAAAAGATGGAAAAAGTGCTGTTTATTTTCCAATACCTGCTGGATTATTTCATAGTAAAGATTTACACTGTATCACAAAAATTATGGAAGAGACAGACTCAATTTTGAGATTTACTCACGAGCAAAGTTTCTTTTTAATAACTGAAGATAAAAATATCCAAACCATCAAAGACTCTCAAATATATAAAAAATATGAGGCTTATAACACTCTATTTTTCAAAAATCAAATAGCATGTGCAGGGATAAATGAGTGTGGATTTGGAGTAATCCCAAATAAATCAGACTCTATTGAAATGGCTGTGTATCTAAATCAACACATTCCTATGGAAAAAGGAAAAGTGCGAATGTACTGGTCTGCTTGTCCAAAAGGTTGTGGAGTTCATGGTGTGGCTGATATTGGATTTGAGGGAGCAAAGGCAAAAGATGAAAATGGAAACTCTTGTGATGGAGTAAAAATTTTCTTAGGTGGAAAAGCAACCAAAGAAGTTTTAGAAGCAAGACAACTAAGCAAAGCTATTCCTATTTTTAAAGCTCAAGAGGTAGTAAAAGAGTTATTAACTATTTACAAAAATGAGAGATTGGAAGATGAGAGTTTTGAAAACTTTGATTCAAGAGTTTTATCACTTTTAAGCATCGAAGAGATTCAATCAAAAATAGGATTATAAAATGAGTACATTCGAAAAAACTCCACTTGAAAGTTTTATAGAACACAAAGCACAAACACAAATGCAATGTGGGAATTACTCTATAGATATTCCTAAACCAAAAGCAGGAGAACAATATAGATTTCACTTTGATGCAACAGCTTGTATTGGTTGTCACTGTTGTGAAGTTGCTTGTAATGAGCAAAATAACAATAGTGCCGATGTAAAATGGAGAAGAGTAGCTGAAACTCAAAGTGGAATATTCCCAAATGTAAAAAATCACTTCAACTCTATGTCTTGTAATCACTGTTTAGAGCCTGAATGTCTAAAAGGTTGCCCAACAGAATCTTATATCAAACTTGATAATGGAATAGTATTTCACGATGATGATAGCTGTATTGGATGTCAATATTGTACTTGGAACTGTCCTTATGAAGTGCCTGTTTTTAATAAAGATAGAGGAATAGTTACAAAATGTCATATGTGCCATGAAAAATTAGCAGTTGGTCAAACTCCAGCTTGTGTACAAGCATGTCCATCTGGTGCTATTGCTGTAGAAATTGTAAATATAAATGAGTGGCTAAATGAAGGATTAAAAAAAGAGGGAATTGCTCCAAATCTTCCAGATATTGAAATCACAAAACCAACTACAAGATATACTATTGATGAAACAGCCAATATGACACCAGCAGATGAACATATCGTAAAACCAAATCATAGCGAATGGCCTTTGGTATTTATGACAGTTTTAACCCAAATCTCTTTAGGTGGTTTTGCAACGGCGTTTTTAGGAGAGAGTGCTAATTTATTTGGATTTAATCTTCCAACTCCTAATTTTGTGATGATGGCTATAATATTTTTATTAAGTGCAATTGCACTTCCACTTTCAGCACTTCATCTTGGAAAACCACTAAAAGCTATGACTGCTATGAAAAATATAAAAACTTCATGGCTAAGTAGAGAGGCTTTATGGCTTGGTGTTTATACACTTGGCACTTTTTTAGTAGCTTTATTATATTTCTTTGAGTTTTCTCAAACAGTAAAATTCTTAATAGCAACTGCAACTTTTGGTGCTGGAATTTACGGTATTTATGCCCAATCTATGATTTATAGAATAAAAGCTAGACCATCTTGGAATAAAAAAGAGACAACAAATATATTTTTCAATGTGGGATATATTGGGGTTTTATTAGTAGGTGCTATTTTAGTAGCAAGTGGAAGTTATCAATCTGCGTTTATAGTTGTTCCATTTGGTGCATTTATAGGATTCTTGCAATACTCAATATTTGATGAGGAGATAGAGTTCTATAATACTTTGGAAGAGGGAGATAAAAACTTCTATCAACTAAATAAAACAAAAAAACTATATGAAAACAATTTTGCAAAATTAAGAGATTATAGAAGAAAAACTTTAGTTTTAGGAGCTTTTGTCCTTCCTATTTTTAGTATGTTATTACTTGCTAGTCAAAGTTTTACTCTTAGTCTAACTGCTTTAATAATTGCCATGATGGTTTCATTTACAAGTGAGATTATCTCAAGATTGTTATTTTACAAAACTGCTGTTTCTTTAGGAATTGCAGGTAATTTCTTTATGGGAAATCAAAGGGGATAAAATGCTAAACAAAATAAAAAACTTTTTTAACACAGATATAAAAAATGAAAAATATGCCCTAAGTGACGATGCTAAATTTGGGAAAGTTCCACTAGCTAAAACGCCCACATCTTGGGTTCGTTCAACTTGTGGATATTGTGGTGTTGGATGTGGTTTATATATAGGTGTGAAAGATGGAAAACCAGTTCTTACAAAAGGAGATCCGGCACATCCAGTAAATCAAGGAACTTTATGTCCAAAAGGTCTTAGTGAACACGAAATTGTAAATAGTACAAATAGATACACAACTCCTATGATAAAAAGATATGGTCATATGGTATCTTCAACTTGGGATGAGGTGTTTAAAACCACAAGCGATAAGTTCAAAGCTATTCAAGAAAAATATGGAAATGGTGCAGTTGCTATTGTTTCTACAGGGCAACTTTTAACTGAAGAGTTCTATACACTTGGGAAATTTGCACAAATTGGATTAAAAACAAACAACTACTGTGGAAATACAACTTTATGTATGGCAAGTGCTGTTATGGGATATAAACAAACTTTTGGGAGTGATGGTCCTGTTGGATGTTATGAGGATTTTTCACATGCAGATGTAATCATGTTAATTGGTGCAAATATAGCTGACAATCATCCTATTTTAAAACTTCATGTTGCAAAAAACAAAAAAATCACTGAAAAAAAACCAACTATTATAGTTGTGGATCCTAGATTTTCAAAAACTGCAAATATGGCTGATATTTATGTACCAATACTTCCAAGAAGTGACCTTGCACTTATAAATGGTCTTTGTTATATCATCTTAGAGCAAAGTTGGGAAAATGAGAAATTTATAAATGAAAGAACAAGTGGTTATAAAGAGTTTAGAAAACATATTTTTGAAAACTACAAACCGCAAGATGTATCAATAATCACAGGTATTGATGTAAAAGATTTATATCAACTAGCAAAGGTTTATGCAAAAGCCAACAAAGCTATGAGTGCTTGGACTATGGGAGTAAATCAAAGTTCTATTGGAACTGATACAGTAAGTGCCATTTGTAATCTTGCACTTATTACTGGAAATTTAGGACGAGAGGGTGCAACTGCATTTTCTATAACTGGACAATGTAATGCAATGGGTACAAGAGAAGCTGGATTTACCTCTTCAATTCCAGGATATAGAAACTTTGCTAGTTCTTATGATAGAGAAGAGTATGCAACTTTGGCAAATGTTCCAGTTGAGGATGTACCTACAAAAAGGGGATACTCATATCCACAAATTATAGATGCAATACTTGAAGGGGAGATAAAAGCTTTATGGTTAGTTGCTACTAATCCACTTGTATCATATCCAGACCAAAATAAACTTAGACTTGCTTTAGAAAAACTTGAGTTTTTAGTTGTTCAAGATGCTTTTAAAAGTGAAACTTCACTAATTGCTGATGTGGTATTTAGTGCTGCTACTTGGGGAGAAAAAGAGGGAGTTTATACAAATAGTGAAAGAAGATGTAACTATGCAAAAAAAGCTGTTGAACCTATAGGAGATACAAAAAGTGATTTTAATATCATCCTAGAATTTTCAAAATATTTCGACCTAAAAGATAAACTTTTCCCTTCTTGGAATGAGCCACGAGATGCTTTCAATGAGTGGAAAAAAGTAAGTTCTGGAAGACTTTGTGACTATTCTGGTATGAGTTATGAACTAATTGAAGAGCTTGGAGGAATCCAATGGCCTTGTAATGAAATATATCCAAAAGGTAAACAAAGACTTTATGATGAATCTATGCCATGTCCTACAGAAAATGGAAAAGCAAATCTTCTTTGTCTTGATTGGAAGCCACTAAAAGAGTCTTGTAATACTAACTTCCCAATAATTTTAAATACAGGAAGAACAGTTGAGCAATGGCACACAAGAACAAAAACAAAAACTATTGCTATTTTAAATGATTTAGCACCAGAAGCTTGGGTAGAGATAAATCCTGCTGATGCAAAAAAACTTCAAGTATCAACGGGGCAAAGACTTGATATTAGCTCTACTAGAGGAAGAATAAACAACATAATTGTAAAAGAGTCACAAAATATAAGAGTTGGAACTATTTTTGTGCCATTTCATTTTAGTGAGCAACTAATAAATGCAATAACAATAGGAGATTTTGATCCAAAATCTTTTGAACCCAACTTCAAACAATGTGCTGTTCAACTCCATAGCCAAAAAGTTCCTGATGGAATAAAACTAAAAGAGGAAGAGATAGCTGGAAGTTTAGAGCATATGGTTATAAAAGATGAGGTTTTAATAGAAGAGCAAATAAAACAGTTTAACACACTAAAGGAGAGAGCGTGAAAGAGAAATTAGTTGTAATTGGAAACGGAATGAGTGGTCTTAGAACCATTGAAGATTTGTTGGAACTTACCAAAGATAGATATGATATTACAGTTTATGGGGAAGAGCCTTATGTAAACTATAATCGAATCATGCTTTCGTATATCCTATCGGGGGAGAAAAGTTTTGAAGATACTATTATAAATCACTCTTCATGGTATGAAGAAAATAGTATCACTTTAAACAAAGGAGATAAAATCATCTCTATTGATAAAGAAAATAAAACTATAAAAAGTCAAAGTGGAAAAGTTGAGTCTTATGATAAATTATTAATTGCAACTGGTTCATTACCTTTTATTCCAAAAACTACTGGAAGTGAACTTAAAAATGTAATTGCTTTTAGAAACAAAGCTGATGTTGATACAATTTTGCAAACTATAAACAAAGAAAAAACAGCTGTTGTTGTAGGTGGTGGACTTCTTGGACTTGAAGCTGCTTATGGAATAGCGATGCATGGAATAAAAACTATTTTAGTTCATAGAAGTGGAAGTATTCTTTCTCAACAACTTGACTCTACTGGTGGAAAACTACTTCAAAAAAATCTTGAAAAATATGGAATAGAGTTCAAACTAAATACAACTATTAGTGAAATTTCTGGAGAAGAGGAAGTTGAAACTGTAAGCTTTAGCGATGGGACAAGTGTTGAATCAAATCTTGTGATTTTTGCAACGGGAATTATTCCAAATACAGCTCTTGCAAAAGAAGCAACATTGGTAACAAACAAAGGAATTGTAGTAGATGATTTTTTAACTACAAGTGATGAATCTATTTTTGCTATTGGGGAGTGTGTTGAACACGGTGGGAATACTTATGGTTTAGTAGCACCTTTATATGAGCAAGCAAAAGTTTTAGCAAAAAAACTAGCTGGTGTTAAAACTGAAGGGTATAGTGGCTCAACTCTATCAACTAGACTTAAAATATCTGGTGTTGATTTGTTTAGTGCTGGAGATTATTTAGGTGATGAGACAACTGAAGATTTAATCTTACTTGATGAAAAAGTAGGTATTTATAAAAAACTTGTTATTTACAACGATAAAATCATAGGAATTGTACTTTATGGAGATACAACTGATGCTTCTTGGTATTTAAAACTATTAAAAGAGCATACTGATATTAGTGATTTGAGAGCTAAAATCCTATTTGGAAAATCTGCATTATCAGGAGATAGTGGTCATGGTGGAAATGACATAAATGAAATGAGCGATGATGAAGAGGTTTGTGGATGTAATGGTGTTTGTAAAGGGGATATTGTAAATGCCATAAAAGATAAAGATTTAAAATCACTTAGCGATGTAAAATCTTGTACAAAAGCAGGAGCATCTTGTGGATCTTGTCTTGGTTTGGTTGAGCAAATTTTAGTAAATACTTTAGGGGATGAATACAATGCAGTAGAAGAGGGAATTTGTTCTTGTACTACACTTGGACACAAAGAGATAAAAAGTGCCATTGATAATGGGGAGTTTGAGTCTGTTTATGATGTATTTTCAAAACTTGATTGGAAAACAAATGATGGTTGTGCCAAATGCCGACCTGCAATTAACTACTATTTATTAGTAAAATATAATGATGATAAATATACAAATGATAAAAGAAGTGCTTTAGTAAATGATAGGGTTAGTGCAAATATCCAAAAAGATGGAACTTACTCTGTGGTTCCTAGAATTTGGGGAGGATTAACAAGTCCAAAAGAGCTAAAAGATATAGCTGATATTGCTGTTAAATATGAAGTTCCACTTATAAAATTTACAGGAGGTCAAAGACTTGATATGTTTGGGGTTACAAAAGAGCAGTTAGAACCTATGTGGAAAGATTTAAATGATTGTGGATTTGTATCTGGTCAAGCTTACGCAAAGGGTCTTCGAACTGTAAAAACTTGTGTTGGAAATACCTATTGTAGATTTGGAACACAAGACTCTATGAATATGGGAGTTGAGATAGAAAAATTAACATGGGGAAGCTGGACACCACATAAATACAAAATTGCAGTTTCTGGATGTCCAAGAAATTGTGCGGAAGCAACTATCAAAGATTTTGGTATTATTGGAGTTGATTCAGGGTGGGAGATTCATATTGCTGGAAATGGTGGTATAAAAGTGAGAGTTACTGACCTTCTTTGTAAAGTTGAAACTAATGAAGAGTTGTTTGAATACACAAAAGCATTTATGCAGTTTTACAGAGAAGATGCCTTTTATTTGGAAAGAACTGCACATTGGATTGAAAGGGTTGGATTTAAATATATAAAAGATGTGATGTTAGATGCAGAAAAAAGAAAATATTACGCTCTAAGATTTGAAGAGTCACAAAAATCTGCACAAATTGACCCATGGGCAAAAGCAATAGAAGATGGATTTACAAAAGAGTTTAATAAAATTGTCATAAACCCAGAAGAATCACATAGTTTTGAAGCAAAGGAGCAAATTTAATATGAATAAAACGACAAAATGGTACAAAATTACAAAGTTAGAAGAAGTTCCTTCTATGGGTTCAAGGGTAGTTGAAATAGGGGATTTAGAGATTGCAATTTTCAAAACAAAAGATAGCTCTATTTTTGCCATAAGCAATATTTGTCCCCACAAAAAAGGGAAACTAAGTGAGGGATTAGTTCATGAACACATCGTTACTTGTCCTTTGCATAATTGGAATGTGGATTTAGAAAACGGCGAAGCTTTAGGAAATGATAGTGGATGCACAAATGTCTATGAAACAAAAATTGTAGATGGAATAATATATTTAGGAATATAAGATGCAAAGTAAAGTTTATCTAACAGGTGCTGGTGCTGGAGATGTGGAATTACTTACATTAAAAGCATCCAAAGTTATAAAAGAAGCAGATGTGATTATTTATGACAAATTGGTTAATCCTGAGATTTTAGAGATGGCAAATAAAAATTGTGAGTTTCTTTTTGTGGGGAAAGAGAGTGGCTTTCATAGTGTTCCACAAGATGAAATAAATGAGATAATTTATCAATGTGCTTTAAAACATAAAACAGTTGTTAGATTAAAAGGCGGAGATCCTTTTGTATTTGGAAGAGGTGCTGAAGAAGCACTTTATTTAAGAGAAAGAAACATCTCTTTTGAAATAATCCCAGGTATTAGCTCAAGTATTGCAGTTCCAGCATATGCTGGAATTCCTGTAACCCATAGGGGTATTACAACCTCTTTTAGAGTGGTAACTGGTCATGAAACACCAAATAAAAAAATCTCTCAAATAGAGTGGGAGAGTTTTTTAAATGATGAAACAATAGTTTTTCTAATGGGTTATCATAATATTGGATTAATCACTTCAAAATTAATAGGCTTGGGAAAAAGAAAAAATTATCCATGTGCAGTAATTTCTAAAGGAACTACAAAAGAGCAACAAGTAGTAGTTGGAACTTTAGAAAATATAACTTCTTTGTCAAGTCATCTTCCTACTCCTTGTATTATTGTTATAGGGGAAGTTGTAACCTTAAGAGATCAAATAAAATGGTTTGAAGATAACTAAAATAATTTAGTAAATTTATATGGTTTAACTTTACATTAAAATATTATATATTATTATAACAAAATGTTTTTTTTGTTTACAGTAGCTTTGAATTTCATTAAAAATTATCATTGTAGGAGGATAAGGGAATGTCACAAGAATTAAAATTAACATTAGATTCTTTTTTGTTATCAGAAACAGACGAAAAGGGAATTATAAGATATGCAAATGATGAGTTTTGTCAATTTGCAGAATATACGCTAGAAGAGTTGATTGGAAAACCACACAATCTTGTAAGACATCCTGATATGCCAAAGGCAGCATTTGAAGATTTGTGGAAGACAGTAAAAAGTGGAAAACCATGGAAAGGTTTTGTAAAGAACAAAACAAAGAGTGGTAAGTTTTATTGGGTATTTGCGACAGTTTTTCCTTTTACATCATGTGATGGTTCAAGGGGATATATATCTTGTAGAAGAATGGCTTCACAAACAGAAATAAACAAATATGAAGCCTTATATAAAACTATGAAATAGGAAAAAAAGATGAAATTTTTACGAACACTACCAATAAAAACTAAAATAAAAATTCTAGCTATAGTTCCATTTATAGTTATTGTGGCACTTATGGGACTATCATTCCTTGATAGATATAATGAAAAATCCAATCTACAACAAGTTAATCAAATGATAAAATTTGATATAAAAATATCAGAGTTACTACATGAAACCCAAAAGGAAAGAGGTGCAAGTGCTGGATATCTAAACTCAAGAAGCAATGATTTTAGGTCAAAGTTAATGAGCCAAAGGGAATTAACAAACAAAAAAATAAGTGAATTTGAAGCCTTTGTAAAAGAGATGAAAAACTCAGGAATAGAGTTAGGGCAAGAGAAAATAAATATAGCTATGCAAGAGTTTCAACAAATATCAAACATAAGAAGTAGTATTGATAACTTTAGTATAGAGACAAAAAAAGCAATAGCGTACTATACAAATATAAATGCAAATCTTTTAGAGTATGTTGCCATATCTTCTAAACTAGCATATAATGAAAATTCAATAGGTGATTTAACAGCTTATTATAATTTCCTAATGGCAAAAGAGAGAGCAGGAATTGAAAGAGCTATTGGTTCAGTAGCCTTTGGTAAAAAGAGTTTTAATCAAGATTTATTTATAAAATATGTATCTGTAGTAACAGAACAAGAGAGTTATCTAAAAAGCTTCTATATTTATGGAAGTGAATACAAAAATGAGATATCAAAAATGTTTGATGACTCTTCTATAAAAGAGACTCAAAGATTGAGAGATATTTTATATGCGTGTGGAAGAGATTCTAATATAAAATGTGATGAAGATGCTTCATACTGGTTTGATACTATAACTAAAAAAATAAATATTTTAAAACAAGCAGAAAATTATCTAGCACAAAATATATTAAAAGAGAACAGTGATTTAATAAATAGTTCAAATAATCAATTAATTCTTCTTACACTTGGTATGTTGACTTTATTTATGGTTGTAACTTATTTACAATGGATATTTATTAGTAGTACTAGTAGAGCAGTTGATAAAATCTATGTGGGAATAGAGCAATTTATGGCTTACTTAAACAAAGAGAT
>JBBITK010000055.1:0-14715 GCA_037440805.1 Arcobacter sp. | reverse complement strand
CAATTGCTAAACCATTTTGGAAACCTGTAATTCCTCCACCAGCTGTATAGAAATCTGAAGCAGATTTAGTTTTACTAGCAGCCCATTTTGTAACACCTAATGTTGCAAGAATGAAAACAAAGAACATCACTATTGCAGAGTAATTTGTATCGCTTTTCCCTTCAAATGAAGCATCTCCTGCTGCAAATAAAGAGATCATAAATATTGTTAATATAGCAAATATTTTTAACATTATTTTATTCCCTCCGCATCTTTTTTAATAGCTTCAGTTAATTCTTCGAATTCACCGTTTGCTCTACTTACATATATCAATGTAGTAATAAAGCTAATAATAATGATTCCAGCACCAATTGGATATGCATAAGTCATTACACCCTCTCCAAGTTTTGTTGCCAAAAACTCTTTATTGAAAGCTATAATTAATACATAAGCATAGTATATAGCTAAAACCACAATAGATAGAACAGTTGCAAAAGAATTTCTTTTTGAAACTAGTTCATGGTACTTAGGATTAGATTTAATTTTTTTTACTAATTCTTTGTCCATATTGTCCTCCTTTTAAAATTTCCTTGTTTAAAACAGTGAAATGTTAAACGATTATAATCGCAATAACATAGCATTTTAAACAAAAAACGGGAAATTCTAATAAAATTTGGCTTATTTTTGACAATTAAATAATGACATTAAATTTACAAAAAGTAGTATTAGTAAAATTGCTACAAATAGTAACTAAATTAACTTGTATAGAAAGTTGTTTTAGCTGGAGTTAAATCTTTAAGTTTTAAAAACATCATAGAGGTCATAATTGAATCGTTTAATGCATCATGTTTTCCAAGAGCTGGAATGTTAAGATTTTTTAAAATAGTATCAAATTTCAAATCGATAAATTCATATTCACTTGTTTTTTTTCTAGTCCTATAATACATAGAAGAGACTTCTATAGTTTCATTTGGTAATTTTATACCTATATACTCTTTTGTATATTTTGATATTATAGCCACATCAAATTTTATATAATAACCCACAATAGGTCTTGAGCCAATAAAGTTAAGTAATTCTTCTATTGCAACTTTTGGTTCCAATCCATTTTCCAAATCAATAGGTCGAATCCTATGTATTTTTATGGATTCTGCATCTATTAGTTTTGAAGGTTTTAAAAAAACATTAAAAGTATTTCTCATCAAAATCTTATTGTTTTTTATATGAACAGCACCTATTGATAGAATTTCATCTTTTTTTGGATTTAATCCACTTGTTTCACAATCCAAACAAACATATTCATTTGGTAAAGGTTCATCAAATAAAAACTTATATCTTTCATCTTTTAGATTTCTTTTGTTCCAATTTTTAAAAAAAGCATCAAACATCAAGAAACCTTTTCTGTTCTAAAAGTATAAGCAATGAATTTTTTGAATTCGATGATAATTTTAAATGAATCCTTTAATAAATCCCTTTCTATTTTTGATAGAGTATGGGTGTCAATTTCATTGCTTATTTTTTTGCCTTCTTGAATATTCTCAAGTTGAGATTTTAATCTAATAGTATTAACAGCATCAAAAGCTTCAAGTAATTCAGCTGCTTTATTTTTTTCAATAATTTTTTTCTCTTCTAAAATCTTGATTCTCTTAACAGTAGTTGTTTCCCTGATTTTTTCTCTTAATGCTAAACTCCTAACCCCTTGTACAATAGGAAATACGGCTGCTTTTTTAATATCTATATAGTGTACTTTTGTCATAAAATTTGATATTGTACTTGGTGTGTCAAATGTCAAGGTGGCTTTTGCAAAATATGCCATAAAAACATCCTTATCGTGTAATTTATGGAATAAATCATCTTTTAAATTAATAAGTAACTCTTTATCTCCTGCAACAGCAAAGGAATCAAAGAATATTGCTAAATCCATATAATTTTGCATATCTGGGGCTTCAATCCATTTTGCAGTTTCTCTTTTGTATTCTTGTACTGTTTTACACCAAAAAGGATTTGAAACCATAATATTTCCTTCGCAAGGAGGATATCCAAATTCAATTAGAGTTTTAGTAATCTCTTGCATATACGGTCTATATTGTTCAACATCAATTCCATCTTTTACAACCAATGCATTATCTTGGTCTGTTTTTATAATTTGTTCATTTCTTCCTTCACTTCCCATAACAATAAAACAAGCATTTTTTTGTAACTCTTCAGGTACTATTATTTTATATAGTTTCTGATAAACCTTTGTATTTAATTGACCAATTAAATTTGATATATGGTTTACTTTAACTCCTTTTGCCGTTAGGCTTTTTATGATATTGAGTAAGTCTTTACTTGCATTTTTTAAATCATTTATAGTTCTAGCTTTTTTTATTTGTGAATCAACCACATAAGTATGATTTGCAAAGTGAGAAAGAACATCTATTTGCTCTAAAATACCTATCATCTCTCCATTGTGGTTTTTTACACCGATTCTTTTTATATTTTTTTTAATCAAAATAGTTAAAGCTTCAAACAAATAATCATCATTTAAGACAGTTAAAAGAGGAAAAATAGCAATCTCTTTTACAGGAATATTTAAATCTCTACCTTCTAATAAAACTTTTGTTTTCAGTAAAGAATCAGTAATTATCCCATAATTACCATCACTATTTTTTACAATAATTGTAGATGTTTTAAACTCCATAGATTTTAAAATAGCATCCAAAAGCTTTGTATTTTCATCAACTATACAAGCCTCGTGAATAAGTGTGTCTTCTACCTTTGCTATCATAAATGATGATAGTTCTGATGTATACTCTTTGTTTTTTAGAGTTTGTATTTTGTTTACTAAATCTTTGAGAAAAAAATCTTTGAATTGTTGATTTTCTTCTATGAGTTTTAGAAATGTATTTTTACCCAGTTCGTAACATATTAAATCTTCGTGAACTCTAAAGATATTATTTGTTTTCCCATATATCAACGAATTTGAATCAAAAGAGTCTTGATTTTGGTAATCCATAACAATCATATTTTCTTGTGTATATTCATACACCGAACCTTTTATTATTATAAAAAAACTTGTAGAGATTTTTTCAGGACTAATTAAAATAGAGTCTTTTGGATAATAAGCTATATCCATATCTTTTATGCAATATTGCATTTGCTCAGAGCTTAAAACTTGAAAAGGATGTATATTTGATAAAAATGCTTCTTGATCTTGTAAACTCATATGTTACCTTTTAAATATTTTTATATATCAAAAAAATTAACATATAAAAATACTTAAAGGCACATCCGAAGATATGCCTTTGAAGTTTTTAGTGATCGTGTGCTGCACCAGCTCCAGAAGGAATTCTGATACTTTCAACTAAATCTTGAATATGTTGTGGTGGTGGTGGAGTCATTCTTGACACTACAAACGCCACTACTAAGTGAAGAACAGTTCCAAGTGTTCCAATACCAGTTGGAGCAATTCCTAAGATATAATCATCTTTACTTCCACCCATGAATACGAAGTAAACTATGTATCCAAATGTGAATGTTAATCCTACGATAATACCTGTAATAGCACCCTCTTTATTCATTCTCTTATCAAATACACCAAGGATAATTGTAGGGAAGAATGCAGCCGCTGCAAGACCAAATGCAAAAGCAACAACTTGAGCAACGAAACCTGGAGGGTTAATTCCTAAATATCCAGCAATAATAATAGCAACTACTGCTGAAACCCTTGCCCACATTAATTCTGTTTTTTCATTTAATGTAGATTTTCCAGTTGTTTTATCTTTGAAGATAATTTGTCCCATTAAGTCATGAGATATTGCTGCTGCAATTACAAGTAATAATCCAGCTGCTGTTGATAATGCTGCTGCAAGACCTCCCGCTGCGATGAATGCAATAACCCAGTTAGGTAAATTTGCAATCTCAGGATTTGCAAGAACCATGATATCTATATCAACATAAATTTCATTTTCAATTTTTCCAGTGTTAGCTGCAGGAATAGCATTTGTAGTTAATCTCTCTCCATTTACACCAGTTTTTTTACCATCAAATGTTGGTTTACCTTTTGGATCTTTAAACGCATCACCTTTAGAGTATTGGATTTTTCCATCACCATTTCTATCATTCCATGCTAATAATCCACCTTGTTCCCAAGTTTGGAACCATTTACCATTATTTGGCGTACCATCTAAGTGTTTAGTTTCTCCAGCTACAAATGATTTATACTCAACATTTTGTACATTTTTAATCAAGTTAACTCTTGAGAAAGATGCAACAGAAGAGATAGTTGTATACATTATAGCAATAAATACTAAAGCCCATCCAGCAGAAGTTCTAGCATCTTTAACTGTTGGAACAGTAAAGAATCTAACAATAACGTGTGGAAGACCAGCTGTACCAAGCATTAAAGCTGTAGTAAGCATAAACATATTCCATAAGTTACCTGGTTTTGTATATTCAGCAAAACCTAAATCCACAAGAGATTGATCCAATGCATGTAACAGATAAGTTCCTTCTGGAATAACTTGTACTCCATCATTGAATGCAAAAGTTGTTTTACCAAAAATACCTAATTGTGGTATAAATGTATCAGTAACTTGTAATGATAAGAAAATTGCAGGAATCATATATGCAAAAATCATAACAACATATTGTGCAACTTGAGTATAAGTAATACCTTTCATTCCTCCTAAAACTGAATAGAAGAATACGATAGCCATACCAATTAATACCCCTGTATTAACATCAACTTGTAAGAATCTTGAGAATACGATTCCAACACCTCTCATTTGTCCTGCAACATAAGTAAATGATACGAAAATTACAGAGATAACAGCAACAAGTCTTGCTACATCAGAATAATATCTATCACCAACGAAGTCAGGAACAGTAAATTTACCAAATTTTCTTAAATAAGGAGCAAGTAACATAGCAAGTAAAACATATCCACCTGTCCATCCCATTAAGTAAGCACCACCATCACTTCCTTGGAAAGCAATAATACCAGCCAATGAAATAAATGAAGCTGCTGACATCCAGTCTGCGGCTGTCGCCATACCGTTAGCTACTGGATGAACTCCACCACCAGCTACATAAAAATCCTTAGTTGAACCAGCTTTTGCCCATAGTGCGATACCTATGTATATTGCAAAAGAAATACCAACAAATAGATATATTAATGATTGTAATTCCATACTATACTCCTACTCGTGAACACCGTATTTCTCATCAATTCCTGTCATTACTTTAGCGTAAACAAAAATTAAGATAACAAACACATAAATAGCACCTTGTTGTGCAAACCAATAACCTAATTTAACACCACTAATAGTTATAGTGTTAAGTTCATTTATGAATATAATTCCACACCCAAAAGAAACTATGAACCAAACTAAAAGTAGTTTTAATATCATAGATATATTTTCTTTCCAGTATGCTTGTGCTTTTTCTGGACTCATTTGTTCTCCTTTTAAGATTTTATCAAACAGAAAAGACCGTTTAATAATTAACAATTGAATTATAGTTATTGTAGGTAGCAAAAAGGTAGCAAGTAAAGGAAAAAAGGGAAGAATTTGAGAATAAATAAAAAATAATTGTAAAAAGTACTATAAAAAGGAGGGTTAAACAGAATAATATCTGTCTATTTTATATCCAAGTCCTCTTATATTTTTAATAAAATCTTCTTTTAATGCTTTTTTTAAACGAGATATTTCAGCTCTAATAGTCGGATTGTCTATATTTTCACCTTCCCAAACATCAATTCTAAATCTTTCAAAATCAACAATCATATTTATATTAAGTGCTAATATATGAATAATTTCTAGTTGTTTTTTAGTTAAATTTTGAGGTTCACCATTGAAATATAGAGTTTGTTTATCTTTTGAATAGGAGTAATTTTCTGAAAATTTTATATGAGTTGTATTATTTTGATCTTTTTTTAGAATTTGGTTTATTTTTATTCCTAGTTCCATTAAATGAAAAGGTTTTTTTATATATTCTCTACAACCTAAATCATAAGCCTTAGTAATATCTTCAATATCTATTAGGGCAGAAATAAATATTGTAGGTATATATATTTTTCTATCATTTAACTCTGATAATATTTCAAAACCATCTTTTTTTGGTACATTTATATCTAATATTAATAGATCGTAAGAGTTATTTATACTATTTAAAACATCTTCTCCATCATTAAAACTCTCTACTAAATGACCTATATTTTTTAGATAGCTTCATTTAGCATTGACTCATCTTCAAGTAGTAATATTTTCATTTATTTTAAACCTATATGTAAATTTTGTGAATTTTGTATTCGATATTAGATTGATTATAACCAAATTTTTGTCACAAATCTCTTTTACAATTTTTAATCCAAGCCCAAATCCACCTCTTGCATTATTTTCTCTATAAAAATCATCAAATATTTTATCTGGATTTTCAATTTTATTTGAATTAGTTTGCACATGAAATTCTATTATCTCATCATCGATATAATCTAAATATACAATAATTTCTGAATTAGCATGTGAGTATTTAATTGCATTTGATAAATTGTTATCGATTATTCTTTCTAGTTCAATATTATTAAACTTTAAATATATATCTTCCCCAATTTTTGTACTAAACGATAGGGTATTAGCTTTTGCTATCTCATAAAAGAAATCAATTCTACTTGCAAGTGTTGTAGAAAAATTTAGATAATCTTTAGGATAATTTACCCTATCTTTTTTGATTAAATATGATAAATCATCATATATATATTGAATAATCTTAGCTCCAGATTCTATATGCGATATATATTTATTATCAGGTATTTTCATTTTCAATAAATCAATATTTGTTCTTATAATTGATAAGGGAGTATTTATTTCATGTACTGAATTTTTTATAAATCTTTTTTGTGATTCTATTAATTTTGTTAATTCAGAAGTTTTTTCATCCACTTTAAACTCTAAGTTCTTATTTAAATCTTCAAGCATATGAGTTTTTATTTTAATATTATTCATGGCATCTGTTGCATAATTAGCAATTACTTTAAATTCTCCAAATATAAGCCTATTTTGATTTATTGGAGTATCATCTTTTTGAGACTCTTTGAAATATTTTCCTATCTCTTTTACATCATTTACTATTAGTATAGTTGCATTTTTGTATATAAATATTGAATATAACACTAGCATAATTGTTAATGAAGTTATTTGTAAAGTATAGTTTGAGATTTTTTGGTTATATTCATCTTCTTTTTCAGATACAAGCTTGTCTATTTCATCTAAATAAACACCTTTCCCTATTGTCCAACCCCAATTTTCATAGGATTTGGCAAAAGATATTTTTTTTACTTCTTTATTTAGAATAAATTTATACCAATAATATTCTACATATCCCCCATCTTTTTTTCTTGATACATCGATTAAATTTTTAATAACTTTCGTTCCTTGTGAATCTACTATATCAATATAATTTTTATTTTTTGAGTCAGAATAAATAGGTTGATAGATTGCATTACCTTCAAAATCATAGATAAAAATATAATCTTTTTTATTGTCTTTTGGTCTAAGTAAAGAGAGTGATTGAAGTAGCTCTTTTTTTATTTCATTTTGTGATTTTGTATTTTGATATTTTGTATCAAAATAGCTAATGATATTTATTACAGATTGTACATCGCTTTTGATTAACTCTTTTTGGCTATTTGTATAATCAGTTTTTAGAGTAGTAATTTTGTTTTGTAATTCTTCATGGGCATTGTTAATTGTAACAAAAGTAAAAAAAGATATTAAAATAACGATAAAAAATATACTGTATAAAACGAGATGATAAAGACTTTTTGCTTTTAGCATAAGAGTTCCAAGATTTTTTTAGTGGCGCGGCCAACGAGACTCGAACTCGCGACATCCTGCGTGACAGGCAGGCATTCTAACCAACTAAACTATAGCCGCACTAAAAATTGGGATTTTAAAAAAAAGTGGTGGTCGATATAAGACTCGAACTTATGACATCTACCTTGTAAGGGTAGCGCTCTACCAACTGAGCTAATCGACCAATTAATGTTTACATTTGACCTTTAGTCTGGTGACCCCTAGGGGATTCGAACCCCTGTGGCCAGGATGAAAACCTGGAATCCTAACCGTTAGATGAAGGGGCCAAAATAATAAACATTAATATAAAAAATGTGACCTGTGATGGATTCGAACCATCGGCCCCCTCATTAAAAGTGAGATGCTCTACCGGCTGAGCTAACAAGTCATAAAAATAAGTGGCGCGGCCAACGAGACTCGAACTCGCGACATCCTGCGTGACAGGCAGGCATTCTAACCAACTAAACTATAGCCGCACTAAAAATTGGGATTTTAAAAAAAAGTGGTGGTCGATATAAGACTCGAACTTATGACATCTACCTTGTAAGGGTAGCGCTCTACCAACTGAGCTAATCGACCAATTAATGTTTACATTTGACCTTTAGTCTGGTGACCCCTAGGGGATTCGAACCCCTGTGGCCAGGATGAAAACCTGGAATCCTAACCGTTAGATGAAGGGGCCAAAATAATAAACATTAATATAAAAAATGTGACCTGTGATGGATTCGAACCATCGGCCCCCTCATTAAAAGTGAGATGCTCTACCGGCTGAGCTAACAAGTCATTTTTGGTTTCAACTTGAGTTTTAATCAAATTGGAGTGGAATTATATTTAAAAAAAAACTATTTGTCAAGAGTTTTTTGTAAAATATTTAAAAATTTTTGTAAAGCTGTTTTTGCAGCTTGTATTTGTACCTCTTTTCTTGAACCTTTAAAGTGAAATATTTCTATAAAATTATCGATATTATCGCTAATACCAATAACAACAGTTCCAACAGGTTTCATATTTGTTCCGCCATTGGGACCAGCAATTCCAGAAATGGCAATGGCATAATTTGCTTCAAATTTTTTGATTACACCATTTAACATCTCATTTACTACTTCAATACTAACCGCTCCAAACTCTTCTAGAATTTCATTTTTTACATTTAATTCTTGATTTTTTATTTTATTGGAATAAGTAATAATAGCTCCATTAAATATTTCAGATGAACCAGAAATTTCTGTAATTAAGGATGCTACTAATCCTCCAGTACAAGATTCAGCAGTTGTGATAGTTTTATTGTGTTTTTTTAATAAACTTTGTAAAACAATCATATCTTTATGAT
This sequence comes from Arcobacter sp., assembly GCA_037440805.1. Classification (GTDB taxonomy): domain Bacteria; phylum Campylobacterota; class Campylobacteria; order Campylobacterales; family Arcobacteraceae; genus Aliarcobacter. The sequence goes on along the minus strand of JBBITK010000055.1, from coordinate 5,574 downwards.
TAAAGATATTGTCAAACATAATTAAAATCCTTGGAAAAAGTTATAGGTAAAGGTGTATGTGAATAAAAAGGTTGAAATAAAAATGAGAGTTTTAAACTCTCATTTCTTAAAATTATTTATCGTCAGTATAATCAGCTAAGAATTGCTCTTCATAGAATGTTTTACCTAAGTGAGCACAAACTTTTTTGATATCTCTTTCTGCATTTCCTAAACAAGAAGTTGCACCAGGAGATGGAGTCATGTTAAAGATAATTCCTTCTAATTCAGTAATAGAAGCTTCTCCTAGCATTAATTTTTTCTCTGTTTTATTTAAAACTTGAGGTCTAACTCCTCCAAATCCTTTTGCATATTCAATATCATCTACGCTTAAAGATGGAACAATTTTTCTAGCATCTTTTACAAATAGACCTTTATTTATACCTGGAACTTCAAATAAGAAGTTTTTAAATACATAATTTCTAATATCAGAATCTTTTAATAAATCCCAGAAGATTTTTAAAATACTTCCATCAAAATTCATAGTTTTTAGACATTGGAAGAATGATTTTCCACCTTTGTATCTTTCAAGAACTAATAATGCAAGTGCTGTTGGTCCAAATCTTGTTTTTCCATTTTCTAAAATATCTGGATCCCCATGAAGTGCAGCAAATGGTAATTTGTCATTTTGTACCATATAAACTTTTCCATTTAAGTAAGTTCCATTTGTAATATAGAATGAACCAGCCATAGATAAAGAACCCATGTGTTTTCCATATCCCATTTTGTGTGCTAAGAATAATGAGTGAGCTCCAGCATCAACAACAACGAAATCTGCTGTATAAACAGTACCATTTACAGTTGTTAATTTAAATTTGCTACCAATTTTCTCTATTTCTTCTACTTCAGAATTAAAGAAAACATCTGTTGTTTTAGAAGGATCAGCAGCTTTTCCAGCTTTTACCAATTCTTTTGTCATTTCTCCAAAATCAACAGTTGTATATTGGTCATTTGTTCCCATAGCAACTATTGGTTCTGGTCTATCTTTTGTTCTTTCTTTATCTGCATAAACTAATAAAGGCTCTTTTTCTCTTAAAGCTTCTTTGTCCCATAGTTCTAAGTAAGGGAAAATTTCTTTAAATTTATTATATCTGTCAGTAATAAACTGAACTTCTTTTTCTCCAACACCTAGTGCCATCTTTTGGTGCTTAAACATAATTTTATCTTGTAAATTATATGCCAAACAGAACTTTTCAATCATTTTTGCTGTTCTTTTTGTTATTTTAGCTTTATCAAAAGTATAGTTAGTTTCTATATCTCCAACATGGATAGTTTGAGAGTTACTTGTACCTTTTGAATTTAATGTTGCAAGGTCTTCATATTTTTCTAATAAACCAATAGAGTTTACATCTGAATATTTTGCTAACTCAAAAAATAGAGCTGCTCCAGAAATTCCCCCACCAACAATTACCACTTCATAATGTTTTTCGTTCATCTTATAGTTCCTATGTATTGTGAATTATGTGGGAAATTCTATCATATAAATATTGTAATTTTTCTAAAGTACCCTAAAGATTTTTGTAAATTAGTTAATATAATATATAGATTAGTAACATTAAAGGATAAAATCACTATATATTTTTTAACAAAATTTTAGATACAATCAAATATCTTAATAAAAAAAAGTAAATATTTAAAATAGAAAAAGGTATAAACAAATGGATTATAAAGATAGTTTACTACTACCAAAGACTGATTTCCCAATGAGAGGAAATCTTCCACAAAATGAACCTCAAAGATATAAAAGATGGAATGAAGAAAAAGTTTATGAAAGAATGAAACAAAATAGAGTTGATTCTCCATCTTTTACACTTCATGATGGACCACCTTATGCAAATGGGAATATTCATATTGGTCATGCTTTAAATAAAATACTAAAAGATATAATTGTTAAGTTCCACTATTTTAATGGTAAATCTGTAAGATTTACCCCAGGTTGGGATTGCCATGGTTTACCTATTGAGCAAAAAGTTGAAGAAAAAATAGGAAGCACTAAGAAAAAAGAGTTAGCAAAATCTAAAATTAGAGAATTATGTAGAGAACATGCTTCTAAATTTGTGGATATTCAAAGGGAAGAATTTAAACAACTTGGAGTTATAGGTGATTGGGAAAATCCTTATTTAACTATGGATTTTAAATTTGAAGCAAATATTTATAGAGAATTATGTGCTATTGCAAAACAAGGGTTATTAATTCAAAGAAGTAAACCTGTTTATTGGTCATGGGCTGCACAAACGGCACTTGCTGAAGCTGAAGTGGAGTATGAAGATAAAACTTCACCATCTATTTATGTAGCATTTAAACATGAAAATATTGATGCAAGTATTGTTATTTGGACTACGACACCTTGGACACTTCCAGCAAATACTGGAATTTCACTAAATGGTGAAGAAGAGTATGTAAAAACTGCTGATAAATATATCGTAGCTAAAAAGTTATACAACTCTTTAGTTGAAAGTGGTGTAATTAGTGGAGAGGTTGTTGAAACTATCAATCCAAAAGATTTAGAGAATACAAATGCTATAAATCCATTAAATGGAAGAACTTCTAAAATTGTTTTAGGTGATCATGTTATGATGGATTCAGGAACGGGAGCAGTTCACACTGCACCTGGACATGGAGAGGATGACTACAAAATAGGTTTAGTTTATAATCTTGATGTAATTATGCCTGTTGATGCTTTTGGAAAATATGATGAAACGATAATTAGAGAAAAATTATTTAGAGATACAGATAAATATTTAGGATTAAATGTATTTAAAGCAAATGATTTAATTTTAGAAGAGCTTGGAAGTGCTTTATTAAAAAGAGTTGATATTAGACACTCATATCCACACTGTTGGAGAACTCATACACCTATTATTTTTAGAGCAACAAAACAGTGGTTTATCTCTATTGATGATAAATATGGAAATAAAAACAATACTCTAAGAGAAAATGCTTTAGAAGTTGTAGAAAATCTTAAATTCTATCCTGAGTGGGGAAGAAATAGATTAAAAGCTATGTTGGAAGGAAGACCTGATTGGTGTATCTCAAGACAAAGAGATTGGGGAGTTCCAATTGCATTCTTTAGAAATAAAAAGACTGATGAAATCATTTTTGATGAAAAAGTTTTAAATTATACAGCTATGATTTTTGAACAAAAAGGTTGTGATGCTTGGTATGATTTGGAAATTTCAGAACTTTTATATCCAGGAAGTGGATTAAATCCTGATGATTTAGAAAAAACATTGGATATTTTAGATGTTTGGTTTGATAGTGGTTCAACTCAAAATGCAGTTTTAAGAAGTAGAAATTATGATGCTGGAACTTTCCCTGCTGATATGTATTTAGAAGGAAGTGACCAACATAGAGGTTGGTTCCAATCTTCACTTTTAACAACACTATCTTCAAGTGAAGTTGCACCTTATAAATCGATTTTGACACATGGATTCACAGTGGATGAAAAAGGTGAAAAAATGTCAAAATCAAAAGGAAATGTAGTAGCTCCTGATAAGGTTTTAAAAGAGTATGGAAGTGAAATTTTAAGACTTTGGGTTGCAATGAGTGATTATCAAAGTGATTTAAAAATCTCTGATAACATCTTAAAACAAAATGGTGAATTATATAGAAAAATCAGAAATACAGCTAGATTTTTACTTGCAAATATTGATGGATTAGAAGAGATTTTAGATGTTTCTAAAATGGGTCCACTTGATAAATGGATAATGTCAAAAGCTAAAAAAGTATTCGATGAAATTGATGCTGCATTTAATGCTTATGAATTCTCAAAAGGTTTAAATAAGCTAAATAACTTTTTGGTTGTGGATCTATCTGGAATTTATCTTGATGTTTGTAAAGACAGATTATATTGCGATAGTAAAAATGATATTCATAGACTTGGAAGCCAAAGTGCTATGGCATTAATTGCTAAAAAATTAATTTCAACTTTAGCACCAATTTTAACTTATACAATGGATGAAATTTTTGATTATGCTCCATCTTGTATAAAAGGTGATTGTAAAGATATTTTTGATTTTAGAACAATAGAATTACCAGATGTTGAATCTACAATTAATGAAGAGATTTTATTGTCAATCAAAGAAAAATTCTCTGAAATCAAAGACTCTTTAAGTAAAGAAAAGATTATAAAATCAACTTTAGAGTTAAGTCTTTATACAAATTGTGAAGATTTGTTGGCTTTAGATGAAGTTGAAGCAAGTGATTGGTTATTGGTAAGTAGTGTGACAAAAGAGAAACAAACTGGTGAAAAACTTGGAAGTTTCCAAATTGAGGAAAATATTTTTGAAGTTTATAAATCAACTGAGCATAAGTGTCCAAGATGTTGGAAATATAACTCAAAAGAGGAAGAGACTCTTTGTGTTAGATGTGAAGATGTTTTAAAATAGGAAAAATATGTTTGAACAACCTGTAACTTTAGATTTTATATTTTCAACAATAGGAGTTATATTAGCTATAACTGCTATTGGAATAATTATTGTTAAGAAAAAAGCAAAAGAGGTAAAATAATATGATGCCATTTTCCGATGAAGATTTACAATTACCTGTAAATACTATTATTGAAAAAAAGATTTCTCCAATGTTAGCAAGAGATGGTGGTGCTATTAAACTTTTAGATATAAAAAATGCTAAGGTTTTTGTTCAACTACAAGGTGCTTGTGTAGGTTGTAGTGCAAGTGGTAGTACCTTAAAATATGTGGTTGAAAAAGAGTTGAAATCTGCTATTCATCCAGATTTAGAAATTATAAATGTACCACATGGTATGGAAAATAGATTAGAGGAATTGTAAGAATGATAAATGAAAGTAGATTATTGAATGAAGCAAATGTCTATTTTTCACAAAGGGAATATGACAAAGCTTTATTTGCATATTCACAATTAATTTCAGCTTTTCCCAATAATAAAGAGTATCCACTTTATGCAATATTTTGTGATATTGCTATGGAGGATGAAGATAAAGCACAATCTTTATATGACTATTTTACAGTTCTTAAAAAAGATGATTTAGATGAAGCTATAAAATATGTGGAAGATGTTATTGAAGCTTATGATGGTGATATTGATAAAATGATGCAGATTTTAAAAGAACTTAGTGTTTCAACAATAGAATCTTTAGATGCAATTAAATATGAAGATTTTAAAAAATTGGTTCAAAGTAGAGGTTCATTTAGAGTTGCATTTGAAGATATAATGTTTTCTACTAAAGTTGCCATTGAAAGTAAAGATGATTTTTATGATTTTGTATCAAATTTGATAGAAAATGATTTTAGTTCAACTGCATATTCATATTTAGATGGATTCAATGAGTATTTTACCTATGATAAAGAGATTGAAAAATTATATAAAAAATTAGAAGAGAAAAACATTGCAACTAATCATAAACAATAAAGTATATACAGATAATTCAAAAGAGGCAGATGAAAGTGCTGTTTTTGTAGTTTCAAAGCAAAATGAAAAATACAAAGAATCGGCAATTCAAAATGGATGTAAAGAGATAGTCCTTGCAAAAGATTTGAAAAATCACCTTGATATGTCATC
>JBBITK010000054.1:0-14883 GCA_037440805.1 Arcobacter sp. | reverse complement strand
ATTTACAAGAATGTTATATTGGCTAAAAGGAGATCCGATTCCTGAAACTATTGAAGAAAGAGCTGCCTATTGGAAGCTTCACTACAATACTAAATTAGGCAAGGGGACAATTGAACATTATCTTGAAATGAATAAAATTTATGGAGTTAAAATCAATTAGAAATTTTATACAGAATTATACGCTTTTTAAAATAACTGTATAAAAACTGTATAAAGCATAAAAAAGGCAAGAGATAAAAACCTCTTGCCTTTTCGATATAGTAGTGCTTAGAGCTTATTCAGCAACTTCAACAGTAACAGGCGTACCTTCCCAAATACCATGTTTAGTACAGTAACCATGAGCAACTAAGTTTAATTTTGAACCAGTTGGGATGATTGTAAATGTAGTTGTGTTATGAGCTTTAACATTTCCTAATGTTCCTGGAACATAAGTAGCTTTTGCTAATAAAACATCTCCATTAAATAAAGAAACAGACTCAATATAGTGATCAAAATCATCTGGATGAGTATATTCATTTCCCATTTTAACTGTTACTTCAAAAGGCTCACCTTTTTTTGCAGTAGATGCACAGTGAATGAATGGTGAGTGTCTATCTATTAAATCTTTTTTTGCTTCTCTTTCAACAGTATCAATATCAACATATTTGTTAATTTTTGGCATAATATTCTCCTAATTTAATTTAAATTCCCAAAATTATACTATATTTTTTTAAAAATAAATAGGATATATATTGTCTTATTTAAAAAATTACCAAAATTACACACTTTATATTATGTTCATCTTTGATATAATCTAATTATGAATAAAGAAGATTTTTTTATAAAACAGTTTGCAAATAGTAAATTTATTGGTGATGATGGTGCTTTTATAGATGGATTTGTTTACTCAATGGATGCTTTTTTTGAAAATGTACATTTTAAAAAAGAGTGGATGAGTCTAAAACAAATAGCATATAAATCTATGATTGTGAATATTTCCGATGCAATAGTAATGAATGCAAAACCTCTTTATGCACTTTTAAGTGTTGCAATTCCTAGTAGTTATACTCAAGAAGATTTAAAAGAGTTGGCAAAAGGTTTTAAAAAAGCATCAAAAAAATTTGGAATAGAGATTATTGGTGGAGATACAATAAGTAATGAAAAATTGGATATTTCAGTTACCATCATATCAAAAACATCAAATCCTATTTATAGAAATGGTGTAAAAAAAGGGGATTTACTTTGTTATACAGGAGATTTAGGAAGTTGTAAAGCTGATTTGGAAAGGCTTTTTGCAGGTGAAAAGATTTCTACAAAGTCTAAATTTATAAAACCAAAGTTAAATCCAGAGTTTTTTTATGAAATTTCTCCTTTTATAAACTCTGCATTGGATATTTCTGATGGATTGTTTTTTGAACTTCAAAGATTATCGAAGGCTAGTTTAGTTGGATTTGATTTTTTTGAAGAGATAAAGGAAGAAATTGGTCTTTCTGGAGAAGAGTACGAAGTCCTTTTCTCATTTGAAGAAAAAAATAGAAAAAAGATAGAAAAAATTGCAAAAAAACATAAAATAAAACTGAATATATTTGCCCAAGCAAAAGAGGGTGAATATAGACATAAATATAAAAATCATCATTTTTAAAAATATATAAATTAAGGAAAAAAATTGGAACAGTTACAAAGATATTTAAATCACTCAAAAATAGATGTTTTATTCAAACAATCTAAGGATGATTTTGTGGTTACAGAAGAGCCACTTTATGAATTTTCAGGAATAGGTGAGCATTTAGTTTTGAAGATGAGAAAAAAGGATTTAGCAACTTGGGATGCTATTGAAATTTTGGCTAAATATTTAAATTGTAGCACGAGAGATTTTGGTTATGCGGGATTAAAAGATAAAAATGCGATGACGATTCAACATATTTCGATTCACAAAAAATATGAAGAGGCTTTAAAATCTTTTGAACACCCAAATATCAAATTTCTTGAAATGACATATCATGATAATAAAATCAAAGTAGGGCATTTAAAAGGTAATAAATTTTTTGTAAGATTAAAAAGAGTAAACCTTGTGGATGCTAGAAAAATTGAGCAAGTTTTAGGGCAAATAGTAACTTATGGTATTCCTAACTATTTTGGATTTCAAAGATTTGGAATTGAGGGTGATAATTACAAAAAAGGTAAAGAGATTATTGATGGGAAATTAAGAGAGCCTAGAAGAAATTTAAGACAGATGTATATTAATGCTTATCAAAGTTATCTTTTTAATAGTTGGTTATCAAAAAGAATAGAAATATCAAAATTAATTGATGCCTTTGAACCAAATGAAATTTATCAAAAAATTAATTTACCACTTGATGTTGTGAAAAGAATGAAAAAACAAAAACACCCTTTCAAAGTTATGACAGGTGATTTATTTTCTCACTACCCTTATGGAAAAATTTTTAATATAGAAGATTTAGAAGAGGAATCGGAAAAATTCTTCAATAGAGATAGAGTTCCAACAGGATTATTAAGTGGGAATAGAGTTAAAAAATCTATTGATTTGTCCTATGAAATAGAAAAAGATTTTGATGAAAATACAAAAGAGGATGGTGCTAGAAGATTTGCGTGGATTTTTCCTGAAAACATAGAGAGTAATTATAAAGAGGAAAAAAATTGGATGGAGTTACAATTTTATCTTCCAAAAGGCTCTTATGCAACTGAAGTAATTTCAGAAATAATTCATTAATAATCAAAATTAATTAAGGAAATATAAGCTAAACTATATCGATAAATACATCAAAAGGTTAGATATGAAGTATGAAGAATTGATAAATGAATTATGCGAAGTAATAAAAGAATCAGAAAATAATGCAGAACTTATTTATCAAGATACAGAAGAAATTGAAAAAATTTTAGCTAATCTAAATGTTGATGTTTATGATAAAAATAAGATAAAAAGTAGAATTTCTAATATATTGGGACTTTTGCAACATCAAGATTTACATAGACAAAAAATAGAGAGAGTTGTAAATTTTGTTTGTGAAAAAAATAATATTGATAAAAGTCGTTTCAATATTGCACCGAGTGCAAAAAATATAGACTCAAATGAAGTTTTGGGAGAGCAAGAATTGGAAGCTTTAATTAAAGAGATGCAAAAATCTTAAATAGGTTCTTGCTCTTCTATAAAATATTTTGAAGCATTGTTTTTAAGTTTTTTAAAAATCTCTTCAAAATCAGCTGGATAAACCCTAACTCCACCAATAGTTGAAATAAAATTTGTATCACCTATCCATCTAGGAAGTGCATGATAATGGACATGTTGTTCAATTCCTGCACCTGCTGCTTTACCTAAATTCATTCCAATATTTACACCTTCACAAGGTAAAACTTCTTTTAGCATTTTTACAGCTTGTTTTATTCTAAGGCTCATTGTTTGCCAAATATCTAGTGATAAATCTTCTATTTTATCAGTATGAAAATGTGGAATTACCATTAAATGTGCTGGAGAATAGGGATATTTATTCATAACAACATAACATTTTTCATCACTAAAAAGCACTTGAAGTTTTTCATCATTTAGATTTTTTGATATGTGACAAAATACGCACCCTTCAATTTTTTCTTCGCTTACATAAGCGTATCTCCAAGGTGCGTATAAATGTTCCATATTATCTCCTAAATGAAATTTGGTGCGTCATTTGCAAATAAAATTAAATCTTTATAAGTTGTAGTTTCTGCTAATATTTTTTGCATTAATGATTTGTCTTTTAATATATAAACTTTGTTTTTATCGATATTTGAGCTTAAAATTTGAGTATTTAAACTTCCTGTTAAAATTACAAAATCAAAATTTTCATCAATTTGTTTAGCTATTAAGATATTTGCTTCATCTGTTGATTCAACTAAACCAGGAGTTATTATAATTTTTCTTCCCTCTTTGTAAGTTGAGCAAATGTTAATAGCTTCCATCATACCTTCAAAATTTCCATTAAATGAATCATCTATAATTATCTTTCCATTTGCTTCAATTTTTTGAAGTCTATGTTCCACTTGAGGAAGAGTTTCTAACGCTTTTTTTATCTCATTTATACTCATTCCCAAACGATTTGCCACAAGTATTACAGCTGTTAAATTTATAGCATTAAAGCTTCCCAAAATTGGTGCGTGGAATTTTTCTATTTTTCCATTTATCTCTATTTCAAAAGAGATTCCATTTAAATCACTTTTTTCTATATGTAAATTTTTTGGAAATTTTGTAATGGTTTCATAATCTTTTATTGGTACTGAATCGTGTACAAATCCCATCTCCATTTTTGGAGATTTTAGAATTTCCATTTTTGTATGAATGATATTATCAAGAGTTTTAAAATATTCAATATGTTGTTCACCAACACTTCCTATTACACATATTTGAGGCTCTAAGAATTTTGAGATTTCTTCAATATCTCCCTTTTGTCTAGCTCCTGCTTCTGCAATATATATTTGAGTGTCTAAAGGTAAATCTTTATTTACATCCAAAACAATACCACCAATTGTATTTACAGATCTAGGAGTTTTATAAACCTTATATTTGCTTTTTAAAACATGATATAAAAAGTTTTTCATAGAAGTTTTTCCATAAGAAGCCGTGATAGCAACAGTTCTTAATGCTGGAATAGATTGAAATCTTTTTTTTGCCTTGTGTTTGAATGATAGAAAAAATATTTTTTCTAAAGCAGTTGAAATTAAATATGTTAAAATCAGAGGTATAAAAACAAATCCACTATTACAACTTTGTGAACTTAAACATAAAGCACTCATACTTAAAGTTACAAATATTAATATTCCAAAAAATCTCTTTACCCTAGAAGTCAAAACCACAGGTCTATCTAATTTTTTATTCCATAAATAGATCATAGGTAAAAATATTGGATAAAAATAAACACCATAAAAATTTGTGGGAATAATATAAAATAAAACTATTGGTAAAACAAAATAGATTAAATGCCATTGCCACTTATGGTGTTTTAGAACAACTCTCTCTAATTTATAGTTGTACCATTGAAGATTGGTAATCAAATACCAACCTAAACTCAAAATTAAAAGTATGTGTGTTAGAGTATTAAAGTATTGCATTTTTTATATTCTCACTTATATCTTTAGCATAATGTGCAAAAAAGTAATGGTCTCCATCATATGATTTAAAAGTTGAATTTTTTATCAAAGAGGATATTTTTTTACCAGAAGAGAGTGAAGTAGCACTATCTTTTTCTCCCCAAAAAATCAAAGCATTGTTTTGGAAATTTTGAAAATGATTTGAAAAATCTTCATTTACAACATTTTTAAAAGTAGCATACATATTTTCACTCATTTGATTTACATCAGCACTTCTAAATCTTTTTGTGATGTTTCTAAGACCAATTTTATTAAATATTTTTGCAAAGATTATTTTTATTTTCACATCAAATGGTTTCTCTTCCAAAATCCCAGCACTACTTAGTAAAACTAAAGTGGAAGGATTTAATAAAGTAGCAACTTTTCCTCCGTAAGAGTGACCAACTATAATATCTTTTGAAGAGTAAATAGTATTTAAAAAACAATCAATAATTTTTACATAATCATCTGTTCTCAAAATATAATCATTACTACTTTTACCAAAACCTGGCATATCTATATAAATATGCCTAAACTCAGGAAGATAATTTGAAAAAACTTTTTTCATAATATCTTTGTTTGAACCCCAACCATGTAAAAAAACAATATCTTTTTGTGCGGTTGGATTTATAAGTTCATAAGAGATTTCAAAACTTTTATCATCAACTACTAAACTTTTGGAAGCCAATTATTTCCCTTTACTTGCTTGGATTTTATTTACATACTCATAATTTATTGGAATATGTTTTCTTTTTGGAAGAGTTTTTGCAACATCACTAAACAGAGTTGGAAAATCTTCAAATAGATAGTTTGCCATAGAACCTGGAATAGAGTTTATTTCATTTAGATAAACTTCATCATTTATAACGAAAAAATCGCATCTAATAATAGAACCTTCAAATAAAGTGTTATAGATTCTTTTGAAAGACTCTTTGATTTCATTGTTTAATTTTTCACCTAAATCAACAGCCATAGCTTTTGAAGTTCTTGAAAAATCTAAATATTTTTTATCAAAATCTAAAAATTCAGCTTTTTGAGGTTCTTCAATTATTGAAAATTTAAACTCTCCATTGATTTTTGTTCCCGCTAAATTGTATTCTTTTACACCACTTATGAATGGTTCAATAATTATTGCATTATCAAATTCATAGGCAACATCTAAGGCATATTCTAAATCTTCTTGAGATTTTACAATACACACTCCAATAGAGCTTCCTAATTTTACAGGTTTTAAAATTACAGGAAATTGTTCAACTTCAACTTTTTGACCCTTTGTGTAATATTTATAATCAACAGTATTTACATTTACACTTTGTGCATAACCCTTTGTTAAAAATTTATTAGAGCTAACAACACAAGCTTCAGTTCTTGGTGCTATAAAAGGAATAGAGTAAAAATCTAAAACAGAAGATAAAATACCATCTTCACCATCTCCACCGTGAGATAAGTTTAGAACTACATCAAAATCTATATTTTTCTCTTTAGCAAAAAGTCCACCTTTTTTGTAAAAACCACCCTTTTGAAAATATACTTTATCAAATTTTTTGTATTCACCTGAACTAAAAAGTTTTGATTTTATAATATCTGTTGGAATATGGTACATATCCCTTGAAGAGTCTAAAAATAGGTATATTAATTCATCTTTTAAAACATCTTTCATAGCTATTGAACTAACTATTGAAATTTCGTGTTCAAAACTAATTCCACCAAAAACTATAGCAATTTTCATCAATTTTCCTTTTTTTAATTTATTTCTGTAATTTTTTTAATGCTTCTCTAACCAAATCACTGGTGTTACTACTTGTACAACCTTTTAATACTTTAGAAATTTCATCTTTTTTAAATCCTAAAGATTCCAATGCCAATGATGCTTCAAGGGAACTATTTGATGAATGTTCTGTTGCGTCACCGTGAGTATCTATTACAAAACCAGATAATTCAACTAAAATTCTTCCTGCACCTTTTGGTCCAATACCTGGAACTCTTTTTAGCATAGATACATCATTCTCACTTATTATTTGAGCAAAAGAGTTTGGAGTAAATGTGGAACAAATTGCTAATGCAACTTTTGGTCCGACTCCATTTATTTTTAAAACTCTATCAAATAGTTTTTTTTCATTTGAATCTAAAAATCCATATAAAGTTTGAGAGTCTTCTCTAATTATATGTGTTATTTCCAATTTTATTTCATCTGAAATAATTTTTGAACTACAATTTAAAGATACAAAAACTTCATATATAATTCCATTTACATTAATGTTTAATAATGTTGGCTCTTTTTTAATTATTTTGCCTATAAGTCCTACAATCATTATATTTGCTCTTTGTTGTAAAAAATTTGAGAAATTTATTTTTAATAAATAAATTTCATTATATAATAATTACACTTAAACAAAAAAGGAAGGCAAATGCTAGAATTAATAATAAAAAAAGTGAGTAATAAAATTATTATTCCTTTATTTGCATTAATGATTATAAGTGGTTTGGCAGTAACCTATTCAACTACTTCTAAAGTTAGTGAAAATTCTATAGCAAAAACAAAAGAAAATCTTGAAATGTTAAATTCAGCGATGTTTCAGAGTTTACGAAATGCTATGAATACTGGAGATCCAACTCAAATTGCAAAGGCTGAAGAAGAGGCTAGAAATATAAAAGGAGTTAGTAACTTAACAGTTGCAAAAAGTAAAGGATTATTAGAATTATTCCCTTCAGAAAATAGTAAGTTTACTACAGACAAAGATATATTAAAATCTTTTGAAACAAAAGAGTCTCAAATTTTGGAATCAAAAAATAGTGATGTACATACTCTAAGAATGATTAAACCAATGATAGCTACTGCTGAATGTATTGCTTGTCATGCTAATCAACAAGAGGGAGATGTAATTGGTATTATGGATCTAACATTCTCTTTAAATGAGTCAGATAAAGAGATATTCTCTTTGACAATAGAAATTTTAATGGTTTCTACAGTTTTAACATTAATAACTATAGCATTAATTTATTGGATAGTAAAAAAAGCTACAAATCCAATTAATAAACTAAAAGAAGGTTTTGAAAATTTACTGAAATCAAATGATCCAAATATTGATTTAGCTATTGAGTCTAAAGATGAGTTAGGAGAAGTTGCAACTCTATTTAATATGTATATGTATAAAATGAGAGAAGGGCTAAAACAAGACGCTATTGTTATTGAAGAAGTAAATGATGTTTTAGAAAAAACAAAAAATGGTTTTTATGTGTATCAAGTTGAAAGTAATGCTTCAAATGTACATGTTGAAGATTTGAAAAATAAATTAAATTCAATGATTTTAAGTACAAAAAACACTTTGGATAAAATAAATGATACTTTAAGATTATATGCAGAATCAAAATATGATGCAAAAATGGATGATAGTGGAATTTATGGAAATTTAGCTTCATTGACATCAGGAATAAAATTAGTTGGAAATAATACTTCAGAAGTTTTAGCTATGGTTATGAATACAGGTAATAGTCTAAATGAAAATACGAATATATTATCTAATGCTTCAAGAAATTTGTCAATATCATCAAATCAACAAGCATCTTCATTAGAAGAAACAGCGGCTGCTTTGGAAGAGATAACATCAACAATTCAGTCTAATACGCAGTCAACATATAAAATGTCTCAGTTAGCTCAAAATTTAAGTACATCTGCACAAAATGGTTTAGAACTTGCTAATAGAACAGCTGTTTCCATGGATGATATAAATAAACAAGTAAGTTCAATAAATGAAGCTATTGAAGTAATTGATCAAATAGCTTTCCAAACAAATATATTATCGTTAAATGCAGCAGTAGAAGCAGCAACAGCTGGTGAAGCTGGAAAAGGATTTGCAGTTGTTGCTCAAGAAGTAAGAAATTTGGCTTCAAGAAGTGCAGAAGCTGCAAAAGAGATTAAGCATATTGTTGAACAAGCTGCAAATAAAGCAAATCAAGGTAAAGATATATCAGATGATATGATTGCTGGATATAGAGAATTAAATTCAAATATCTCAAATACAATTCAGATAATAAATGAAGTTGCGACAGCATCAAAAGAACAAGAAAAAGGAATAGTGCAAATAAATGATGCAATAAATATGTTAGATCAAGCAACTCAAAAAAATGCACAAGTAGCAGAAGAGATTTCAGATATGTCTCAAAATATAGCTTCTATGTCAAATTCACTTGTAACAGCTGCTTCAAGAGCGTCCTTTTTGAAAGAATCTATAAATATGGTAAGTGACATTGATTTGGTTTATGACACTGCTCAATTAAAAGTAGATATATTGAATGGTAAAGATAAAGTATTTTCTAATTTAGGGAAATATGAAAGATTTAACATAACTAAAGATAATAAAATAGAAAATTGGATAAATCAATATACGCAAGAGTATGGAGATAATAAAACAGTTCTTGAAAGTATAAAACAATTAAGTGATGCTTTAAATAATAATCTTCAAAATTTAATTGATACAAATGCTTCAAAACCTAAAAATGATGTATTAAACGAAAAGGCTAAAGAATTAGAAGTAAATACAATCAAAATTTTTGAAGCTTTAAATAAAATAAAAATTAAATAAACTAAGAAATAAGTAAACTCTTATTTCTTCTAAAACAAAAATTAGATAGGAGTAACCTATCTAATAAATACTTTATTTCATCAAATCTTACTTAAAATTTATAATATTTACATTTGTTTTTTGATTTTTTAATGGTAATTATGGCAGACAGGAAGGGATTTGAACCCTCGAGGCTGTTACACCTACTCGCGTTCCAGGCGAGCGCCTTCGACCACTCGACCACCTGTCTATTTTAAAAGAGGGAAATAATAGCATATTTTTGTAAAAATTTATTTAATTTTCGTATAACTCTTAAAGTAAGAAAAAACTTAATATAATCCTAAAATGAAGTTATTGTCCTTTTAAAAAGGAAATTAAATCAATAAAAAAAAACTAGAAAGCCCATTATACTTGACATTTAACATATATTAAGTTATAATCCGCGTCCACTATTATGTGGTTAGAGCGTTTTTTACGTATCTAACGAGTTCTTTAAAGGAAAAAAATGGAAAAAATTAGATTAAAGCTTAAAGCTTACGATCATAGAGTTTTAGACAGAAGTGTTGCTTCTATTGTTGAAGCTGTTAAAAGAACTGGTGCTGATTTGAGAGGTCCAATTCCTCTTCCAACAAGAATCAGAAGATATACAGTTATAAAAGGTCCTCACGTAAATAAGGATTCAAGAGAGCAATTTGAAATCAGAGTTCATTCAAGAATGATTGATATCATTGCGGCAACTCCAGATACTGTAGATTCATTAATGAAACTTGACTTAGCTCCAGAAGTTGATGTTGAAGTAAGATCTATGGGTCAAGAATAAAAAGAAAGGTAATACAATATGGAATTTATAGTTCAAAAAATCGGTATGAGTAGAACAATTTCTGTTCCAAGTACAGCTGTTACACTTTTAAAAGTTCTTGATACTAAAGTATGCGATGTAACTGATGGTGTAGCACTTGTATCTTATAGCAATGGTAAAAAGTTTAACAAAGCTATCGAAGGTCAACAAAAAAAATATAACTTATCTAAAGAGTTTAATAGATTTGCAACAGTAACTGTAGCAAATACTGAAGCTGGTGATTTAGATGTGTCTGTTTTATCAGAAGCACAAGTTGTAAGATCTACATTTAAAACAAAAGGTAGAGGTTTCTCTGGTGTTGTTAAAAGATGGAACTTCGCAGGTGGTAGAGCATCTCACGGACATAGAATGGGAAATAGAACAGGTTCTATTGGTAACAGAGAATGGCCAGGAAGAGTTCAAAGAGGTAAAAAAATGCCAGGACACTACGGAAATACAAATGTATCTGTAAAAAATGATGTTATTTCATTTGATGCTGAAAGCGGAATTTTAGTATTAAAAGGTTCTGTATCAGGTGCAAATGGTTCATTAGGAAGAGTAAGGGTTGCTAAATGAGTAAAGCAATAGTATTAAATCAAAAATTTGAAAACAATGGTGAAGTAACTTTACCAGAAAGTTTTGAAGGTATTAACTCTCATAACTTATATTTGTATGTTAAATCTTATTTAGCAGGTTTAAGAGCAAATACAGCTAGAGTTAAAAATAGAACAGAAGTTAGCGGTGGTGGTAAAAAACCTAAAGCTCAAAAAGGTTCTGGTGCAGCTAGATGGGGTTCTAAAAGATCACCATTATTCGTTGGTGGGGGACAAGTATTTGGTCCAACTAAAAGAAACTATAACCAAAAAATAAATAAAAAACAAAAAGCTTTAGCATTAAGATATGCTATCAATGCACAAGCTAATAATGGTTCGTTATTTGTTGTTGATTCAATTAAAGTTGAGTCAGGTAAAACAAAAGAGGCAGTTGCAGTTTTAAATAAGTTAAATAAAAGAGATACATTAATTGTATGTGATACAGTTGATGAGAAAACATATTTAGCATTCAGAAATATTAAAAACTGTTATATGGTTGAGAAGCAAGAAGTTAACGCTTATTTAATTGCTGCATACCATTCAGTACTAATTGAAAAATCAGTATTTGACGCATTAACAAAAGAGGCTTAAGATGGCAGATATTACAGATATAAAAGCAATATTATATACAGAAAAAACTATCGAGCTTCAAGAAAATGGTGTGATAGTTGTACAAACTAGTCCAAGAATGACAAAAAATGGTTTAAAAGAAGTATTTAAAGAATACTTTGGTGTTACTCCATCAAAAGTTAATTCTTTAAGACAAGATGGTAAAGTAAAAAGATTTAAAGGTAGAGCTGGAAAAAGAGCTGACTTTAAAAAATTCTATGTAACATTACCAGAGGGCGCTGCAATAGCGAACCTATCAGCTTAAGGAGTAAATGATGGCAATTAAAAAATTTAGACCTATAACTCCTGCAAGAAGATTTATGTCTGTTATGGACACTTCTGAAATTACTTCTAAACCAACAGTTAGATCTTTACTTGTAAGAGTAAAAGCTGCAGCTGGAAGAAATAATAACGGTAGAATTACATCTAGACACAAAGAAGCAGGTGCTAAAAAATTATATAGAATTATTGATTTCAAAAGAAATAAATTCGGTGTAGAAGGTACTGTATCTACTATTGAGTACGATCCATACAGAAACTGTAGAATTTGTTTAGTATCATATGTTGATGGAGATAAAAGATATATTCTTCAACCATCTGGATTAAAAGTTGGTGACAAAGTTGCTGCTGCTGAGTCTGGATTAGATATTTTACCTGGTAATGCTATGAAGTTAATTAATATTCCTGTTGGAACAATGGTTCACAATATAGAATTAAAACCTGGTAAAGGTGGACAAATAGCAAGATCAGCTGGTGGATATGCTCAAATTATGGGTAGAGAAGATAAATATGTTATCTTAAGATTACCATCAGGTGAAATGAGAAAAATTCTTGGTGTTTGTATAGCAACAATTGGTGTTGTTGGTAACGAAGATTTCGCAAATATGGTAGTTGGTAAAGCTGGTAGAAGTAGACATTTAGGTATTAGACCTCAAACAAGGGGATCTGCGATGAACCCTATTGATCACCCACACGGTGGAGGGGAAGGTAAAACTAACTCTGGTAGACATCCTGTTACTCCATGGGGTATTCCAACTAAAGGTTACAAAACTAGAAAGAAAAAAGCTAGTGATAAACTAATTATCTCAAGAAGAAAGAAGTAAGGGTTTAAGATGGCAAGATCGATAAAAAAAGGTCCATTCGTAGACGCACACCTAATGAAAAAAGTTATCAAAGCTAATGAAGCTAATGATAAAAAACCAATTAAAACTTGGTCAAGAAGATCAACAGTTTTACCAGATATGATTGGTTTAACTTTTAATGTGCACAATGGAAGAAACTTCGTTCCAGTTAATGTTACTGAGAACCATGTTGGTTATAAATTAGGTGAATTCGCACCAACTAGAGCATTCAAGGGCCATAAAGGTTCTGTTCAAAGAAAGGCGTAATAATGGGTAAAGCAATATTAAAATTTATTAGACTTTCTCCTACAAAAGCAAGATTAATTGCTAGAGAAGTTCAAGGTATGAATGCAGAGTATGCAATAGCAAGTTTAGCATTTACACCAAATAAAGCTGCTGGAATTATCTCTAAAGTTATAGCTTCAGCTGTAGCTAATTCAGGGTTAGAAGCACAAAATGCAGTTATTACATCTGCTAGAGTTGATAAAGGTCCTGTTCTTAAGAGATTTACTCCAAGAGCTAGAGGTTCAGCTTCACCTAAGCATAAACCAACTGCACATATTATGATTGAAGTAGCTGCTGCAAAAGGAGATAAGTAATGGGTCAAAAAGTTAATCCAATAGGTTTAAGATTAGGTATTAATAGAAACTGGGAATCAAGATGGTTTCCAAAATTTGAAACTATGCCTGCAAGCGTAGCTGAAGATGATAAAATCAGAAAATATGTTAAAAAAGAGTTATATTACGCTGGAATAGCTCAAACTTTAATAGAAAGAACTGCTAAAAAAGTAAGAGTTACAGTTGTTGCTGCTAGACCTGGTATCATTATTGGTAAAAAAGGTGCAGATGTTGAAAAACTAAAAGATGCAATATCTAAATTAGTTGGAAAAGAGATAGCTGTAAATATTAAAGAAGAGAGAAAACCACAACTTTCTGCTCAATTATCTGCTGAAAATGTTGCTCAACAATTAGAAAGAAGGGTTGCATTTAGAAGAGCTATGAAAAGAGTTATGCAAAATGCATTAAAAGGTGGAGCAAAAGGTATTAAAGTTTCTGTATCTGGAAGATTAGGTGGAGCAGAAATGGCTAGAACTGAATGGTATTTAGAGGGAAGAGTTCCTTTACATACTTTAAGAGCTAGAATTGATTATGGATTTGCAGAAGCTCATACAACTTATGGTTGTATCGGAATTAAAGTTTGGATTTTCAAAGGTGAAGTATTAGCAAAAGGTATTCCAACTGAAAAAGCTGAAGAGACTAACAATACTAAACCAAAAAGAAGACCAGCAAAGAAAAGAGGTAAATAGTCATGTTAATGCCTAAAAGAACTAAATTCAGAAAAATGATGAAAGGCCGAAATAGAGGTGTTGCTTCAAGAGGAAACTCTTTAGCATACGGAGATATCGGTATAAAAGCTACTGAACATGGTAGAATAGATTCAAGACAAATTGAAGCGTCGAGAATTGCAATGACTAGAAAGGTTAAGAGACAAGCAAAAGTTTGGATTATGGTATTCCCTGACAAACCACTTACTGCTAAACCATTAGAAACTAGGATGGGTAAAGGTAAAGGTTCAGTTGACAAATGGGTTATGAACATTAAGCCTGGAAGAATTTGTTTTGAGATGGCGGGTGTATCTGAAGAGTTAGCAAGAGAAGCTTTAACTTTAGCAATGCACAAACTACCTTTTAAAACTAAAATTGTAACAAGAGATAGCGAAAATGAATTATATTGATATAAAAGATAAAAGCTTAACAGAGTTAAACGAGTTATTGAAAGAGAAAAAGGTGCTTCTTTTTGAATTAAAAGCTAAGCTAAAAACTATGCAGTTAACAAATACGTCTGAATTAAGAGTAGCAAAAAAAGATATTGCTAAAATTCAAACTGCTATAACTGCTGCAAAAGCTAACTAAGGATCTATGAAATGACACATAAAAGAGAGATTCAAGGTATAGTGGTAAAAAGATCTGGAGATAAAACGGCTTCTGTATTAGTTACAAGAAAAGTTTTACACCCTAAATATCACAAAACTGTTAAAAGATTTAAAAAATATTTAATTCATGA
>JBBITK010000053.1:0-14916 GCA_037440805.1 Arcobacter sp. | reverse complement strand
TTTTATTAAGAGATTTGTTAGTAGCTAATAGACAATATAATGAGGGTATGTATGTAGATCCTTCAAAATTAGGATTTAGAATAATTCTGCATAGAGCATATATTGTTTATATAGGATTGGTTTTAGGTATTTTAATTCCAATTTCTCTTTTAACACACAAGCCTCTAGCAAAAATTGATCCACATATTTCTATTTTAGGTGCCATGATTATTACAGCAGTTATATTTATAGGATTTAATTTTTTTATGGATAAGATGAGAGATTCTATTACTAAGGTGCTAATTTTAAAATCTTGGAATTTACACTTCCCTTTTTTCTCTTATTTGGAATATTCTAAAAAAATTGATGAAATTTTTGAAAAGTCTATAAAAGAAGAGATAAGTAAGAGAGATTTGGAAAGATATATTTTAGATAATCTCTCTAAATAGATTATTTTAAAGTCATTTTAACGATGGCTTTAGCATTTTCCCATCTATTATTTGCATTCAGCATAACCATTAAAATATCTTTTTTCCCTTTTTTTGCCCTAGCAATTAAACAAGCACCAGCCATATTTGTAAAACCTGTCTTTATACCTACAACACTTTTTTCCGCAAGCATTAATTTATTACTTGTGAATACAGAATATCTTCTTTTTGTATTTAATGCTCTAAAAGAGTATTTTCGCATCTTTACAATATTATTGAAAGTTTTACTTCTAATTGCGTACTCTGTTAATTTTAATAAATCTCTTGTTGAACTTTTGTGATAACCTATATCAAATCCACAAGGATTACTAAATTTTGTATTTTTCATTCCAAGTTTTTTTGCTTTCTTATTCATTTGTTTAACAAAGTTTTGTTTGTTACCTTTTCCAAGATAGATAGCAATAGCCATAGCAGCATCATTTGACGATTTAATAAGTGCAGCATGAACCAAATCTTTTAAATAGAATTTTTCTCCAACTTTAAAATCACAAATAGTTGGTTCAACCTTTTTCATTTCAGGAGTAATTTTTACAATACTATTTAATTTTCCACTCTCTATTGCAAGAACAGCTGTCATAACCTTTGTTAAACTTGCTGGACTTAATACTTGATTTTCATCTTTTGAAATCAATGTTTTTTTACTACTTAAATCTTTTACAATTATAGAATCAAAATCACTTTGTATTTTTTTGAAATTTTTTAAATCAGCTGAAGAAGCAAAAATTGAAACAAAAACAAGAGTAAAAAATATTTTAAATAAATTCATAATAACCAACCAAAATTTATAATATAAAGGTGTAATTATAGATAAAAGAAACTTTTTTTTAAGTAAATAAATGACTATTTTTTATCATAAATGGCTTTTGCATTTATATTTCGTTCTTTTTTTAATTCCATATCTATAAAAGTACCAATTTTTTGTTGTTCATTAGTAAAAGATAAAGTTATTTTTCTTTTCTGAGGTCTTAATTCATATATATAAAAACCAGCTTCATACATAGATAATCTAATAGGTGTAGCTATTGCATAAGAACTCATAATTGCATTTCTTTTACAAATTTTATAAATATCATCAAAATACTCTTTTGTCCATAGTTCCATATTTACTTCACTTGAAAAAGCATCTTGAAAAACTATATCAAAAAAATTTGTTGGTAAATTTTTGATATATTTCCTTGCATCACCTATAAATAATTCAATATACAAATTTTCATCTCTATATATTTTTTCTTTGGATAGAGTTTTTATAATATGTTCTATTTCTTTAAACTCCATTGGAAAAGGAAAATTTTCTAAAGAATCTATCAAATCTTTATCAAGTTCTGGAGAGTAAAAATTAAGTTTTATATTTAAATTCTCTTTTTTTATAAAATAGATAGTTGAAAGAGTGTTGTATCCTAATCCAAAACATATATCTAAAATATTTAATTCATCTTTATCTTCGCAAAAAGTTAAAGTAGGAATAATATGTTTTGTTAAAGCTTCATTTATAGCACCATCATCTGGATTGTGGTAGTGTTGATTATATTTTTTAGAAAAAAGAGTATTTGAACCATCTTCTGTTTGAATTGGTTCAAAACTCATAAACCATTGTCCCAATGGTGCATTTTTTTTGCAGTTAAAATATCTATATCTTCAAAAAGATCTATATAATTTGGTGCTTGGAATCCTATATTTTCTAAAAGTTCCAAAAGTTCTTCTCTATTATTGTGTATTTTTTTCTCTAAGATTATTATATTTCCAGAATTTTCAATGGCTTTGTACATAAGTTTTAAAATCTCTTTTTTATTTTCACAATAGGAGAGTATATCCCCTAAAACAATGTATTCAAATTCCCTAGCAGTTGATCTTAGTTTTGCACTATTTTCATCCAAAAATGGGATATATTTTATGTTTCCTTCATTTTGGATTCTAATTTGTTCAAGGGTTTCATCCACAAGGTTTAAAGAATTGTCTATATGTAAAATAGCAATATTTGTGTAATCTGAAAATAACTCTTTAAATAAAGAGAGTTCTCTTTCCACTAGTTAGTTACCCAATACTTTTAATTTTTCATCTGATAAATATAATTCATCATTTGACATTACACCAATTTTTGTAGATAAAATATCTTTTGCTATCTCTTGGGCTTCTTCTAGTGAGTGCATTGCACAAGTTCCACATTGATAAACATTAAGTTCTGGGATATCATTTTGTGATTTTACATTTAATACATCTTGCATTGATTTTTCCCAAGCTATCGCAACACTTTTTTCATCTGGAGTTCCTATTAAACTCATATAAAAACCTGTTCTACAACCCATAGGAGAAACATCAATAATCTCTACACTATCTGAATTTAAGTGATTTCTAATAAATCCAGCGAATAAATGTTCCAAAGTATGGATACCTTTTTCACTTAACATTTTTTCATTTGGTACACAAAATCTCAAATCAAAAACAGTAATATTATCACCCTTTGGTGTTTTCATTTTTTTTGCAATTCTAACAGCAGGTGCTGGCATAATAGTGTGATCAACTCTAAAACTATCTAATAATGGCATGATTTTTCCTTAATAAAATTTTTAATATTTTGGGGGATTTTATCTGAAATTTAATAAATGAGGGATAAGAATTTATTTTTTATAAAAGAAAAATAGATATAGAATCTATTTTCCAATGGACATATCAAGGGTTTTTGAACAGGCTTTTCTGTATCCTAAACTGCAAGATTTTAAATAGTAATTAACTGCTTTTTTTGGATTCTTTTCTATACCTAAACTACCTTCGTAAAAATTACCAAGTCTAAAACAGCTCAATGAATCATCTAAATTACAACCTTTTTCATAAGCATTTATAGCTTTTAAAGGATTTTTTTTCTCTTCTTCAAAAATTTTTCCTAAATTTGTACAGCTAAAATTAGTTTCTAAATTACAAGCAAAATCATAAAGTTCTATTGCTTTATCTATATTTTTTTCAATATCCAAACCATTTTTATAAATTAAAGCTAAATTATTGCAAGAACTTCCATCTGATAACTCTTTACAAGCTTTTTCATAGTAAAAAATAGTTTTTTTAATATTTTTTTGTGCTATTAAACCCTTTTGATATATTTGTGCAGATTCAAAACAACCATTATAGTCACCCAATTCACAAGCTTTTTCAAAATATTTTATACCAATAGAGTAATCATTATTTTCATTTTTTGTTTTAACATTGATTTTTCCAAGTTCAGTACAAGATTTTGCATCCTTTAATTTACAAGCCTTTTCAAAAAATTTTATAGCATTGCTATTTTTTTCATCATCTTGTAGATTTTTATTGGAATATAATAAAGCCAAATTATAACAGGCTTTTTTATCATTTTTTTCACAAGCTTTTTCATAGTAAGTTGCAGCTTTAGCATAATCACTTTGAATAACAAGACCACTACTATATATTTGCCCTAGAGTTAAACAAGCTTTGTTTTTGCCTAAACTACAAGCTTTATCATAAAATTCTATGGCTTTTGTGAAGTCTTGCTTGATGTCTATTCCTTCATAAAATATATCAGCTAATTGAACGCATGAGTCTGCTTTCTTATTTTTACAAGCTTTTTCAAATTTTAACATGGTTTTTGTGTAGCCGCTGTTTTCATTTGATGGCTGTTCTTTTGTTTCTGTTGAAAAAAGATTAATTTGAAATAGTGTTAAAAATATTAAAAAATAGATATTTTTCATTATATCCTTTCTATAAATTGTAATAAGTCCAAAATAATATCCATATATTTCTTAGGATTTTTATTAAAAACTAAAAAAATTAAAATTAAATCTGAAAAGTTATCAAAGTTTCCCATTTCATTTTTTTTAAATCTTTTTTGCCAAAATTGGAGCTATATTCATAACAATAAAAAGCCTTACAATATGATGTATTGTTATGTAAGGAACATTTGCCATTATTAAAATAGCAATTAGATTTATTTCAGCTTGTCCACCAGGAGAGAAAGCCAAAAGAATAGAGACTATAGGAAAATCAAACAAAAAAGAACCTATAACTATAAAAAATCCACTAATTAAAACTAAGATTATAAAATGTCCAAATGTCCCTAAGAGAGTATGAATTATAGTTCTAAAATCTACACCTTTAAAAGTAAAGCCAATAATTGTTCCAAGTGCTACTTGAATAAATTTGATAAGTTCATCTGGCATACTTGAGTGAATAATTCCAAGGGCATAAAAAATAATACTAAAAATCATTGGACCTATTAAAAAAGCTGCTGAAATTTTGAGTTTCTGAGCGATATAAGCACCACTAATTCCAATAATAGGTAATAAAAATATATCTAAATATGATATGTTACTAATAGATGTTGTGATTAGTTTATTTCCACTAATATCTATGTGGAAAATATATTGAATTACAAATGGTAAAGTTAAGACTATAAATAAAAGTCTTGAAGATTGAACAAGGGTAATTTTTACTGTATTTGCCCCCATTTGTTCCCCTAAAATTACCATTTCAATAACACCTCCTGGCATAGAGCTAAAAAAAGCCGTCTTTTTATCAAAATTTAAAAATTTATAGTAGTAATATGTTCCAGCTAATGCAACAAAAATAGTATATGGAATGATTAAAAGAATACTAAAAAAATATATATGTAATTGTTCTAAAATTTGTGGTGTGAATGCACTGCCTATTGTAAGACCTATGATAATTCTTGCAGGAGTTGAAAATATTTTTGGACTTTGAATTGGTAAATTTTCAAATCTCATGGCAATAGAACTTGTAAAAATAGCTCCTAGAAGCCAAGGCATAGGTAAGTTTAAAAATATAAATAAAATAGAACCACAAAAACCAATAAAAGTTGCAAGTAGCATTTTATAAAGAGATTTCATTTTTTGATATTACTTTGGATTAATTTAAAAGGGTGGTACTCCCAGTACGATTCGAACGTACGGCCTACGCCTTAGAAGGGCGTTGCTCTATCCAGCTGAGCTATGGAAGCACTTAAAAAAAGAAAATCTAGTAAAAGATTTTTAGTGGAGCGGGAGACGAGACTCGAACTCGCGACAATCTGCTTGGAAGGCAGAAGCTCTAGCCAACTGAGCTACTCCCGCAATGGTGGTGCGGATGGAGAGACTCGAACTCTCATACCGTTAAGCACCAGATCCTAAGTCTATTCTTTAACACTTTTCAATAAAAATCATTTCTTTTCATTTCTTTTCATAATATCGATAAAATCGACATTATATTCACAAAAAACTATTCATTTATTTTCTTTATTTTTCTTTACTTTTCATATTTTGTAGTAAAAACTGTAGTAAAAAATATCATATAAATGAAATATTAAATTATGTAACTTTCGTACATAAAAAATTATACATTTCCTATGTATTAAAGTTATATTAAATTCTATAGTAACTACTTATTTTATTATTAAAAATCAATAAAATAATAAGGCTTTTTCATGAAATTTGGAAAGTCTATCCAAATTACTATGAATTATGTATTAAAAAATTCTATTATTGGAACTTGTTTGATAGTTTCAAATGAAACATCTATAAAAGATTCTAATACGAAGTATTAGATACTTTTTTATTTAGTTAACACTTAAGGTTGAGTAACATTTTCATTGTACTTTTTCTCAAATTCATTTTGAGAATTTAGTTATACTAAGATAAATAATTAAAAGGAAAACTAGATATGGCTCTGGAACCTGTAGGTGGCAAGTATGAAGGAGTGTGGACTAACAAGTTAAAAAATGGAGATGTCTCTTACTATATAAATTATAGAGATGAAAATGGAATACCTGTAAAATTACAAGTAGGTAAAAAGACAAAAATAAATGATTTTACAATTAAAGATGCCTATTCAAAATTAATTGAAATAAAATATAAATTACAACATGAAGAATTACCTGCTGTTAAAATGGGAAAGAGTTCTAAAATTAAATTCAATGACATTTGGGAAGAATTTTTAAAATATGCCAAAATAAATAAGAAATCATATTTAATGGATGAATTAAATTATAACAAACATATAAAACCAATTTTTGGAAATGAAAATGTGAAAAATTTTAAATCCTTAGATTTTGAAAATTTTAAACAAACACTTTTTAATAAAGGGTTAGAAGCTCAAACTGTAAAACATCAATTAACACTTATAAGAACTATTATAAATTATGCTATAAAACATGATATTTTAAATAATTATGTAAATCCATTAGCTAATGGAAAAGTTAAAATGCCTTCTATTGATAACAAAAGGTTATCTTTTTTGTCAAAAGAACAAGCAAAAAAACTTCTTGAAATATTAAAATCCAGCCATGAGTTAACTTATCATTTAACCGTAATTTTACTTTTCACAGGGGCAAGATTTAGCGAAGTTACTGGTGCAGCTTCAAAAAAGAATAAATCTGGTGAAAACACAGCACTTAGATGGGATGATGTGAACTTCAACACAAATACTATTTACTTCAAAAAAACTAAAGATGGAAATGAAAGACATATTGCAATAAATAATATTTTGCTCGAAACATTAAAAACACTCTATGATAATAAAATGAATAGTAATGTAATAAATAATAGTGCTGGTGGAACAATTTTAAGAATGCCTGATTATTTTGTAAACGCTGTTGAAGAAGTAATACCAGGAAATAATTCTCAGACATCTAAATATAAAATAACTGCTCATTCTCTTCGTCATACTCATGCAAGCTGGCTTGCAGAAGCAGGGCTTGATATTTTACAAATCAAGGAACAACTCGGACATAAGAACATTGAAATGACTATGAGATACTCACACTTAATACCAAATATTAGACATGAGATTACTGAAAATCTAAAAATCTAAAGATAGTAAGCTTCTTTAGATTTTCATGCATTATTCTAAAAGGTTTAAAACAATATTCATTTATCGAGAAATATATGAAACAACGGAAAAAGAATATTAATTTCATGTTTGGAATCATCTATTTCAAAAAATAGTTTTTCCTTTTTTAAAAAATTTGTATTTTTAGAAAAACTACTAGAATAAGAATCGGAAAAACAAGATGCTGAATAAAAAGAAAGATATATTTCTCTTAATTCTTTATATTCAAGATAAAATACTTTAGAAATTAAACTAGCACAATACGAAAGTAATTGATTTTCTCCTAATCTTTTTAGTATTTCTATATCATTCTCTAATAATTTAAATTTAGAATTATCATTTATATTATATGAATTGATTGAATTAAGTATATTATCAAATTTAGATATATCTTTTTTTATATCAAGTAAATAGAGTGGCAATAATACAATATACTCTAAAAAGGTAAATCTTTTAAGATCATTATTTATATAATTTATTTCTAAACTCTCTAATTTTTGAAAAATTAAATCTCTAAAATCATCATTAAAAAGTATTGGATCTTCCACAAGTTTATATCTTAGTTTTTCATTAATTGATGATTCAATTTTATTATTTAATACATATTCTTTAATGAAATAAATACTATTATCTAGAATATCATTTTTATCTACTTGCTTATTGTCTCCAACAAAGAGCTTTTTAATTTGCTCTCTATGAGTTTTTGAATATTGTTGTAAAAAACCTAAATTCAGTAAACTTGCATCTTGAAGTGCGTTGAAATCACTAGTAATAAAATATTTTTCAGACAAATTAATATCAGATAATGTATCAAAATATATTTTTAATATTTCAAAATTAGTAAAAAAATATCTATTGTAATCACTAAACACACTTTCATTTTTCAACTTATCAATCTCCAACTGTAAATTTAGTAAGTTAAAATATGCAATTTTCAATTTAAGACTTACATATTCATTAAATAATGAAATATTTGCATCATCTAAATTATATTTTTCAATTATTTCCTCATTTGAAATTTTGTTTTCTAAATATTTAGCATAAGCTTTATTTTTATAAAGTGTATCATATTCCATGTTTCGCCCCTAATTTATTTTACAAATTTCTAACATAAAAACTGAAAAAAATCAAATGCAAAACTTAATAAAAGTATCTTTTATGATCTAAAAACATACCTAAAAATTAAATCTAGCTATCATAAATTAGAAAATTATATACCCTAATGTTTTAATTGTATTGGTTACATAAAAAGTTTTAGAAAATTAAAACAAAAAAAATGCAATAAGATTCATAAAATACATGTATAGAATTATATTATGAGAATTATTAGCTCACCCCTAACATAAAAATTTATAAAAGTCAAATGCAAAACTTTTAATTCTTTATTTAAAGTTTTGCATTTTACAAGATGTAAACATTCATATAAAATTTCACAAGTTTTGCAAAACAATACCATAAAAAGGAATAATATGTCACAAAAAGACAAAATAGGTCTTAAAGAAGTCTTAAATATAGATGGCAGATATAGCTACTCGAAAATTTCAAAAATTCTTGCAAAAATAGGTGAAAATAAAGCACAAGAAATCGGGTTAATCCCAAGAATTCACTCGAAAAATGGGAAAAAGAGAATATTCAAAATGGAAGAGGTAAAAAAATGGATGGAAAAATGAAAAATGCCAGAAAAGTATTAGATTTAGATTGTGTATTTGCAAATAATGAAGTTCTAAAAGACTTCATTATAGAAATAATTGAGATTTGCGAAAAGATAGATGAAGAAACACAAAGTAAACATAGTGTAATTTTTTGGAAAAAACTAAAACATGAGTATTTATATGTTGATTATAAGATTTTAATAGTAGCTCTTTTAAATTTTCTGCAAAAGACAGATATCTCAATTGAGAATTTTGAAAATATAAAAAAAGAATTCCCATATTATGATTATTCAAAATTAAATGATTCAATGCAGAATTTACTATTCATATTGGCAAAAAACGATTTAGTATATTTTACGGAATTAAAAAATTATTATACTAAATGTCAAATATGTATAAATTCTGAAGATATTAACTATATAACAAAAATGGATAGAATATCCATAAAATACTCAAAAATATTACAGTTATTTGCACATAATGAGAATATGATTAATGAATTTGAAAAATATATAAAAAGAGATTTTGAATTTGTGAATAAAGAATCAAGATTAAGAAACAAATTTTATTATAAAATTGAACAATTCTCACAATTTGGTGAGTATTTTATGAATAGATTTTGAGCTTAAAATGTCAAATAATCACATTTTGCGTCATACAAATATTTCAATTCTAATGTTAAGAAAACTAGATAATTTCTTTAAAAATCAAAATCTAGAAGTAAAAAATGACATTTTTTCTGAAAAAAGAAACGAATTTTTCAAGCTAAAAAATGAAAACCCAAGTGCTAATTTTTCAGCACTTGAGTTAGCTGCATTTTATATTTCAATTCAAAATTTCTATGAATTGAAAGAAAAAGCATTAAAAAAGAATAAAACAATGTCTAGTTCTGAAATAAAAAAATATGGAAATTTTTTGATAAAATCATCAACTTCTTTAAAAAAAACCTCTAAAAAAGAGAATTTTTTGTTAGATAAATCATCAATGATTTGTGGTCTAATTTCTGAAAATAAAAGCTATAGAGAAATGTCACTTTTTATCAAATACCAATATAAAACAAGTATTTCTCACGCATATATCAGACAAATAGTTGAGAAATATCCTTCAATATTTAAGAAGAAGGAAGAAAATTCTAATGATTAATACAGTTAATTACACAGATTTAATCGAGCTTTTCATAGCTTTATTTATTTTATTAGTCTTTAGCTTTTTTATTATTAGTTACTATTTTTTTAAAAAACTTAATGGAAAATACTCTTTAAAAAACGAAGAAGAAATTCTAAAAGATCTTAAAAATTTAGAAACAAAGATTAATGAAATTGAAAATATAAATCGTAATTTAACCTTGCGATACATCGATACCCAGGAGTTTTTAGTTAGAAATGAGTCAAACTATAAAAAGATTTTTGATTTTTTATTAAAAGAGATTTCTAAAATAAAAGATTTAGAAAATGAAAATAACAAACTATTAAATATCGTTAATCGAAAAACTGGAAAATATTCCAAACAGAATAAAGATGAAGCCTAATGCTTCATCTTTATTTCAAAAATCCAATAGGAACAGCATACATATTTTCATCAATTTGTAAAAATGTATCTCCCATATATAAAACAATTCCTTTATCAAATTCTTTGTTTATTTCATCTTTTAGTTTATATATATGTTTAAAATCATCTTTTTTTACTGTTTTAGATGCTTTTATTTCAAGTGCTATAATTTTATTAGAGTATTCTAAAATAAAATCAATTTCTTTTTTATCTGTGGTTCTATAATAATACAAATTAGCTCTACTTTGAGCATAAGAGTTTGCTTTTAGTAATTCACTAAAAATAAATGTTTCAAGTATTTCGCCTTTTAATGGTGATTTGTTAAATTCATCTTCTGTATTAATTTGTAAAAGATGACAAAGAACTCCTGTGTCAATGGAGAAGATTTTAGGAGTTTTAGCTAATCTTTTTAGCTGATTATTAAAATATGGTTGTAATTTTTGAATTTGATAAGTATGCTCTAAAACACTAAAGTAACTATCAAATGTTTTTCCATCAAGTCCAACTTGTATTTGAATATCATTTTTATTAAAAATACTTCCACTTCTAAACATACAATGTTTATACATATTTATAAACTTATCCATATTTCTAATATTTGCCAATTCTTTAGCATCTGATTCTATATATGTTCTAATGTATGAGCTAAACCAAAGGTACTTACCTTTTTGACTATCGATTTTACTAATTTCTGGATAACCACCATCTATAATATCTTTTTCAATACTTATATCTTCATATTTTTTTAAAAGGTATTTATCTAAATCTTTTGAAAAAATATCTATTATATTATCACTGCTTTGATTTTTTTCTTTTAGTGAAAATGGATAAAGTTCAACTATTCCAATTCTTCCAGCAAGTGAATCTGATATTTCTTTAAAACCTTGAAGTGAAGCAGAACCAGTTAAAATGAACTCTCCATTAATTCTGTCTTTATCTACATACTCTTTTATAGATATAAGAAGTTCAGGTAATCTTTGAATTTCATCAATAATAACTGGCTTATTCAATGATTCAATAAAGCCTTTAGGATTATTTTTAGCCATTTCATACATATTTATGTCATCAAGAGTAATATAATTGTCGATATTTAGATGCAATGCTAAAGTTGATTTTCCAACTTGTCTAGCACCACTAATTAGTAAAACTGGAAAAAACTTTTGATATTCTTTTATATCTTCTAAAATTAATCTTTGAATATACATATATAATCCTTTAAATTTATGGATTATAATACTATAATTTATATACTTTTGAACTTATATTAATACTATGAAAGATAATGCTCAGTAATAGAAGCCCTAAAATGTTTCATCTCCCAACTAACTTTTTGAATAGCTTCATAGTAAGAGTAATTAGCCTTTTGTTGATAATCCCTAACTCTATTTTGAGCAAAGGTCCATCTTAAACCATGACTTGAGTGGTATTTTTGATTTGATAGTTTTGAGGCTTCTTTTAAATCATTTAGATAGTGTTGATAAATGATTTTAAATTTATCATTTTCAATTAGGTAATTTTCAAGTTTTTTATAAATATCCAAAGAAACTAATACATTACCCACTTTTCCACCTTTTTCTTTTGTTTCAATAATTCCAACTTCTTCATTTATAACAGAATCTATTTTAGTTCCTTTTAGTTGTTCATATTTAATTAAAGTTACTGCTTCAACTCTTGCTCCCCCAAAAAGTTGTATTGATGCTCCAATTTTATGATTTTCATTTTGAAGATTTTTTATTAACTCTTTTGGATTTGAGTATGTTCTATTGTGATAATTATCTGCTATTTGATTGAAATTTCTAGCATTATCTAAAATATTTTGTCTAATTTTAAAATCATATTTTATTGGTTCTTTATTTGTATATTTATATTTTTCCATTGAATATCTATTTAATGCAAACTCTAATTTACCTAAAGCTGAAGAGATTTTTTCAGCATATTGTTTTGAAGCGTAATATTCAATTTTATATTCAAAGTAAGATTTAATATGTTCCTCTGTGATAAGTTCACAGTTTTTTAATTTGAAATGTTCTAAAAGAAAGTTAAAAAAGTTATTCCAAACATTTCTATATGCTTTCATTGTATTAAAAGAAGCAACACAATTATAGTGTTCATGGTTTGGATTTATTCTATCTTCTTTTTTTGCACCCTCTTTAAATACAACTTTTGAAAGTTCTGCACTTTGATAATAAACACTTCCTCTCATATTTATCCTATTAAATTTTTAAATTATAAATCAATCCTGCCTCTAAATTACAGGTATATGTTGAGTCTATCTTCTTTTTTAATTTCATTGAAAGAGCAAACAAATATTATTAGAGTAAAGGACTAATAACCCCTAGTAATTAAAGTATTAACTAAACTTTTCAGTTTTTACAAAGTTCTGATAACTTGACTGCACATTTAAGCATCACTTAGATTTTTAGAATTACTATAAAAATTAGAATCTAGATAACTAAAATTTAAAGCCACTTTTATGAAATTGAGTGAAAACAATTTTGAAGTAAAACTTCTAATAAATAAAAAAGAAATTGTAACCTTTAAATTGTAAACTAACTACTTTACAAAAAGAAGATTTTAAAGACTCTACCGTTTCCTTTTTTTACTAAACTATATGGAATTAATTGGTATTAAATGCTTTTAGACAACTTAGTTTACAAAAAATAAATTTCATAATTTACACCAAAGTTTACAGTTGTTTACACTTTAGTTTACAGAAGAAGTTATGATTCTTTTGATATTACTATAAATCATTTATTTTCAATCTCACAATTATTGACATACTTTCTATATTAATATATAATTATTCATATATTATCTATATTAGATATAAAAGGAGTAAAATATGACTGTATTAATGATTATTGGAGTTTTTCTTTTTATGGGATTAATCTATTTTTTTGTTAGAAAAATTAATTCATTTAGTTTTAGAAAATACAAATATGGTTTCTTTTCAAATGAGCTATTCTTTTTATATTGCACTATTTATGCTCTTTTGTTTTTTGGATATGATTTATACTCTGATGCTGTAAAAGAGAATGGTGATATATTAAATGGAATTTTAATATTTGCATTTGGAGTTATATTATTAGCAATAAGATTAGTTTTAAATATAAAAATAGCTAAATTTTTTTTGGGAGTATTATTTACAATAATACAATTTTTTATATTTATACCAATAGCTTTAGGTGGATTAGTTGTTTTATTGATTATATTATTGATTGCAAGTCAGATTAAGCCTGTTTTTAATGTGAATTCAAAATAAAAGAGATAGTTAATATTTAACTATTTCATTTATATCTACATTTAGATATTTTGCAATTCTTACTACATGTAATAAATTAAAATGTTTTCCATTTTTATTATTCTCACATTCACAGTAAAAACTAACAGAATTAAAACCAATATTTGCAGAAAAATCTAATTGTGTGAACTTATGCTTTTTTCTTAATTTTTTAACATTTTTAGATACAGCTTTATAAAACTCTTCTACATCTTCTACTACTTGAACTAAATCATTATTTTTCAAATCAGTTTCACCTATTGGTTAATTTTGATGTAAAGTTTATTATTATATGATTCTTTAATCATTCAGCTATAAGTGAATAAATTAATAAGTATCTCTTTAATTTGAAAGAAAAACTAGATATTTATTGTAAATAATTATTTTTATTAAAATTTCTTGTCAAATATCAAAAAAAGAGTCATTTGTGAATCATTTTATTGTTATAATTTTATTATCAATTGTAAAGAAGGGAAAACATGGAAATCAATTCAAGTGTAGATCTAACAGAAAGAAATGATAGTTTTTGGAAACATGCATTTAACTGGAAATATTATATTTTACCATTTATTATAGGGATACTAATTTTATACCATTATATTCAAACAGGAGAAGAAGTAATTACAAAAGCTAAATTTATGAACACAGTAATCGGAATAATTGCAGCTACTCAACTTAAAAAACAATTTAGGTATAAAATTGCAATGTTTTTTGTTGCTGGCTTTTTTTCTGGATTAGTTATGGCTATGACATACATAGGTGGATTATTATTAATTAATACATTTGATACTAACTCAATTAAAAAACAAGAAATTATTAATAATCTATTAAAACAAAATAAACAATTACCAAAAAATATTACTAATGATATTACATTGATTAATTATATAAATGAAAATAATAATGCAATTATTTCTCAATTTAAAATTAATGATACAAAAGAAAATATAATGTCTGAATTTAACAATATTTCAGATTTTGAAAGATTTATGCTGAATAATGAATTAGAAATCTCTTGTAAAGATAAAAATGTCCAAACAATACTATCTACAGGGTTAATAATTAAAATAGAATATCAAGATAGAAATGGAAATATTTTAGGAAAAATATCTCTTGATAAAAATAAATGTGATTTATATTC
>JBBITK010000052.1:12427-15181 GCA_037440805.1 Arcobacter sp. | reverse complement strand
ATCTCTTCAACCGCAGCTGCTGTCTCTTCCAAAGATGCTGCTTATTCATTTGCTTTTGAAGCTAAATTTTGCATGGAATTTTTCATAATAGAAGCATTATTTTCTAAAAGCTCTCCATTTTGTAAATTTTGTTTCGCAATATCACCCAAAGTTTTACCTAATGTATTAACACCTTCCATAACAGCCAATAGTCTTGCTTTCATATGAGGAGGGATATCTAATTTATCTTTAAAGTTATTGTTTGTATAAGCTGTAGTTACTCTTTGTAAATCTTTCATTGAGTGTTCTAAAGATTCCAAAGAAGCATTGATTGTATTTTTCAAAGTTCTAATCATTGGATTTTTAGTATCAGATTTAACTCTACATCTAAAAATACCTTGCTCAACTTTATCCATAGTCAAAACAATCTCTCCAATAACCTTCATATCATCTTTCATTCTCTTATCAAAATCATCTGCAACACTACTTATTTGATTTAGCATCGTTGAAAATTCTGTACTATTTCTTTCTTCTATTTTGGTAATTTTATTAGTTTTATAGGTGATAAAATCTAAAAAATTACCAAAATATTGATTAAAAGTATTGAGATTATTTCTCAAAGATTTCAAAAGACTCAACTCCAAAACTAGATTTATTAATATACACAATAAACCAATTATAACTACTAGGTAACTATTTTCCATTGAAAAATAAGATAGTAACATCAACACAGTAAATCCTATAGCTGTGACTATCATATTCAATATAACTCTTTGCTTTAAACTCATCCTCTATCCTTTAAAAAAGTCTATAAAAAGAATTATATCTTATTTTAATTAATTTTCTCAAGAAATATTATTTAAATATAACCTTAAATAATTTTAGGATATTATATAAATTATTTCATTATTAATTAGGTAAGAAAAATGAAAACTATAAAATGTGCAACTTTAAACTCATTGGATGCTACAAGCATAGATGTGGAATCAACATTTACTAAAGGATTACCAAATTTTAGCATAGTTGGAATGGTTTCAACAGATATAAATGAATCAAAAGAGAGAGTAAAATCTGCACTTTTAACCAATGATTTCAAATTCCCTCCTCTAAAAATCATTATAAATCTATCTCCTAGTGAAATCAAAAAAAATGGTAGTCATTTTGATTTGCCAATAGCTCTTCATATAGCACTTAATGACAAAAAATGCGAAGATTTAACACAATTTTATATTTTTGGGGAATTAGCTTTGGATGGAAAAATAAAAGATACTAGTTCAATTTTTCCAATTGTATTATCTTTGAAAAAACAAGGTGTATTAGAAAAAATTATTATATGTAAAGATAGTGCAAAAAAGATCTCAAATATCCCTGATATAAAAATATATTGTGTTGATACACTAAAGGAAGCTATTGATTTTTTTAATAGTGAAAATAAAGAGAAATATTTGTATGAAAAAGAGCATTTTAATTATGAAAAATTGACTATAAATAATGAAGATTTTTTTTATGAAAACAAATATTTTGAAGATTTTAAAGATGTAATTGGACAAGAGAGAGCAAAATATGCTTCATTAATAAGTGCGGCAGATAATCATAATATTTTATTTGAAGGAAGCCCAGGATGTGGGAAATCTATGATTACAAAAAGATTAAAATACATTTTACCACCCATGAGTCTAAATGAAATATTAGAAAAAGCAAAACTTTTATGTTTGGATGCAAAAGAGGTAGATTTTTCACCTCAACGAACATTTAGAAGTCCCCATCACACTTCCACGAAATCTTCAATTTTTGGTGGAGGAAGTTTGAGTGCAAAAATTGGAGAAATTGCTCTTTGTAACGGAGGAATTTTATTTTTTGATGAACTTCCACACTTTCCTAAACCTATTTTAGAAGCTTTAAGAGAACCTTTAGAAGATCAAAAAATACTTATTTCAAGGGTTAATTCCAAAACTTTATATGAAACAAAATTTATTTTTGTAAGTGCCATGAATCCTTGTCCTTGTGGAAATTTATTATCTAGTCAAAATGAGTGTAGATGTAGTGATATCGAGATTCAAAGATATAAAAATCGTTTGTCAGAACCTTTTTTGGACAGAATTGATTTATATGTTGTAATGAATGATAGTTTTAGTGACAAAAAAACTACAATTTCATCAATAGAACTGCATCAACAAGTTATAAAAGCTTTTATAAAACAAAAAAATAGAGGACAAAAAGAGTTCAATGGAAAATTAAATGATGAAGATATAAAAAAATATTGTATTTTAAATCAAGAAGCTGAAATTATTTTAGAAAAAGCCATTTTAAATTACAAACTCTCCTTTAGAAGTATAAATAAAGTTTTAAAAGTAGCCAGAACTATTGCCGATTTAAATGATAATGAATATATCACAAAAAATGATTTACTAAAAAGTTTGGATTTTAGAAAACGATGATTTCATAAGGTTTATCAAACTTATGGTAATATATTACCATTAATAAATAAAGGTAAACAATGACAAAATGCGGATATGTTTCAGTAGTTGGAAGACCAAACGCTGGAAAAAGTTCACTTCTAAATTGGCTTGTTGGTGAAAAAATAGCAATGGTTTCTCACAAAGCAAATGCCACAAGAAGAAGATCTAATATTATTGTAATGCACAAAGATGACCAAATTATATTTGTGGATACTCCAGGAATTCATGAAACAGAAAAATTGTTAAATCAATTTATGCTTGATGAAGCACTAAAAGCTATGGGAGATTGTGATTTAATTCTGTTTTTGGCTCCAAT
>JBBITK010000052.1:8400-12417 GCA_037440805.1 Arcobacter sp. | reverse complement strand
ACCGATAAAATTACATATTATGAAGATTTTTTAGAAAAAAACAAAAAAAATGTAAAACATATTTTACTTTTAACAAAAATAGATTTTGTTACTAATGATGAAATTTTGGAAAAAATGAAAGAATATGAACAATATAGCGATAGATACGAAGCTGTTATTCCTATTTCAATCAAAAAACAGACAAAAGAGTCTGATATTTTAAATGAAGTTGTAAAATATCTTCCTGAGCATCCTTATTTATTCGACCCTGAACTTATGACAACTGAACACTTAAGAGATATTTTCAAAGAGTTTATTAGAGAATCTATTTTTGAAAATATTAGTGATGAAATTCCTTATGAAACTGATGTTTTAATCAATAAAGTTGAAGAAAAAGCCGGAGTAGATGTAATAAAAGCAACTATTATTGTTCAAAAAGATACTCAAAAAGGTATGATTATTGGAAAAGGTGCAACAGCTATAAAAAGAATAGGAAGAGACGCTAGAGTTAAAATTGAAAAACTTACAGGTAAAAAATGTTACTTAGAGCTTTTTGTGTCTATCAAAAAAGGTTGGACAAAAACTAAAGAGGGACTAAAAGAGTTAGGTTACGATACTAACGCATAAAAATTATATTTTACTATTTTTGGTTATTTTTTAAGTTTTATTTTAGATAAATAATATAAAATAATTTTTTATATTATTTAAAGTAAGAAAAAATGAAAATAGCCAAAATAAGCCATTTAAATTCATTAAATATAAAAGTCACAGAAAAGATACTAGATAAAAATCTAAAATCTTTTTGTGAAAACTCTTTGCTTATTAACAATATTTCACCAAAAAAACATTCACTCTTTTTTAGTACATATTTAGAAGAAACCTCCTCTTATCAACTTATTTTTTGTTCCCGTGATTTTAGTACTACTTTTTTAAATCTTTTGGAAAAAGAAAATTTCATAAAAGATTCTAATTTAGAAAACATCCTTCTCATAAATCATACATTTTTTTCTATTTTCAAAAATCAAAAACTCTACTATTTCCAGAAATTGGAAAATTTTATAGAACAAGATGATCTAATAAACTATATTCAAACTAAACTTTTTATAAAGATTGACCATTCAATACCTCTAATTGATGAAGATTTAGAAAGAATATATGCAAAAAATATAAGTTCCAATAAAAATTCCTACTCTTTTTCATTTTATGTGATATATCTTTTTTTACTGATATTTAGTCTATTTTTAGCTTTAAATAAAAATGATTTATCAAAAGAGCCTAAAAAAACTGCAATTAACTACCCTACTTTTAAACCAATAAATTCTGAGTTATCAAATATTTTAGAAAAAATCAATGCCAAAAATCTACAAATAAAAGAGTTTGATTTGGAAAATAGTTCCTCAAAATTAATAGTTTTATCAAAAGAGAAAAAAGAAATTTATGATTTCTTGAATGAATATAAACCCTATGTTATTTCGAATAACACAAATTTTATAGAAGGAGAAAAACTGTATGAATCCCTTATTAATCTTAAAAGATTTAAATAATTGCTTTGCATATTCCCCTTTAAAAACAAAAATTGAGCTTTATATTTTGCCAATATGTATCTCTCTTTTAATTTTTAATTTTATTCCTAAAGAAGAGTTATCTTCGGAAAATAAAAATGAATATAGTTTTAAATCCATACCATCTATGCTTGAAATTTCTAAGCAAATTGAGAATCTATCCAAAGAATCAAACTTTTATATCACAAATATAAACCAATATGAAAAAATTATTCATATTAGAGGAAATTGCGAAAAAATTGAAAATATAAAAAGATTTATAAAAAATATTGAGTTTATGAACTCTTTTTCGAATATTTTGAATCTAAGAATTACTAAAAATCAAAACTACATTTTAGAAATTTCCATATCATTTGAGAAATATTTTATAAAAAAAGTTGAACTAGAAAAGAGAAAAGAGGAAAAAAAAGAGTTATTTCTAAATAAACAAGAGAAAAAAACAGAGACTAAATCAAAAAACAAAAATAGTTTTACTTTAAATGCAATAGTCTTTGAATACGCATTTATCAATAATCAATGGATTAAAATTCATAACAAAATAGATAATTACGATTTAATTATCGTAAAAAGAAATTTTGTGATTTTAGATAATGGAATAGAAAAAATTAAAGTGGAGATGAAAAATGATAAATCTATTAAATAGCTGTATAAACTACTCCCTTTTTAAAATTTATGACAAAGAGTACTTTATAAGAAATCTTATTATCCCCATTTATGAAGATAGTATAAATCTTCAAGTTGCTGTTTGTAAAGAATCAAATCTACAAACAATTAAAGATGATTTTTCTAAAATCATAAAATTTAAAGAGACTACAAACGATGAAATACTATTTTGTTTAGCAAATTTAGATACGAAAATTGAACTTTACGAACTCTGTTTAGCTTTTTTGTTGAATATCGACAATCAACACAAAATAGAAACCATTCTTAAAGAAATTCTAAATTTTGCAATAAAACAAAGAGCAAGTGATATTCACATAGAAAATTTCACAGAAACTATTTTATTTAGATTTAGGGTGGATGGAAAATTAAAAACTTTTTTTACTTTTAAAAAAGAGTTTTTCTCCTCTATCTCCTCATATATAAAGCTAATTTCCAACTTAGATATTACGCAAATTAGAATTCCTATGGATGGAAGATTCTCTTTTTTTATCGATGATAAAAAATATGATTTTAGAGTCTCAACCATGCCCACACTAGATTCAGAATCCATAGTTTTAAGAATCTTAGACAACAAAAATATACAAAAAAATCTATATGAATTAGGCTTTAGTAAAAATATCTTAACTATTATTGAGAACTCTTTGAAATTAACCCAAGGATTAATTTTAATAACAGGTCCAACGGGAAGTGGAAAAACTACAACTTTATATTCAATACTAAAAAAACTAAACTCCAATGAAAAAAAAATAATAACAGTTGAAGATCCCGTTGAATACAAAATAGACTCTATTTCTCAAATATCAATAAATCCAAAGATTGGTTTAGGTTTTGATGTGGTTTTAAAAAATGTCTTAAGACAAGACCCTGATATTATTTTAATAGGAGAGATTAGAGATAAGTTTTCACTAGATATTGCCCTTCAAGCCTCCCTTACAGGGCATTTAGTAATTGCAAGTATCCATGCAAATAGTGCTTTAGAAACTATTTCAAGGCTCATTGATTTACAAGCTGATCCTTTTTTGATTTCTTCTTCACTAAAACTCATATTAGCACAAAGATTAGTTTTAAAATATTGTAAATTTTGTAATAACAAAGGATGTATAAAATGTAATTTCACAAAATATTATGACCGAACTACAATAGCTGAAACAATATTAGTTGATGAAAAGATATCTTCATTAATTTTTAAAAAATCAAGCTTAGAAGAGTTTAAAGATTATTTAAAAACAATTAATTATAAAAATTTATTAGATGATGGATTAGAAAAAGTATCCCAGAATATAACCTCAAAAGAAGAGGTTTTTAAAGTAATTTATAGTTAATGAAAACTTATATCATAACCTATCAAATAGATGGTAATATCAAAAAATTAACCATAAAAACCGATGATTTATCAAAAGAGAATTTACCAACAAATATTATAAATATAAAAGAGTCCACTTTAAGCTTTTTTGATTTAAAACCAAATAATAGGCACAAACTAAACAAAAAAGAGACTCATCTTCTATTTTATGAATTGTCTCTTATGCTAAATGCCAATATTTCTTTAAATGATGCCCTTGATATATCTTATAAAAATAAAAAAGATACAAAAATAAAGCTTTTTATAGAACAGATAAAGTCATCTTTTGCAAATAATATAGAGATGGAAAAAGTTTTAGAAAATTTCAAATTGGATTTTATAATTATCTCTTTTCTGAAATTATCAAAAGAATCTGGAAATATTATTGCAAATATACAAGCCTTAAATAACCTATTAATTGAAAATGAAAATATTAAAAATATATACTTGGAAGTCAGAGAATCAAATTTT
>JBBITK010000052.1:0-8390 GCA_037440805.1 Arcobacter sp. | reverse complement strand
ATTACATACAATTTTTACATTTGTAATTCCAAAGTTTAAAACTATTTTTGACTCTTTCAACAAAGAACTCCCATTTAGCACTAAATTACTGTTAAAAACTCAATATATAATTGAACAATATGGTTTTACTATAGTAGCTGTTTTTTTGTTGTTGATATTTTTACTAATATTTTTATACTCGGCAAATGAAAAGTTTTCATTTTTTGTTGACAAAATATCCATAAAAAATATCTACCTAATCAAAGATATCTATCTTAATATGCAACTATATAAAATTTTCCTAATTTTGGAAATAATGCTTAAATCAAATTATGAATTTCATAAAGCTTTAATTCTTTCAAAAATTTTACTAAAAAACAAATATTTATTAGATAGAATACGCCTCATCGATAACCTGTTACAAAATGGTAAAGGTATAAAATCCTCATTTGAAGAGACTAAAATTTTTGATGATATTGTTTTGAATTTGCTAAATACAGGTGAAATCTCAAACTCTTCTATGATTGTCATCGGTGAAATAAAAAAGATTTATAAAAATAGATTTGATGAAAAAGTTATATTGTTAACAACGCTAATTCAACCCATTTTTTTAGTAATTATTATGGGATTGATTTTATGGATTGTTTTAGCTATTTTTATTCCAATTTGGGATATGGGAAATATGATAAAAGTATAAAAGGAGTTCTCTTTGATTAATTGTTACATAAAAAAAGGAAACAAATTAAATGTAATTGAGGGTATAGACTCTTTGGAAAGTGCAGAAGATAGAAATAGCGTTATTTGGATAGATATGTTACTTCCTACTATAACAGAGATTAGAGCTGTTGAAAATATGTTTGATATTCATTTTCCTACAAAACAAGAGAGTGAAGAGATTGAGCTAAGTTCAAGATATTGGGAAGAGAATAATAGAATAGAAATTAATAGCTACTTTTTGATAAATGAAAATAATCAAGCTTCAAATGAGACTGTTTCATTTATTTTACAAGGAAATTTATTAATTTCAATTAGATATAAAAACTTGGAAACTTTCAATACTTTTACAAAAAGATTGTTGATTTCTCCTAGAGAATATAAAACGGGTCACTCTATTTTTTGCCAAATTATAGATATTAGAATTGATGTTGATGCTGATACAATTGAGTATTTATCAAGGGAAATTACAAAAATTAGAAAACACGTTTTTACAGATTATTCAAATGATGATGAAGAGATACTTGAAAAAATTTCAACATTTGAAGATTTGAATATGAAAATTAGAGAAAACCTAACTGATAAACAAAGAATTTTGAATTCTTTATTGAAATCTCAAAAATTTATGGATGAAAAAAACG
The DNA here is from genome assembly GCA_037440805.1 of Arcobacter sp. Taxonomy (GTDB): domain Bacteria; phylum Campylobacterota; class Campylobacteria; order Campylobacterales; family Arcobacteraceae; genus Aliarcobacter. The sequence continues at coordinate 7,056 of JBBITK010000052.1, read as the reverse complement.
AATTACCTACCATGTTAAAGGATATTAAATCTTTGATAGACCATACAAACTTTAACTTTGAAAGGTTAGATTATTTACAAAATATCTTTATTGGTGTTTTAAGTATTGAACAAAATAAAGTTATAAAAATATTTACAATTGTTAATGTTGTGTTTTTACCACCAACATTAATTGCAAGTATTTATGGTATGAACTTTGAGTTTATGCCTGAGTTAAAATGGGAGTATGGATACTTAGTGTCTGTGGGATTGATGATTTTATCTTCAGTGACCCCTATTTTAATCTTTAAGAAAAAAGGTTGGATATAAAAGGATAATAATGGATAAAAATTTAGAATTTGAAAATGCAATAAAAAAAATATTAGAACATATCGGAGAAGATACGAATAGAGAAGGTCTTATAGATACACCAAGTCGTGTACGAAAAGCTTTTGAATTTATGTGTAGTGGTTATACAAAAGACCCAAAAGAGATTATAGAAAAAGCACTTTTTACTTCAACAAATGATGAAATGGTTGTGGTAAAAGATATTGAGTTTTATAGTCAATGTGAACATCATATGTTACCAATTATAGGAAAAGTTCATGTGGCATATATTCCAAATGGAAAAGTTGTAGGTCTTTCAAAAATTCCTAGAGTTGTGGATGTTTTTGCAAGAAGACTACAAATTCAAGAACAAATGACAGAACAAATTTGTGATGCTTTAAATGAGTATTTGAAACCAAAAGGTGTTGCAGTTATGGTTGATGCAAGACATATGTGTATGGAGATGAGAGGTGTTGAAAAAATATGCTCAACGACAGTAACTTCAGCCCTAAGAGGTCTTTTTAAGTCAAACAAAAAAACAAAAGATGAGTTTCTTTCAATAGTTGCCCCATCGCTTCATAAGTAACTCAAGTTTATAACTTGGGTTAAAAATCAAAAATATCAACATCGCTTTTATAATCTATTCTATCTAGCTTTGTTGGTATAGATTTTTCTTCTCCACTTGTATACTTACCAAAAATATCTATCATATTTTTTACTTTTGATAAGAAAATGTTTTTATCTTTTCCTTCTAAACCTTCTCTAATTGGTTTTCTAAGAACAGACATAGGATCAACAGCAACATTATTTCTATATAATCCTAAATGTAAATGAGGACCTGAACTAAGTCCAGTATTTCCAACATAACCTATGTGTTGACCTTGTTTAATATTCATACCTCTTCTAATACCTTTTGCAAAGCCATTTTGATGACCATAAAGTGATTTATAACCATTGCCATGATTTATAATAATTGTTTTACCATAACCACCTTTACTTCCCACAAACTCTATTCTTCCATCACCTGCTGCAAAAATTATTCTTCCCCTTGGAGCTGAAAAATCTGTACCTAAGTGAGCTCTATATCTTTTTAATACGGGATGCCATCTTTTTTTAGAAAATACACTTGAAATTTTTGAAAAGGATAACGGAATTTTTAATAAATATGATTTAGAGAATCCTTTTCCCGTTTGGTCATAATACTTTTCATCTTTTTCATTTTTAAATCTATAAAATTTTTTACCAGCTATTTCAACCATTGCAGCATTGATATCAGGTTGCCCATGTATTTTTCCTAAATATACTTTTTGAGTATATTTTATAGCTATAAAATCACCTTTTCTCATTTTTCTAAAATCCACAGAACCATCATTAAACAAAGATTTTAGTTGTGCAGATAAAACATGATTTCCTGTTAAATTTGTAATATCATTTGATACAGAAATAGAGATAGGAACAGCTATTGTTTCTGTGTATTCTGTATAATTTATAGGTAATGTTTGGAATTTATAATCATTATTTGAATCTTTATATATGTGAAGCTGAATATCTTCAGAAACTTGAATTAAAACTTGATTTAAACTTCCATCATCTTCTGTGTATAAATAGTATCTATTTCCTGTGCCTATTTCAGAACATAATTCTCTATCCTCTTTTTCTAAATCAAAGTATAGTTTTTGAGGTACTGAATATTTATCTAAAAAAGTTAAAAATGTCTCACCTTTTGACCAAGAGAGTTCTTCAACTTGTGCAGAAAATAAAAAATTAAAAAATATCAAAATCAAAAAAATCAGTTTTTTCACAGTATTCCGCTTTTTATGAAATAATTAGGGTCCCTATTATACAATTCGCCAACTTAAATATTGGAGAAACTTTTGTTTAGAAAAGCTTTGTTTTTAGTCTCTTTGTTGGTAAATCTATCTGCTCAAGATTTAATAACGATTTACAGAGAACAAGGAATTAGTGCTGTACAAAATAACATTGAAGAGATTTTAAAAGATAATAATTATTGGGAAAAGTTTTTAGAAAATAAAAATATTGATTTTGGTTATTATGAATCTAAAAAATATATTATCATTGCACAAAAAGATAGTGCTGAATTAACTTTATATAAAAATAACAACAATGAAAGCTTTGACATTATCTCAAGGGATAGTGTAATTGTAGGGAAGAATGAAGGAGATAAACAACTAGAAGGAGATGAAAGAACTCCAGAAGGTGTTTATGAATTATTACAGAAAAAAAATGATGTTGATTCATTTTATGGTCCTTTAGCATTGGTTACTTCATATCCTAACACTTTAGATAAAACCATGAACAAAAAAGGTTCTGGTATTTGGATTCATGGAATGCCTTTGAATCAAGATAGGGAAAAATTCACTAAGGGTTGCATTGCTTTAGATAATAAGCAATTAGTTCAGTTATCAAACTCTATAGAACTTGATAAAGCTATATTAATAACTGCACAAAATGAAATGCCTCAAGTGTCTAAAAAAGATATAGCTACTATTTTATCATCTATTTATAAGTGGAAAACTGCATGGAAAAACTCAAATATCCAAGATTATATCTCTTTTTATTCAAGTGATTTCAAAAGAGATGATGGATTAAATTTACAAGGTTTTTTACAATTCAAATCAAAAATTTTCTCAAAATATGAACCAAAAAAGATAGAGTTTAGGAATATCAATATCTCACCTTATCCAAACTCTATGGGTAAAAAAATCTACAGAATCATTATGGATGAAGATTACTCAAGTCCTTCTATCATTTTTAAAGGGAAAAAAGAACTCTTTGTGGAGATTCAAAATAACCAATTAAAAATCCTTGCCGAAGGTTAAAATAAAATTCAACTCTTTTTAGCTATAATCAGCCCAATTTAACAACCATATTTTAAGGCGAAAAATGCAAAAAAAAGAGATGAATCCTCAAGAAATAGCACTAGCACACTCTTTAACTTTAGAAGAGTATGAAAACATAAAACAAATATTAGGAAGAGAACCAAACCATGTTGAAATTGGTATCTTCTCTGCTATGTGGTCTGAACACTGTTCATATAAATCAAGTAAAAAATATTTAAGTGGTTTTCCAACTAAAGCTCCATGGGTTATTCAAGGTCCAGGTGAAAATGCTGGAGTTATAGATATTGGTGATGGTTATGCAGCTGTATTTAAAATGGAATCACACAATCATCCTTCATTTATTGAGCCTTATCAAGGTGCAGCAACGGGAGTTGGAGGAATTTTAAGAGATGTATTTACAATGGGTGCAAGACCTATTGCAAATATGAATTCAATTAGATTTGCTTCAATCGAAGGAGATTCTGCAACTGCTGAGAAACATAGATATTTATTAAGAGGTGTTGTAGCAGGAATTGGTGGATATGGTAACTGTATGGGAGTTCCAACTGTTGGTGGAGAAGTAACATTTGAAGAGTGCTATGCTGGAAATAACCTTGTAAATGCATTTACTTTAGGTTTGGCAAAAGCTGATGAGATTTTCTACGGAAGAGCTGAAGGTATTGGCAATCCTGTTATGTATGTGGGAAGTAAAACTGGAAGAGATGGTCTTGGTGGAGCTGTTATGAGTTCTGCTTCATTTGATGAAGATAGTGAATCAAAAAGACCAACAGTTCAAGTGGGAGATCCATTTACTGAAAAATTACTATTAGAAGCGTGTTTAGAGTTATTTAAAAAAGATTTAATAGTTGGTATTCAAGATATGGGTGCTGCTGGTCTTACATCTTCTTCATTTGAAATGGCTGGAAGAAGTGGTTCAGGGATGATTATGCACTTAGATAAAGTTCCTGCAAGAGAAGAGGGAATGACTCCTTATGATTTCATGCTTTCAGAATCACAAGAGAGAATGCTAATTTGTGCTAAAAAAGGTTGTGAGCAAGCAATTATTGATATTTTTGAAAAATGGGAATTAGATGTTGCAGTTATTGGAGAAGTAACAAGTACAGGAAATATGGAGTTATTCTGGCATGGTGAAAAATGTGCTGAAGTTCCAGTTCAACCAGTTTCAGAACAAGCTCCAGTTTTAGACAGACCAACAAAAAAACCAGCTTATTTAGATGGAATCGAAAATATCTCTTTAGATAAAAATATTTCAAATCAAGAAGCATATGAAGCTTTAATTTCAGATATGGAAGTTGTTGATAAATCATGGGTTTACTCACAATATGATTCAATGGTTCAAACAAATACGATAAAAGGACCAGGTGCTTTAGATGGTTCTAGTATTAGAGTAAAAGAGACTGGAAAAGCTCTTTCTATGAGTGCTGATTGTAATACAAGATTTTGTTATATTAATCCAGAACTAGGTGCTGCAGCAGCTGTTATGGAATCTGGAAGAAATGTTGCAATGACAGGAGCAGTTCCAAAAGCAATTACAGATTGTTTAAATTTTGGAAATCCACAAAATCCTGAAGTTATGTGGCAATTTGCAGCTTCGTGTGAAGGAATCAAAAAAGCTTGTAAAGAGTTAAATACACCAGTTATTGGTGGAAATGTTTCTTTATATAATGAAACAAATGGTGTTAGTGTATTCCCAACTCCTTCAATTGCTATGGTTGGGGTAAATGAAGATGCAAATAAAGTTTTACCGTCTGCTATTCAAGAAAATGGAAATAGTTTATATCTTTTAGGAGATACAAAATCTGAGTTTGGTGGTTCTTTATATCTTAAAAAAATATATGGAACAGTTGCTGGAACTCACCCAGAAGTTGATTTTGCAAAAGAGTTAGCTTTATGGAATCTTGTAATTGAAGCAAATAAACAAGGTTTATTAAAATCTGCAAAAGATGTAAATGTTGGTGGAATCGCTGTTTCATTATCAAAAATGGCTATTAGAGGTCAAAAAGGTGTTGAAGCAAATATTACTTTAAATGATTCAAAAGATATTTTCTCTGAGTCTTTAAGTAGAGCTATTGTTGAATTAAAACCTGAAAATGCTGAAGCGTTTGAAAAATTAGCTTCTTCATTTGGTGTTGTAGCTTCTAAAATTGGAACAGTTGGTGGAGATAAAATCTCAATCAATGATATTTCAAAAGATTTAGCAACTGCAAGTGATATTTATTTTAATAAATTTAAAAAAGTAATTGAACAAGATTTATAATCAAAAGAAGATACAAAACTGTATCTTCTCTTTACTTTTTACATTTAAGCTTTTCTCTTTCTCTTTTTTCCTATTTCCCTTAATTCTTCTTAGTAATTCAGATATTCAAAAAGCTTATGCTATTGGCATATTTAATGAAAATGGGAATGGAGAAAATATCCAACACTCTTTAAAAACAAAAAATGATTATAATGGAACAGTATTTTCAAAAATTGCTATTTTTAATCACTCCTCAAATGATTATATTGAAGTTTTTATAGGAGACTCAAAAGGTTACTTTGAAAAAAAGATTCCTATTTATAATAGATATAAGATAAAAATTGGAGAAGAAATGACTTTTAAACACTACAACACTACAAAAGGAAATGTAAAAGTTTATATAAATAATAGATTATTTGATTCAAAAGTATTGGTAAAATAAAAAAGATATATAAGTCTAAATCGTAGCAATAAAATAGCATTTTTTAAGTTTAAATCTGTATAATTCAAATCAAGAAGAGGTTTTATCTTGCCTTTCTCTCCTTAGTTTAAAATTACTTGGCACTGTAATTTTTTTCTCAAGATAGAACTTCTTTCTTTCCTATTCCCAAATCACACAATATAAATATGAATATTTTTTAAATGTAAAATAGCTTTTTGGCTATTTTACATATATTTTTGTAAAACTTCTGGAATTCTTACGCTTCCATCTTCATTTTGATAGTTTTCCATAATAGCTACAAGTGTTCTACCCACAGCTAAACTTGAACCATTTAAAGTATGAGTTAAAGTGTTTTTCTTACCATCTTTAAATCTTATTTTAGCCCTTCTACTTTGGAACTCTCTTGTATTTGAAATAGATGAAATTTCTCTATATTTATTTTGACCAGGAAGCCAAACTTCTAAGTCAATAGTAACAGCAGCACTAAATCCTAAATCTCCTGTACAAAGTTGTAATTTTCTATGATGTAATCCCAATGAACTTAATAAATCACTAGCACAAGATACCATTTTTTTAAATACTTCTTCAGATTGAGTTGGAGTTGTAATAGCAACTAATTCAACTTTATCAAATTGATGTTGTCTAATAAGTCCTCTTGTATCTCTCCCTGCACTTCCTGCCTCTTTTCTAAAACATGGAGTATAAGAAGTAAGTAATAATGGAAGTTCTGATTCTTCCAAAATCTCATCATTATAAAGATTTGTTAAACTAACCTCAGCAGTTGGGATAAGATATAAATCTTCACCTTCAATTTTAAATAAATCATCTGCAAATTTTGGAAGTTGTCCAGTTCCTTGAAGTGTATTTGTATTTGCCATAAAAGGAACATACCACTCTTCAAATCCTCTTTCTCTATTAAAGTCAAGCATATAATTAATCAATGCTCTCTCTAATCTAGCACCTTGACCTTTTATAGCTGAAAATCTTGATTTTGCAAGCTTTACACCTCTTTCAAAATCTAGCCAACCATTATTTAAATCCCAATGTTCTTTTGGTTCAAATGAAAATTCTGGTTTTGTTCCAACAACTTCTAAAACAACATTTTCATCTTCATCTTTTCCAAAAGGAACTGACTCATCTGGCATATTTGGAACACATAAAGCAATAGAAGTTAATTCTCTCGCGGAACTCTTCCATGCGGTGAATGCGTTC
>JBBITK010000051.1:0-15214 GCA_037440805.1 Arcobacter sp. | reverse complement strand
CTTAATCAATTATCCAATCTTTACTTGGATTTTTGATTAGGGCTTTTTTTTTACCACTCTCCTCCCCTTCATACCCTTTATACCCTTTATACCCTTTATACCCTTTATACCCTTTATACCCTTTTTTTAGTCTTTTTTTAGTCTTTTTTTAGTTTTTTTAGTTTTTTTAGTTTTTTTAGTTTTTTTTTAGTTTTTCCCCTTGTTTCCTTCGTTTCTTCGTTTCTTCGTTTCTTCGTATTCTTATTTTTATTTTTATTTTTACTTCTATCTCTATTATCTATACTCTAAAAAACTCTTATCTAACTCTTACTCGAAATATTTAGTACTCTATGGTCTTTATTATTTCTACTCTATCTATTGGATTATATGTTATCTTAGAATACTCTCTCCCTTCATATATAAAATAGTTTCTATAACCAGTTAAAACTCTTTCTCTTCTAATTGAGTATGAATTTGGCTGTCTATAATCTTCATTATATGTCGATGTACCATTTCTTGAATCTCTTGTTCCATTTGCTACACCTGCTCCTATAAGACCTCCTGCAACTTTTGCTACTGTTTTCCCATTCCCTTTTCCTATTTGATTCCCCAATATAACTCCAGCTGTTGCACCTATTACAGTATCAAGTCCTATAGAATTATCTGATTCATAACTTCTTGATGAAGAAGGAGTTGTATTATAATATTCTCTTTGTTCAGGAATATCTCTATATTCATACATTGGTTCACTTTTAATTACATTTACATATGTATAGAACCTATCTTCCTGTCCAAATAAAATATTTGTTAGTAGACAAAGAAAAAATAATTTTTTTAGCATCTTAATTCCTCTATTTTAGTTTATTGAATACTTGATATTTATTCCAATAAATATCAATTGCTTCTTTTAATTTTTTATCACTTAATTTACTTTTCTTTTTAATTCCAAACCTATTTATAAACGATTCAGACATAGCACTATTCTCTTTTTTTGGATTTTTTAAATATTCAAGCATATTCTTTTTTACTTCAGTTTCACCACTATATTTTAATAGATATCTGTAAAAATATTTATCAATGGAGACAGCAATTTTATCATGACAATTTACACAATTAGATTCATATGCATTTTGCTCTTTAGCAAATAATAAGCTTGTTAAAATAATCATAGTAGCTATTAATTTTACCATATAACCTCAATTCTTGTACCTATATTGATTTCTGATGTAATTTCAATTTTTAAGTTATACTCTTTAGCAATTAAAGATACTATATTTAATCCTATTCCAAATCCTCCCACACTATTATCAAACCTACTATATCTATCAAATAGATTTTGTATATTTTTATTACTAATACCTTTTCCTGTATCTTCGATAATTAAAAGATTCTCTTTTAGTTCAATTTTTATTTTTCCATTAGGTTTATTGTATTTAATGGCATTTGAAATTAAATTGTCTATTAATTTAGAGATCTTTTTTACATCAGTAAACATATAAATATCATCTTCTATATTTGTTTCGAAACTCAATCTCTTTACTTGTATTAAACTCTCAAAAAATTCTACTCTTTGATATAAAAGTTTGGATAAATTTAGATTCTCATTTTGCGATATTATCTTATTATTTAGTGTAATAAATGTTAAATCTTCATATATATTGGAGATGGTTTTCGCTCCAATCTCTATTCTATTTATTTTTTTCAAAATTTTTTCATCTAAATTAGTTTTATCTATCATCTCTATATTTGAAATAATTGCACTAATTGGTGTATTTAATTCATGGGTTGTATCTTTTATAAATTTATCTAATAGGTGTAATGCATCTCTCATTGGTTTCAAAAAAAGTTTTGCAATAAAATATCCTATAAAACCCATAAAAACAAAGCCTAAAGGGAAAAAGATTAAAAGATTTTTTTTAACTTTATTAAACCATAAACCATCATCATCTATTTCAATAATTATATATTTCGCTCCTAAATAGTATGATTCAGGTTCTTTTATATAATGAATTTTATTTTCTATGATATATGTTATATTATGTAATTTCTTATTCTTTATTTTTAAAGTTGAAAAAATTTCTTTTTCATCGCTATCGTAAATTGCTGTTTGAAATCTTTCATCTCTTGGATATATTTGAGTTTTATCAAAATTAATATGTAAATCTTTTAATTTTGATATAAATTCATTTGAATATTTTTGTAACAAAGGTCTTTTTTCTTGTAATATCAAATCTTCTTGAAATTGATAATATAAAAAAGAGATAATACTTAAGATGATAACTACTAGGAATGAGTAAATTAACCCAAATCCAATAAGAGTTCTAGTTTCACTTTTGGTTAAATCTGTATCCAAGTTTTTTAAGGCTAACAATAGTCTCTTTCCCCAATATCTTTCTAAGATTTTTTATATAAGTTCTAAGTGAATTATCACTATACTCTTCATCATATTCCCAAACATAATCATATATTCTATCGTGCGATACTAATTGATTTGGATGTTGTAAGAAAAATTTTAGGAGTTTCAACTCTTTTAGATTTAATTTAATAATTTCATCATTATTTTTTAATTCACCTGTGATAGGATTAAAAGTTATATCTTCGCATATTAGAATATTTTCACTTTTATTTGAGAACTCTCTTTTTAGTATGGTTTGTACCCTTAGTAAAAGCTCTTTTAATTCGAAAGGTTTTCTAATATAATCATCACAACCGCTTTCAAATCCTTTTTCTAAAGAATCCATAGAATTCAATGAAGTGATGAAAATAGCAGGAGTTGTATTTCCATTTTTTCTTATGCTTTTTAAAACTTCAAAGCCATTCTTTTCAGGAACATTAACATCAAGCAAAAGTAAATCAAAACTGTTCTCATAAATTTTACACAAAGCATCTTCCCCATCATAAACAGGTATAACTTCAAAACCTTGTTCTTCAAAATAATCTACAACTGTATCACTTAAGTTAAAATCATCTTCCATTAATAGTAGTTTGGTTTTCATTGTTTTGTATCTCTTCTATTATTTTTTCATACTCTTTTTTCTCATCATCATTAAAAAAAGGTAGTCTATTATTTAATTCTTTTTGATAAGTTGATTTATCTTCTTCTTTTACATAACCTATTATAGCTATTAATTCTTGGTTACTCATTTCTGAATAATCCTCTTTTGCATATAAAAAACAACTAAATAAAAAAAAGACTATAAAAATTTGTTGCATTTTTTGTACTTTCAATTTTTATTTTATTATATCATATAAAATGTATAATAATTGTATAAAATCCTATTCTATAGGCATATAAATATGAAAGTATAAAATAATAAGATTTATGATGTACAAAAATTGTAAAAAAAAATTTTTCAATTTTTCTAAAAACTCAAAAATGAGTCATTTGTGAGTCATTTGTTGATTATAATATTTTCAAATAAAAATTGATTAGGATTATAGAATGACACAAGTTGGAAAGTTATATAAAAAAATTCCTTATTTGGTTAGAGATAAAGATAATAGTTATAAAAGTGTTAGTTATGCAGAAAACATATTAAATGAACTTATAAATAAATATCAATTTCAACTAAATGATATTGTAAATGTATTTTCTAACAATAGAGATAATATTTTACATTTTCATATTGTAATAAGAATACATATTCCAAAAGATAATATAAACATCAAGTATAAAGATGAAGATGTGGAATTTACTTTTGAAGAGTATAAAGAATCAAAAACAAAAACAAAATATATAAATTCATTTATGTTTATAGAAACTTTTAAACATTTAAATGAAAAAGCTTTAGTTGAAGTATTTGATGAAATGATAGGATGTAACGGTAAGAATTTATTTATAAGTATTCAAAAAGAGAAACTTAAAATATTTTTGCCAAGTTCAAAACACTATTTATATAGAAACATATTATTAGAAAAAGAGTTTATTGTTAAAGATGTTGCAAATTCATTTGGTATTTCAACAGAAAAACTTTATAAAGATTTAAATCCTAATATAATAAAACAGGTTTGTAAAGATTTGGATATAACTTATAAAACTTTAGCTCTAGAATTAGGATACAAACCAGATACTATTAATAAAGCAGCTTCAACAGAAAAAATAAGTGAACAATTATTTAAAGCTATAGATTTATATTTGGAGAACTTAAAATTAAAAGAGGATTTAAAGAAATTTAACTCAATAAAAGAAACCCTTCAAAATGCTATAATTTAAGCTTTAATACTTATAATACAAACTATACATATTTAAAATAGTTTGAAAGAGGTTTGTAATGTATAAAAGTTTGATATTTATTTTAGGCACTTTTATTTTTTCTGGTTGTTTTGGTGAACAAGAAGCGGAGAAATGGACTGCGTTTTTGTATCCAAACAAGAATGAAATGAATAAAAATATTAAAAGTCCTATGGTTTTTAAAAGCTTGGAAGAGTGTAAAAAAGCTTCTATTTTACAATTAGAGAAGTTGCAACTTTTAGATATAGGTACATTTAAATGTGGTTTAAATTGTACATATCATGAAGGTATGCAAAAAGAGATTTGTTCTAAATTACTTGCTGAAAAAAAAGATTAAATAGCATAACTTTTAAATAATTTATAATATTACTTATGTTATAAACTTCAATAAAGATTTTATACACATTTTTATCATTTATATTTGATAAAATCCATAAAAATAAGGGTTTATATGAAGGAATTGAAGAGTTTAAATATTTTATATACTAAAGATAGTATAGATGAAACTTTTAAGAATTTTTTAAAAGATTATATAAAGAATATAGAAGAAATTGAAAATATTCATAATATACATAGTTATAATTTTGATATTTTAATTGCTAATTATGATTCAGATTTTATAGAATTAAAAAAGAATCTTAAAAATAAGAAAAATAAATTTTTAGTATTTTTATCGACACCGAAACAGTTTTCTATTGAAGAGTGCGAAGATTGTAAGTTTATAACAAAAACTACTCCTTTAATTGAAATATTAAGTTTTTTAAAGAAATCAATAAAAAATTTTGATTCTAATCAGTCAAATATTATTAATCTAAAAAATGAGTTGTGGTTTGATTCTTATAATTTATTTTTATTTAAAAAGAAGAAAAATATAGCTTGTTCCAAAAAAGAGTTAGTATTTCTTGATTTTATTTTGCAAAATCAAAATAGGGTAGTTACTTATGAAGAGATAAATGAATCTATATGGGAAGGTGGTATGACTAATGATGCTTTAAGATCAATAGTTAAAGAACTAAGAAAAAAGACATATAGAGAATTAATAAAAAATATATCAGGAATGGGATATAGAATAAATATTCAATAATAGAATATTTATTCTTTATAAGAATCTTTATTAAAATACATTCCCATATTAAATTTTAAAGCATATCTAGGTTTAAAGTCTAACTCTTCGAGGTAAAAATTCTCAGGTATTATATCTGTATAAAGCCAGTTTTTGATGTAGTGTCTAAATTTGAGACTACCACTATATCTTTTAACTTTTAAGTTACTATTTTCATTATCAATACTTGAATCTATTTGATAGGTTAAATGATTTTTTGCTGATAATTTTTGGTTTAAATAAATGGAATGGTAAAATTGGCTATCTTTTCTATTTTCTGAATACCAATAATATTCGTTGTAATTGTGTAAAGAAAAGATATCATCAATGGGTTTATCCATTAAAAAATAAGAGGTAGATTCCACTTTATCGGATTTTGATATTTTTACTGCATGGGAGATTGTATAATCTAAACTATGGATATTTTCCCAATATTTTTTTATTTCAGATTTTATAAAAGGATTTAATTCTTTATTTAGTTTTATTCCAACTTTCGTATTAAAATCTAACTCTTCAATATTTTCTTTATAAATAGCAGTTAAATTAAAATTGTTATTTATATTTTTCTCATGATTTTCTATATAATTTTTTGAATCCCTTTTTTTATCATCATCACTCTCTATTGTTAATTTCAATTTATTTTGAATATTTGGTAATTTTAGTTTTAATTTTAATTTTTTATCAAATTTAATATTTTCATTTTGTATGTAGTATGAAGAGAATTCAGCAAAAGCATAGGTTGAGTCATAATTCTTTAAATCAATTTTTTGAGTAGAGTTTGAGTAATTATCAATGGAACTAGATATATTTACAAGACTTCTATGAATACTTCTTCTTAAATCATTTGTTTCCGTAAGAAACTCTTCTAAAGAAGATGGCTCTTCGTTAGAAAACAAAAAAATAGGAATAATCAAAGTAGTTTTAAAAATTATCTTTTTCATACTTTGATTATATCATTAATCCTTATATTTTATGTTCAGTTTGTGACATATTTTAATTCCATATAAATATATTATCCAAGAGACATAAATCCAAAAGAATGTGAATAATAGTGTTGCTAAAGAGCCATAAATAGTTGTGTAAGTTTTATTATAAATTACATAATAAACAAAAAGATTTTTTGTTACAGATAGTGAAATTAGAGTTAATAGAGATGAAATAAGAGCCGATTTATTCGATATTTGTTTATTAACACTTAATTTGAATAGGGAGAAAAATACTATCCAAGAAAAAATATATGAAGTTATTTGATTTAGAATATTGTTGTTGTAGAAAGCTATAAAAAGATTAAAAGCAATTAAAACTCCAAGTATTGAAAAAAGGTATACAGAGTAAAAAATAAATGAGCTAAAAATAGATTTTCTTTTAGTATAGTGAATTTTATTTACAATATATTCATAATCTTTAAAAAACATAATTGATACAAATAACATATAAACTAAACCCAAATATCCTAAGTTATTGGTATTGGAAATATATTTTTGCAAACTATCAATTATTTCTTGGGAATGAGTTGGATTAATAATATCAAAAATATAAGTTTTAAAGAGTTCAACATATATATTAAATTCAGGAAAAGTTGAAACGAATGAGAGGATTAATGCAATTATTGGAAGAACAGAAAATATAGTAAAAAAACTTAAAGAAGCCGCATAATAAGTAGTATCATCATTAAAAAATGAATCTACTTTTGTAACTACTTTTTTTAGAAGATTTTCACTACTCTTCTGTTTCATAACATTATAATCCCATTTTAAATGGGTTTAAAATGTTATTTGGGTCGAATGCTTTTTTGATATTTTTAAATAGATTTATTTCTGCTTGTGTAAAAGCAATATCCATAAAAGGAGCTTTTGATAAACCAATACCATGTTCACCACTTAAAGTTCCTCCCATATCAACAACAAATTGGAAAATCTCTTCAATAGCTTTGTGTCCATCTTCCATCTCTTTTGGGTTTGTTTTATCTTTAACCATTACATTTACATGGATATTTCCATCTCCTGCATGACCAAAACAAGGTACTTGGAAACCATATTTTCTTCCAATTTCATAAATTCCATCTAATGCGACAGGTAATTTACTTCTTGGAACAGAGATATCTTCATTTAATTTTTTTGTACCATAAATCATAGTTGCAGGACTTGCATTTCTTCTTGCAAACCAAAGTTTTTTACCTTCATCTTCATCTTTTGCAATTATAAATCCAATGGATCCATTATTTGCAAATGATTCTTTTAGTGTTTCAAGTTGTGCATCAACATCTGCTAAAGAGCTTCCATCAACATCTCCAACCAAAACTCCTCCTGCATCACTTGGCAAATCTACTTGTGGAAATTTTTGAAGTAAAGCTTTGATAACTAAGGCATCTAAAAATTCCATAGCAACAGGATTAGCTCCACTTGCAAGTGATTTAAATACTGCATTCATAGCTTTATTTACATCAGGGAAAATTCCCATATATGTTTTTTTGAATTTTGGTTTTGGAATTAATTTTAGGGTAATTTCTGTAATAACTGCTAAAGTTCCTTCACTTGCTATTAAAATACCAGCAGTGTTATATCCAGCCACATCTTTTATTGTTTTTTTACCAGCAACTATGATATCTCCATTTGGTAAAACAGCTCTTAATGCTACAACATAATCTTTTGTGATACCATATTTAGCAGCTCTCATTCCACCAGCATTTTCACTTACATTTCCACCTAAAGTCGAATACTCCTCACTTGCTGGATCTGGTGGATAAAATAATCCAACAGCTTCAACAGCTTTTTGAAATTCCATATTTATAAGACCTGGTTGAACAACACCAACCATATTTTCCATATCAATTTCAAGAAGTTTATTCATATGTCTCTCTAAAGAGAGAATAATTCCACCATTTGCAGGTAATGCACCACCTGTAAATCCAGAACCAGCACCTCTTGGAACAACAATTATTTGATGTTCATTACAATATTTTAAAATATCGCTTATATCTTGTTCATGTCTAGGGAAAATAACCGCATCAGGTTGAAATCTTTCTCTAGTTGCATCATAACAATATGCAATTAGGTGAGCTTTATCACTTTTTATATTTTCATCACCAACTATTGAAGTGAAATAATCTAAATGTTTTTTTTCAATCATTATTCTAATCCTAAAACTTTTTTGTAATATTTGTTATAAGTTAAATCTTCTTTGCTTGTAAACCAACGAAAAGCAAAAATAGAATCCTCTATATCTTCAACTCTTGTATAAAATGGCATAGATAATTGTTTATCATCATAAGTAATAGGATATTTAGCTAAAACCGCAAATGTTTTTGTGTCTAATACATATACATTTTTTTCTAAAACCATAAAGATTGTTCCTAAATTTTGCTCCACTGCAAATTTTTGAATATCCTCTTTTGTTGGATATGGATGATTTCCAATTTTTAATTTTGCTGCAAAAATATCAGAGTGTATAAAGTTGTTATATTGGAAATTTTCTCTAACTGCATTAAATGAATCTTCAGTTGGAGTTATTAGTAATGAAGCTGGATACATATAATTTAATACTAAAATATCTCCTTTTGATACTTCTCTTTTTGTTGTTGGAATAGCATCTTGTTTTAAATCATCAAAATTAAAAAATTCAACCGTAGAGCCAGTAGCATTTGATTCTATAACTTTCGCATTTGATACAATCATTTTTCTACTATCATCATATATATGAACAACAATTCCAGTTTGTCCAACTATTAAATTTCCCACATCAATTTTTGATTTATTCTCTTCAATATTTGTAATTTTAGTTCCAACTGGCTCAATTGTAAATTGAGGATTAGGTGTTTGAATAATTTGAGTACTTTGTGTTGAAGAAATATCTCTATTTTCTTCAATATTGAAAACATAAGTGTAATCAAAAAGATTTTGATTTGATTGAATTTGAATATCTAAAACTTCCCAACCTTTTTCTTTCATATTTGCAACTGAAAAAGTTGAGTTACATTCACCACCATCAAGTGGAGTTGCTTCAATAGTAGATGGGCTATCCCATCCTTTTTTATAGCAAATAGTCTCTTTTGCATATAAACTATTTGCAATTAATAAAGATGAGATAGTTGTTAATAAGGCTCTATTTAATTTAGTCATAACTTTTCCTATTTATTTTGATTGTAATTCTTGAAGTTTTTCTTTAACTTCTTCCACATGTAAAATCTCTATTTTTTCACCTTTTACACTTTTTGTTTTTCTAACATTTACTTTGTCCCAAACAAATGCAATTTTTCCTTCAGGATTAATGATAAAAGTAGTTCTAACAACTCCCATAAACTCTTTACCCATAAATTTTTTTAGTTGCCAAACTTTATAATCTTCACACATTTTTTTTGAATTATCAGAGAGTAGGGTAATTGTTAAATCATATTTATCAATAAATTTTCTGTGTTTTTCTGTCTCATCTGGGCTAACTCCCAAAATTACAGCATCCAAATCATCAAAGTATGAGTGATGATTTGTAAAATCACAAGCTTCAGTTGTACAACCTGGAGTTAAATCTTTTGGATAAAAATATAAAACTATCCATTTCCCAGCTAAATCCCTTGAACATATCTCAACATCATCTTGATTTGAAGCACAAAAATCAGGAGCAATATCACCAATTTTTAACATTTTATAATCCTTTTATTTAATTGCAATAAATGTGGCAAAATTAACCCACTTAAAAAGTGTTTCACAATGGGTAAATCCAGCATCTAAAATCATTTTTTTATTTTCATCTTCTGTGTAAGGAATGAGAACATTTTCCAACGCTTCTCTTTTTTGAGCAATTTCAAATTCACTATAACCTTGAGATTTTTTGAAATTGTAATATTCATCTATACACTGTTTATTTAATACTGAATGGGAAGATATAACTTTTTCACTAAAAATAAATATTCCCTTTTCTTGTAAAGAATCATATATCTTTTTTACTAATTTTTCTCTTTGCAGAGGTCTAATAAATTGTAAAGTATAGTTAGAAATAACTACTTTTGCATTGACATAATCTGTATCGTGTAAATCTGCATTTATTAGGTTTATATCTACACCAAAAGCTTTTGCTTTTTTTCTTGCTCTATTTAACATCGCTTCTGAATTGTCAATTCCTGTTAAATTTAGATTAAATTTACAAGTTTTTGCCAATTCTATCAAAGTTGAAGCAGTGGAGCATCCCAAATCATACACATTATCGTTTTCTTGAAGAAAATTTGATGCGAACTCTATGGATAATCTTTGCATCTCTTTATAGTAAGGAACAGAACGACTTAGCATATCATCAAATACTGATGCAACTTCCTCGTCAAATTCAAATTGTTTTGTTATGGATTTTTCAAATACTTTATCTATCATAGTTCTATTTTATCTAAATGCTTATTAATTTCACTTATTAAAAAAATCTTTACAAGTTTGAATATCTTTAAAAATCTGTTTTTTTAAATCTTCAAAAGAGTCAAATTTTCTATTTTCTCTTATAAAATCATAAAAACTAATTTGAATAGTGTAATCTTTTTCTTCAATATCTTTATTTAAAATATGTGTTTCAACAGCAAAATCACCATCTGTTGTAACTCTATGCCCTAAAAATGTAATAGACTCAAACTCTTCATTATCTAAAATAGTTTTTGTGATATAAACTCCCTCTTTAGGTAGTAAAAATTCACTAACTTTTAAATTTATAGTTGGAACAAAGTTTTTGGTTCCTAAGCCTTGCCCTTTGATTTGTTTTCCATAAATTTTGTAATTTTTACCTAAAAGCTTATTTGCACTTAAAATATCACTATTTTTTATATATTCTCTAATAACTTTTGAATGAATGGCAATATGATCAATTTTTACTTCATCTATAATGATTATCTCTCCATCAAAAACATCTTTTAAATTGTTTGCACAATATTTTCTATCTTTTCCAAAACAAAAATCAAATCCCACAACAATTTTTTTCAAATTTGGAAACTCTTTTTTTATCATCTCTATAAAAGCACAACCTTCTAAATGCTTTATTTCGTTTAGTTGATAGTAAAATATTGGAAAAGCAGAGTATTCTTGTCTATATCTTTTGGGAGTTAAGTTTGCCCATCCAGATTCTATTGATAAAATAGCTCCATTTTCATCTAAATTCTTAAATAACTCTTGATGAGCTAAGTGCATTCCATCAAAACCACCAATAGCGATGGAAGTTATTTGTTGTTTATTTACTAAAATAGAAGAACTCTTCTTCATTTCCCTCTTTCCCTTGAAGCTTACTTTTAGAGTTACAAATCAATTTCCAGTTTAAACTTTTTGTGTAATCTAAGAATTTTTCTCTAGCCTCTTTTATAGCATTTATATCTTTTACAACACCTTTTTTATCTCTTTTTACTTTTGTTCCAACTTCAAATTGAGGTTTAAAAAGGATAATTATATCTTTAGAAGCTAATCTATTAATAGCTTCAATAATATATAAAATTGATATAAAAGATACATCACAAGTTACTATATCAAACTCTAAATCTGTCGTAAAATCTCTGATGTCTGTGTTTTCAAAAAAGACAATTTTTGGATTATTTTTTAGAGTTTCATGAAGTTGATTTGAACCAACATCTACACAAATTACATTAGAAATATTTTTTTCTAAAAGAATTTGAGTGAAACCACCTGTACTACTTCCTATGTCTAAAGCAGTCTTTTTTGAAATGTCAAAATCTGTCAATTCATCAAAAAAATATTTTAATTTAAAAGCAGCTCTACTTACATATATTTTTTCTACTGTAAGTTCCACTAAATCATTTGTTTTATCGACTTCATGGGATGGTTTGGCTACTATTTTTTTGTTTATTAAAACTTGATTTGCTTTGATAATTTCTGTCGCTTTATTTCTGCTTTGTATATTGAATTTTTCTTTTAAATATTGATCTAATCTCATACTTGGAATTATATTAAAAATAAGAATAAAATAGCTTAATTTTGCAATAAATAACATAAAATTGATAAAAATAATTAAATCTGGTTTTTTACTATTATTTTTTTTATGTTAAAGCTCTTATATGGTCGATTTCAAAGGAAAACTTATATTATTTTTTAGGAAAAAAATGGTATTATCAAGTATATTATAAACTATTACAATAAAAAGAGGGTATCGTGGCAACTAAAGATTCAAATTTTGTAAAATACTTAAGCAAAAGTGTTGAGATAAAAGGAAAACCAACTAAGGGAGAAAATGTTCCAATATATGTTAGACCTGGAGATAAAATTAATGTTGATATTCCAGGATTCAACTTGGATAATGCAAATTTTAAACTTATAGGTGGAGATATTGTTGTTGAAGTTCCAGGTGGAGGTTCATATACATTTGTATCAATGGCCTTAATGGGGTACAGTGATGTTCCACCTTCTTTTGCTAGTGCAGGTAAAAATTTAACATTATCTCAAATATTATCAGATATTGATGAGGTAAATGCTTTACCAATTAGTTCTGTTGTTACAAATGAATTTATTAATATTCCCGATGCCACTTCTGATCAAGAGAAAAAAAATAAAACAACAGAACAAAGTCAAGATAAAGCCCCTCAAGTTATTGTAATAGAAAATGAACAAGTTGCAGAAAATGATAATACTAGTAAAAATGAAGATGAAGGAAAATTTACTACTCCTGCTGAAAATATTGACGTTACTGTAAATGAATATACCTCTTTTTCAAAGGCAACAGAAGTTAGTAAAGCAACAAAAACTGAAGAGTCTGCAGTTGAAGGTGCAACACCTACCTTAAGATTTGATATAGATATTCAGCATGTCGACTCTGAAGAAACTACATCTTATGATGCTTCTGGAAAACTTCTAACAATACAAGGGGGAGGAGGAGTTGGCTATGCCAATATTTATCCTAATGATTATAACTCTGTTGATATTGCAGAATTAGTTAAACAAACAGATAAAGAGACTTTAGATTATAGTGATAAAAAATTTGGAGATTATGATAGGGTTGTTATCTATTCGGATGATGAGAGCTTATTTGGAGATAGTTACACTTCAAGAACTATAAATTTAACTCCTGAACAACCAGAAGGTTTTGCCATAACATCTATAATTATTTCAGGAAGTGATTTACCAAATGGATTTAAAGTTTTAAATGGAGTTCAATCTGGTAATAGTTGGACTGTTTCTAAAGATAATCCAGATACAGAAGAAATAGAGGGATTTACTATTGATAGTAGTGGTAAGTTGAATATTACTTTTACTGTTGATAATACTGAAGAGAAAGATTTTGTTTTTCAAGTTAAAGCAATATCTGATTTTAATATTGAAAATGTTTCATTGGAAAACAGAAATACAATAAAAGTTCCTGTTCTTCAGCAAATAGAATTTGAAAAAGAGTATGCTGTAAATATAAAAGATATTGATGATTTAACTATCGCAAAACAGTATGATTTTGAGGCATTTGTTGTAAATGGAAAGGAATATACATCTGGATTTGTAATTAGTACAAATATTAATAGTACAGAAGTTAGAGGTTCTCAAGATTTAGTTAATACTATTTTTGGTGGAGTTGTTAATGATACCATAACAGGTGGAAAATTAGCGGATACTTTACTTGGAAATACAGGTGATGATTTAATTAAATTTGATGATACCTATAGAGTAAAAGAGGATACAAGTGGTAAACAACTTGAATTAGTTTCTGAGTCTTGGGGTAATGATATTATTGATGGTCAAGATGGAGCAGATACTGTAGATTACTCTTCTATTGGATTGGCAGAGAGAAGTTTAAATAAAGAGAGTAATCCTAATCCTGATTATAATGGAATAGAGTTAAATTTAAAAACGCAAACAGCTACAGGTTACGGTAATCAAACAATTAAAAACATTGAAAATGTTATAGGGACACAATACAACGACACAATAATTGGGGATGATAATAGTAATAATTTAAAAGGTTCTGATGGGGATGATACAATCTCAGGTGGATTGGGTAATGATATTTTGGATGGTCAAGATGGTAATGACACAGTTTCTTATAAAGATTTAGTTAATAATAATGATAATAGTGGTGTTGAAATTGATTTATCAAGGGGAAAATCATCTGGTTTAGGTGGTGTAGATTCTTTAAGTAGTTTTGAAAATGCTATTGGTTCGAATTATAATGACACAATAAAAGGTAATAATTTAGATAACAAACTTTATGGTGAAGATGGTGATGATACACTTGTTGGGGGACAAGGTAATGATACTATGTATGGAGGAAATGGCTCTGATACAGTTGATTACTCTTCGGCTACATCGTCTGAAATTATAAATTTAGAAATCAATGAAGCAACAGGTGGAGATGGAATAGATTTTATTTATGAAATTGAAAATGTTATAGGAACAAATTTTGTTGATACTATCACAGGAGATGGAAGTGCCAACTTTATAAATTCAGGAGCTTCTAATGATACTGTTTATGGTAGAGATGGTAATGATATTATCAGAGGTGGAAGTGGAAATGATACTATAGATGGTGAAAATGGAGATGATACAATTTATGGAGAAACAGGAGATGATTTAATCTCTGGTGGAAATGGAAATGATAATATAGATGGTGGAGATGGAGATGATTTCTTAGATTATAGTAGTAATCTTAGTGGTGGTGTTAGAGTTGATTTATCAATAAATGGAATCTCTCAAGATACAGGAACAGCAGGTTTTGATACCATAAAAAATATTGAACATTTAATAGGAACAAATTTTGATGACACTTTAAAAGGAGATTCTAAAAATAACTCATTGTTAGGTGGAGATGGTAATGATACTATAATCACAGGTGGAAGTTCTGGAAGTGGATATGATTATGTTGATGGTTCTGGAGGAACTAATGATGTATTAAGCTATGAAAATACAACATCTTCTGTTTCTATTAAATTATCAGAAACAGGTGTTCAA
>JBBITK010000050.1:0-15359 GCA_037440805.1 Arcobacter sp. | reverse complement strand
ATTTTCCTAATTCACTTTTTGATAATTGGGATTTTTTGGTTAAAAAATGGTCAAACACCAGGATTAAAAGCCTATGATTTGAAACTTATAGATAACCTTTCAAAACAAAGAGTTTCTGTTGTACAAGTAATCATAAGATACACTGCAACAATGTTTGCACTAATATCCCTATTCTTACTTTTTGTTCCTTTTTTCAATAAAGATAAAAAAACATTTCAAGATATACTGTCAAATACTATTATCATTAATGAAAAATAATGCTATTTTTTAATCTGTCGGCATTCTATTTTTTCTATTTTGCAGCAGTTGGTGTTTATGTAATCTTTTTACCAAAAGTATTACATGATATTGGTTATTCATCATTTGAAATAGGTTTTGTCTTAGCAGTCGCTCCTCTTATGAGATTTGCTACGCCATTTTTGTTTTTAAAACATATAAAATTAAATCAGCAAACATTTAAATTAGCACTATATTTTTCTGTTATATTTACAGCACTTTTTTATGTAACTATTCATAATTTCTATTTTTTTATGATTAACAATGCTCTTTTAGCTGTTTGCTTATCTTTGATTCTTCCTTATTTGGAAATTGCCTCATTGAGTAGTTTAGGAAAAGAGCGATATGGAAAATCAAGACTTTATGGCTCCATTGGATTTATGATAATATCAATAGTTTTAGCTAAATTCCTATCAAAACCTGATATTGCTATCCATTACTATTTGATTATAAATATAGTAACTCTATTTTTTGCCCTTTCTATTTTAAAGTATGATGAATCAATAAAAAAAGAGGAAATCTCAAAGGAACCGTTTTCATTTTTTAAATATTGGCAATTTTGGTTAAGCCTATTTTTTATGCAAATAAGCTTTGGACCATTTTATAACTTCTTCACTATTTATGAAACACAACATGGTATAAGCCTTGAAATGACCTCTTATCTTTGGTCTTTTGGAGTAATTTGTGAGATAGTAATGCTCTATTTTCAAGCACCTTTACTAAAGAACAACCTACTAAATATCATAAAATTTTGTGTGGGAATCACAATATTTAGATGGTTATTACTCTATTTATTTCCAAATTCACTAGAAGTAACTTTTATAGCACAAAGTATTCACGCCTTTTCATTTGCACTTTATCATAGTTCTGTAATTATCTACTTATACAGTTTGTATGAAAATAAAAAATTAGCTCAACAATTTATGTATGGGGTTGCCTATGGACTTGGAGGTTTTATAGGTGCTTTTATTGCAGGTATTGTTTATGGGGAGTATCTATTTTTATTTAGTGCATTTGCAACATTAATCTCATTTATTGCTCTATTTTTTGTAAAACAAAGCAATAAATAGTAAAATTCCAAAAATCTAATCCAAAGGATAAAAATGCGTTTTTTATTTCTAACAATAATATTTTTTTATAGTCTTTTTGCAGTGGAAGTTGATAAAACTTGGTTTGATAATCCAAAAAAAGAGGATTTAGAAAAATTATATTTAGAACAATCAAAAAAGATTGATTTAAATAAAAAGAATCTAACTCCAGAAGAGAGAGAACAACTAGAGTATCAACAACTATTATTAAAAAAATTAACAAATCTTATAAAAGAGAATAATGTTTTTGACTATAAACAAATTGATAAAATTGAGTCTTTAACTGAATATATTGAAAAAATAAAAAAATATATTGAAATAAATCAGTTCTTAGCTCAAAAAAATAGTGACTTAGAAAATGATAAAAACAAACTTCAAGCACTAGAAGAACAAATCAATAATTACACAGTTAAAGATGACATCATAACTACCAATGCTCAACTTTTGTATGCTTATTATACTTTGTCCATAAATAACAATAAAGACTATTTAGATACTGCTTCAAAATTTATTCAAAAATATAAAGAAAAGCTGTTACAAGAATTAGGAAATCATAATTATGTAATAGGAACTACCTTTCAAGATAGATTAAATAAAACCATAAAAGATTATGAAGATAGTATTGCCGATGAAAAAAAAGCATCATTAGCTTTAGATAAGGCTTTAATTAGTACAAATGAGAAAAAAATAAAACTTCTCAGTGATGAGTTAGAAAAAACAAAAAAACAAAAAATTCAAGATATAGAAGATGTTGTTTATACCAAATTAGAACCAATTATTATTACTTTACAAAATAAAAAGTCTAAATATTTTGATGAATTCAAAGATTTACAAAATTTTATAGGAAAGAGTGGAGAGAATTATTCAACATTTATAGATTTATTCAAATACCTCTCAAGGGAGCATATAGGACTTACAAAAACAACTTTTGCTGATACAAAAGAGAGTTTTATTGATATCTTAAAGTATAGTTGGGATGAGATAAATAGACCTATTATTCCCATAGGAGATGGGGTTTCTATACTTGCTGTTATTAAATTTATATTAATTTTTATAGTCGGTTTCACCCTTGCAACTTTTTATAGAAAAAAAATCACAAATGCAAATGCAAGTTATCTAAAAAATACTTCCATTGCCACTAGAACTATTTTGGCAAATCTTGGTTACTATTTTTTAGTTGCCATAACTTTTGTATTTGGTCTAAAATCAGTTGGTATTGATTTATCTTCACTTACAATCTTAGTTGGAGCCTTATCAGTTGGTATTGGATTTGGTTTACAAAATATTGTTTCAAACTTTATTTCTGGGATTATTTTGATTTTTGAGAAATCCATACAAGTTGGAAATATTATAGAAATTGGAACAGGTCTTAGGGGGAAAGTTACTCAAATAAATATGAGAAGTAGTGTTATTACAACTTTTGATAATATTGAAATAATTATTCCAAACTCAACTTTAATGCAAAACAATGTTATAAATTTGACATTCTCAGATGATGTTAGAAGACTTCATGTTCCATTTGGAGTGGCTTATGGCTCAAATATTGAGAGTGTTATAGAGATAATTTTATCTTCA
Organism: Arcobacter sp.; assembly: GCA_037440805.1. Taxonomy (GTDB): domain Bacteria; phylum Campylobacterota; class Campylobacteria; order Campylobacterales; family Arcobacteraceae; genus Aliarcobacter. The sequence goes on along the minus strand of JBBITK010000050.1, from coordinate 12,420 downwards.
CTTGAAGAGAGTAATTTGATTTATATTAGAAATGTTAAAGAGAAAAAACCTATTGTTAGAATGATTGCAATGGCTGCTAGTTCTGTTGATTTTGAACTTTTAGTTTGGATAAACGAAAATCCAAATGAAAATGGAGTTGGTTCATCAACACTATCTGATTTTTTAATATTTATTTATAATACGCTTTTAGCAAATAATATTGAAATTCCATTCCCTCAAATGGATTTACACATCAAAAAGGAAAAATTATGTTAAAACATTTTGGTTACTCTTTTGCAATAACCATTTTATCGCTTATATTTATGTTCTACTTTGGATTTAACAAAGGTGGATTTGAAAGTGCCTTGAGTATAGTTTGGCTAACTATGATATTAATTCTAATGGAAATATCACTATCTTTTGATAATGCAATAGTAAATGCCTCTATTTTGAGAAATTGGAATGATTTTTGGAAAAAAATCTTTTTAACTGTTGGTATATTAGTTGCAGTTTTTGGGATGAGATTAGTTTTCCCAATAGCTATTGTATCTTTCACAACAGGAATGGGTGTAGTTGAAGTTTGGGATTTGGCAGTTAATAATCCCGATGAATATTCAAAAAATTTAATAGCACATCACATAGAGATATCTGCATTTGGAAGTATGTTTTTAATGCTAGTATTTTTAAGTTTTATTTTTGATGATGAAAAAGAGCTTTTTTGGGCTGGAAAAATAGAAGAAAAACTTTCGCACTTTGGAAAAAGTAAATTTATATCTTATGTGGTAGCTGTTATTTTATTGGCTATTTTCTCTTTCCTTGTTGAAGATGAAAAACTTACAGATTATTTTGTAGCTGGTCTTTGGGGAATAGGAATTTATTTAGCTATTCACTTGGTTTGTTATGCCTTTGAAAATGGAGGAAAACAAGCAGAAAACCTTATAAAATCAGGAAGTTTGATTGGATTTGTATATTTAGAAGTTTTAGATGCTTCCTTTTCTTTTGATGGAGTAATTGGTGCTTTTGCCATTACAAAAGATATTATTATAATTATGGTTGGACTTGGAGTTGGAGCATTTTTTGTAAGGTCTATTACTATTTACTTAGTAGAAAAGGGGACTTTAAATGAGTATGTTTATTTAGAACACGGAGCTCATTATGCTATTGGTATTTTGGCAGTTATCATGCTTTTATCAGTAAAATTCCATATTCCTGAAGTTATAACTGGACTTATAGGAATTGCATTTATTGTTTTATCTCTATTATCTTCAATAAAATACAATAAAAACTCATAGTTTTTATTGTATTAAATCCATCTTCTTTTTTTAAAAAATATCAAAGAAACTCCCAATATAAATACTAAAATAGCAACAAAAAAGTAAAAAGCTCTACTATCATTTGCCCCAGGTATTCCTCCCACATTTATTCCTAAAAGTCCTGTCAAAAAGGTAAGTGGCAAAAATATAACGGAAATAATAGATAAAACATACATTCTTTTATTTAGTTGTTCACTAAGATTATTAGCTAACTCCTCTTGTATCAATGCTATCTTTTCCCTTATGGCATCAAGTTCTTCTATGTGCCTTATAAGTTGGTCTGTTATCTCCCTTAACTCTATTTTTTGGTACTCATTTATCCAACTAATCTTGTCATGAAAAAGCTTATTCATAGCCTCCCTTTGGGGGAATAAATATCTTCTTAGCACCACACTCTCTTTTCTAATATCAAGCATTTGAGTTCTTAACTTTGAACCATTTGATTCAAAAATATTCTCTTCAATAAAATCGGCTCTATCTTGTATCTCTTCAATAATATCTTGTATTCTAAAGGTCAATCTATAGGTTAATTCAGTCAAAAATTCAGCAGATGATTTTACTCCATTGTTATTTTTTAAATCACTTACCATCTCATCGACAGATAATAAATCCCTTTTTTTGGTACTTATTATAAGATTTTCAGAAACAAAAAGCCTAATAGATACCATATCTTCAGGGTCTGAATTTGGATTTAAATTAACTCCTCTTAAAGTTAAAAGTATCGCATCATCCAAAATTGTTGTTCTAGGTCTTGTCTCTTCCATAAGCAAAGCTTCCGCAGCAACTTCAACTATTCCACTTTTATCCAAAATCCAATCCCTTGCCTCCTGACTTGAATAGTCAAAATGCACCCACAACAAACCCTCTTTTCTATTTATAAATGGCAAATCTTCATAACTAAAAGATTTTGCACCACCTTTTCTATCCAATAATAAGCCATGAACTAAACCTTTTTGAATCATTGTTTATCCTATTATTGAGTAGATTATTTCAGTTTTTAACTTCTGTTTTTTTATCTCTTCTATTTTCAAGTTTTCTATATTCATCTTCATCAACTCTTCAACTGTTTTGATCTCCTTTTTTGCCAATAATTTTAGAATTATTCCCCTATATGCCTTTGCCCAATGGCTTACAACTTTTCCATCTTTGATAAATTTCATCGTAGTATATGGCTGTTTGATTTGATAAAATTTCTCATAAAATCCAGCTCTTAAATCCACAATATCTTCATCTTTTAAATATTCATCCAAATTTTTTGAAAAATGTTGATTATAAAAAGCCTCTATTTTTAGATTATCAAAACTCTCTCCCTGCTTCAATTTATAATCAGGAAGTCCAATATCTCCAGCTTTTAAAACACCAAAAAGGTTTGAAAAAATCAATACATTTTCATCAATATAACTCTGCTCTTTTTTATCCAAAGATTTATAATCCAAATAATCAAAGGCTACGCCCTCATATCTTTTTATAACTTTTGTTGTTGGGGCAGAAAAAATATCGCTTTTATAGTGATTTATCACTTCCTCTTTTTTTGTTCCAAAAATTCTAATCAACTCTTCATTTGAAGCTTTATTCAAAAAATTCTGATAAGCCTCCAATATTTCCAATCTCTTTTCAAATAATTCAGGAAAAATAAAACTACTTTTATCAAAACTTTTATCATTCCCATCTGGGCATTTTGTCTCACTTGGGGAAAATAATACTTTCATCTTTACTCCTAATTAAATACTCCATCAACATATAACCATTTGCCATCAACTCTTAAAAATCTGCTTTTTTCCACAAAGGAAACATCTTGATTTTGTTGAATCAAATGGGCTTTAAAAGTCACAAAACTCTCAATTTCTCCATCTATAAACTCCAAAATATCAAGATTTTTAAACTCTGTATTTTTACAAAAATCCAAAATATCTAAAGCCCAAGATTTTATATCTTCACTAAAATCTTTGTTATCTTTGTGAGTTGTGTGAATTATATAATTTTCATTTCCCACAGCATAGGCACAATATCTTGATTTCATAAGTTCTAAGGCAGTTTTTGGAAGAACTCCATCATGGAAAACTTTACAACATTTTTTATATTTTTTAGAAGAACCACAAGGGCATAAAGCATTTGGAGAAAATTTCAAACTCTACCTCTATTTTGATTTTGTGGGATTTTATCATAATAGAGGTAAAAGCTCTGAGGAAAACTATTTTTTTGTAGATTCCACTTTTTTTGCTGTTGGATTGATAGATTCATTTACTTTTTTAATCATTGCATCACCAAAACCTTTTATATTTTTTAAATCTTCAGGTTTTGTAATAGGCGTTTTTTTTCTGTATTCCATTATGGCATTAGCTTTTTTCTCTCCAATACCATTTATACTCATCAACTCCTCTTTAGAAGCTGTTTGCAAATTGATAGCTCCAAATAAAAATGAAGCACCTAACATAATCAGAACAAAAAATCTAAACATAATTAACTCCTTAAAATAATTTAAAAAATTATATTATGTTAATTATTAAAAATTATTTATATCTATAAAAAATTACTATTAAATAATCTGTTTTTTAAGTTTTTTTCTAATTTCTCGTTTTACAAGAAATTGAGAATATCTATAAGAGCCACCTTTTATGGTCATCTCTTGCTTTTTACAACTTGGGCAGAAATAAAAAACAATATCATTAGTAACATTTTCATCATATACCAATCTTTCACCACAAGAAGAGCATTTAGAGTGTAAATTTTTGATTTTTTTACCTTCCCAGTGCCAATACCAGATATTTTGTGTCCCAAAAAATTTATCTTCAGTATAATTATGATAACCTTTTTTTGAAAAGAAAAATTCCATTAGATAGTATGTTATTGGAATAAAAGATAAAGATACCAATAAAATCCATAAATTTGTAATTTTGAAGTCCTATTAAGAGTTTTTGAAATTATACTATACAGATATAAAAAAGGAGTAAAATGACCCCAGAAATGCAATTACAACTGCAACTCTTTTCCAATGTTGTATCAATTATAATATGTATAGGTATTGCTTATATATATTTCCAACAAAAAAAGAGATTGGACTATATTGAAAAATTGGAAGAGTCAAAAAATCAAGGCTTATTAACGGAAGAGGAAAAAAAGTTTATTATAGAAAATGAAAAAATCTATAAAGAAAAAGCTTTAAAAGCACAGGCTAATATCAAAATTTATAATCCTGTTTATATTTTGATTGTGGGTATTGTGTTTACTTTTATACCATTTAGCGAAGCAATACTTCAACTAAATGTTGTTGTTGTTTCATATATATTTATTCAAATAGATAAAAACAATAAAAACAACTGTTATACCCTATTTTATAAATTAAAAGAGCAGATAAAATCTGCTGAAGAGATTACCAATTAATCTCTTTTTTCCCCTCTTTTTTTAAAATCTCATTTGTTTTTGAAAAATGTTTACATCCAAAAAATCCCCTATAAGAAGAAAGAGGACTTGGGTGTGAAGATGTTAAAATATGATGTTTTTTCTTATCAATCAATTTTGTTTTTGATATGGCTGGACTTCCCCAAAGTATAAAAACTATATTTTTACAATTATCACTTATATATTTGATGATATTATCTGTAAAAACTTCCCAACCTAAATTATGATGGGATTTTGGTTTGCTCTCTTCTACTGTTAAAATAGTATTCAAAAGCATCACACCTTGTGTTGCCCAAGGGGTTAAATCTCCATCTTCACAAATTGATTTTTTGCCTAAATCGTCATTTATCTCTTTTAAAATATTCATCATTGATGGTGGATTTTTGATATTTGCTGGAGTTGAAAATGACAAACCTTGGGCTTGACCAAATCCATGATATGGGTCTTGACCTAAAATCACAACTTTTAAATTATCAAGTTTTGTTAAAGAAAAGGCTTTAAAAATATTTTCCTTTTCAGGAAAAACAGTGGTTGTTTCATATCTTTTATCTATTTCATCTTTCAAAGTTTTGAAATAAGGCTTTTGTTTTTCAATCTCTATAATCTCTTCCCAACTCATCAATAATCCTTTTTAAATAAAAAAAGCTAAGGTTTAAAACCTTAGCTTTATAAAAATCATAAAATTCCAATTATAAAACAGGAGATTTTATAACCATCATTTTTTGGTTTTGCATCTCTGCCATAGAATCAGGAATTCCACCTAATCCAAGTCCAGAAGTTTTAGCTCCACCAAATGGCATCCAATCAACTCTAAATGCTGTGTGGTCATTTACCATAACTGCTGTTGCATTTAATCTTTTTACTGCTTTTAAAGCTGTATCAATATTTTTTGTAAATACTGCTGCTTGGAAAGAAACATCTAATTGATTTGCTCTTTTAATTGCTTCATCTAAAGTTTTGTAAGAATAAACACAAACAACTGGTCCAAAAATCTCTTTTTGAGAGATAATTGCATCATCACTTGGATTAACAATAACAGTTGGTTCAAAACAAGAATCACCTATTCTTTTTCCACCAACTAAAATTTTTCCACCTTTAGCAACTGCTTCATTAACCCACTCTTCAACTCTGTTTACTTCATTGTGATTGATTAGTGGTCCAACTTCAGTTTTTGGATCTAATTGATCACCAACTACTAATTTTGAAGCTTTATCAGCAATTTTTGATGCTACAGAATCTGCTATTGATTCATGTACAAAAATTCTTTGAACAGAAACACAAACTTGTCCTGCGTGATAGAATCCACCTTTTACAAGGTCTGGAATCATAGCTTCAATATCAGCATCTGGCTCAACAATAACTGGTGCAACCCCACCATGTTCTAATGCACTTCTAGTTCCTGCACTTGCTTTTGAATTTAAGTACCAACCAACAGGACCTGAACCTATAAAGGTAAAGAATGCAGTTTTTGGACTTGTAACTAATAACTCTCCACCCGCTCTATCACAAACAACAGCTTGAGCCCAACCTTGTGGTAATCCAGCCTCTTTTAATAACTCTACAAGTTTTAAAGCACTCATTGGAGTTTGAGTTGCAGGTCTAATAATAACTGGACAACCAACAGCAATTGCAGGAATTACTTGATGAACTGCTAAGTTAAATGGGTGGTTAAACGCTGAAATTGCAGCAACAACACCTATTGGTTCTTTCATAGTATATGCCATTCTATTTGCACTACTTAAAGTATGACCCATAGCAATTTCATGACCCTCTTGTAATCCAATTTGCTCAATAGCGATTTTTATACCATTGATTGCTCTTTGAATTTCAACTTTAGAATCAATATATGGTTTCCCACCTTCACTTGCACAAAGAATTGTTAATTCTTCTACTTGAGAAGACATAATTTTCATTAGGTTTTCTAAAATCTCTACTCTTTTATATTTTGGAATCCAGTTATCAACATCTAAAAATCTTTCATAAGCAGTGTCGATAGCTTGTTGTACACCTTCAACTGTTGTAAATGGAACAGTTCCAACAACTCTTCCATCAAATGGTGATGTTACTTCTATTGTACTCATATTTTTCCTCTCTTAATTTATATTAAACACTGTTTTTTAGCTAATAATTCATTTAAAATAGAGTGATTTAAAGAGTAATCAACCGCTAAATCAATTAAATGAACACCTTTTCCATTTACACAAGCATCTAATGTTTTTTCAAACTCTTCCACAGAAGTTGGTCTATGTCCAGTTGCACCGTAAGACTCTGCATATTTTACAAAATCAGGATTTCCTAAATCTAAACCAAATGTTTCAAATCCCATTCCCGTTTGTTTCCATTTAATCATTCCATAAGCATTGTCATTTAAGATAATCACTGTTAAATCAAGTCCCAATCTAACAGCTGTTTCCATCTCTTGAGAGTTCATCATAAATCCACCATCACCACAAACAGCAACAACTTTTTTATTTGGATTTATCATTTTTGCAGCCATACCAGATGGAAGTCCAGCACCCATAGTTGCTAGAGCATTATCAAGTAATAGTGTATTTGGTTGAGCACATCTATAGTTTCTTGCAAACCAAATTTTATAAACACCATTATCAAGTGTTACTATATCTTCAGGATTTAAAGCTTGTCTAATAGCTCTAACTGCCCTTTGAGGTAAAATTGGGAATCTATTATCACCAAAGTATTTTGATAATCTTGTTCTAATTTCATCTGCCAATCTAATATAATAATCAAAATCCCAATGCTCTTGTTTTGAAATAGCATTTGTTAATTGTTCAATATTTCCAGCAATATCACCAACTAAATCTAATTGAGGGAAATAAGTATCATCAACTTCACTTGGGAAGAAATTAACATGCATTACTTTTGTTGCATCAGGATGATTTTCCATAAAAAATGGTGGTTTTTCAATAACATCATGACCAACATTAATAATTAAATCTGCTCTTTCAATAGCACAATGTATAAAGTCATCTTTTGAAAGTGCTGCGGTACTTAAACAAAGTTTGTGATTTTCGTCAATCACACCTTTACCCATTTGAGTTGAGAAAAAAGGAATTCCTGTCTCATTTACAAAATCTGTTAAAGCATTTCCAATTCTAGTTCTATTTGCACCAGCACCAACTAATAAAAGCGGTCTTTTTGCATTTTCTATCATTTTCACAGCTTCAGCTATTGCATCTTTTCCAGCTTTTGGATATTTAAATGATTTAACTGGATAGATATTAAATTCTACTTCTTCATCTGCAATATCTTCAGGTAATTCAATATGAACAGCACCTGGTCTCTCTGTTGTAGCTATTTTAAATGCTTCTCTTACCATTGATGGGATATTGTTTCCATTTACAACTTGTTTTGCATATTTTGTCATTGGTTTCATCATACCAACAATATCAACAATTTGGAATCTTCCCTGTTTTGATTTTTTGATTGGTTTTTGCCCCGTAATCATCATCATAGGCATTCCACCAAGTTGTGCATAAGCTGCACTTGTTGCAAAGTTAGTAGCCCCTGGGCCTAAAGTTGAGATACAAACTCCAACTTTTCCAGTAAGTCTTCCATAAGTTGCAGCCATAAATCCTGCACCTTGTTCATGTCTTGTTAAAATAAGTTTGATATTTGAATTTCTAAGTGATTCTAAAAAATCCAAATTTTCCTCACCAGGAATTCCAAAAATATATTCAACACCTTCGTTCTCTAAAGCTTTTACAAATAAATCTGATGCTTTCATCTTAAATTCTCCAAAATATTTTTTTGATAATCATACTCAATATCTATTTAAAATATGTTAATCTACTAATCTGTTATTAAATATGATAAATTTTGTTTTTTCAACAATGGGAATTATAGTTGAATCCCCCTTAACAAAATTCTGAAAAAGAGCTAAAAAGTTGAAAACAATAACCATTTTGATATAATCGATTCAAATTGTAAACACTAAATAAAAAAATAATATTTAAAAGATATAAAAATGAAAGATAAAAGAACAATAATTTTTGATTTGGATGGAACGCTAATTGACTCTTTGGAAGATATAGCTGTTTGTATGAATCAAGTTTTAAAAGAGTTAAATTTACCAATTCACAAGATAGAAGATTATAGATATTTTGTTGGTGGAGGTATTAGTGTACTTGTGGAGAATGCCCTAAAAGGACAAACACAAGATATAAAAGAGGAAGTAACCAAAAGATTTAAAGTAATATATGACCAAAAACTTCACTCAAATACAAGACCTTATGAAGGAATTTATGAGCTTTTGGATGAGTTAAAAAAACTAAATTGTAATTTGGCAATTTTATCAAACAAACCCCATGAATTCACAGTTGCGTATGCGGATTTGTTGTTTAAAGATTATGATTTCAAAGAGATTCATGGACAAAAAGAGGATATTCCAAAAAAACCAGATCCAATAGCTGCCATAAATATTGCAAATAGTTTTCAACAACCTTGTGAGGAAGTCTATTTTGTGGGAGATACAATGGTTGATATGCAAACGGCGAAAAATGCAAATATGATAGGTATTGGTGTTTTGTGGGGATTTAGAGATGAAAAAGAGTTGATGGAAAATGGAGCTAGTTTTGTGGTAAAACATCCCCTTGATATTTTAGAAATAATAAAAAAGGATTAAAAAATGGAAGATAAATATATACCTATACCTTGCCAATTTTATGATGTTTTAGAGAGTTTTGCCGTAAAAAAAACTAAATCTACCATTGTTTATAAAGATGAAAATATGGAAAAAACCATTGAGGATTTTATAGTTAATTTTAAAACAAAAAACAAAGAGGAGTTTTTGATTTTGTCAAATAATCAAGAGATTAGACTAGATAAAATATTAAGTGTAAATAGTCTAACTCCAACAGATTATGGATGTGGATTTTAGTCCAAAATTTTAACTCCACTTATAAATTTATCCATTCCAAAAGGGTCTGTAATTATAAATGATATAAATCCATCATTTATAATTGCCCTTGCCAATGCCCTTTCAATACTCTCTTCGCCATTAAAATAATCTTTATTTTTGTATTCAACTAAAATCTCTTGCCCTTCTTGAATATTTAGATTTTTTAACTCTTCTTGAGTTGTAGCTATAAAACTCATACTTATTCCTTTTTGTGAAAAACAAATGATAAAAATATCTAACTTAAATATTTATAAAGGTTGTATATGCAACTATTGCATATACATTTTAAGGATTAGATATGGCATACGAATTGGAAAAATCCATTGGATTTAAAATAAATCAAACAGCAAATAAACTAAACAATAAATATTCACAAATACTACATCCCTTTGATATTGCTCCCGAACAAAGAGCCACATTGGAAATAATAAAATATGAAACCGATGTAAATCAAACAAAAATAGCTCAAATTCTAGGCAAAGACAAAACTACAATTAGCAGAACACTAGCTACATTGGAGAAAAAAGGTTTTATTTTAAAATCACAAATAAACAAAAGAACAAATTTAATCAAAATATCTCCTTTGGGAGAAGAGATTTTGGAGAAAAGTTCAAAGTTGGTTAGCCTATTTAGAAAAAGTTTAGGAGAAAATTTTGATGAATTAGAGATAGAAAAGCTTTTTATGTTACTTGAAAAAGTTACTATCAATTTAAAAGAAGAGTTATGAAAAAACCTATAAATCACATATATTTAATCATCCTTTTATCTATCTTATCTTCCATTGCACCAATGGGAGTGGATACATATTTGCCCTCAATTCCTGACATTGCAAAATATTTTTCCGTTAGTATTGAAAAAATAGAGCTATCTTTATCTATTTTTTTAATAGGATTCTCCGTAGGACAAATATTTGGAGGACCTATTTCTGATAGATTTGGGAGAAGAAAAAGTTCAATATTTGGGCTTTTAGGTTTTGGGCTTTTTAGTTTTATTATCATTTTTAGTTCAAATATCTATGAGCTTTGGATTTATAGATTTTTTGAAGCCTTATTTGGTGGGATTGTAGTTGTAAACGCAAGTGCTATCGTTAGGGACAAATTTAGCGGAAGCGAAGCGGCAAAAGTATTTTCATTGATGGGAATGGTTAGAAGTTTTGCTCCTATGTTAGCTCCTGTGATTGGAGCTTTTATTATCCATTTTTATTCATGGAAAGCTGTTTTTGTCTTTTTAACTCTATACTCTATTTTCGTAACTTTTTTGGTTTACAAAGATTTAGAAGAGAGTTTTACACCATCAAAACAAAAGATTATCGAATCTTTTAAAACGGTTTTATTTCACAAAGTAGCCATTAAATATATGCTAACTTTAGCTTTGGGTTTTGGTGGTTTTTTTGTGATTATTGCAAAAACATCATTTATATATATAGAGTATTTCAAAATTTCAACGGATTATTTTCCTCTATTTTTTGGTATAAATTTTGTAATTTTGATAGCTATGATAAAGATAAATATGAACCTTTTAGTAAAACACAAACCCTTAGAATTGGTAAAAAAAGCTATCATAATTCAGATAATCACAGCTTTACTTTTTACTATTAGTTATGAAAACATAACTATTTTAAGAACTGTTGTTTTGATAGCTTGTTATATGAGTATGATGGCATTTATTTTTGGTAATTGTATGGCTCTTGCCATTGAGTTTTTCCCAAAAAATGCTGGAGTTGCTTCTGGAGTGATTGGAGTTTTACAGTTTGGGCTTGGAGCTTTGGTCTCTTCTATTGCTCTAAATTTTCACGATGGAACATTTTTTCCAATAGGAGTTAGTATTTTGATTATCTCTATTTTGTCTTTTTTAGTTATCAATTTAAAAAGAGTAGATGTATAAATTTATACATCTAACTCAAAAAAGCTCTCTTCTACTTTTTCATATTTTGCAACAGAACAACTGATTTTTATTGCATTATCATAATCTTTAAATTCATCTAAAAATAGTCTTTGTAACTTTTCAACTTCTATGGTTCTAAAAATAAAATATCCCAAAATATCCGTTCCCCTTGAACCTGCTTTTTCTATACCAAAACTATCAAATTTCCAATCAACACCCTTTGTAAAAAAGAATACTTCATTTACTCTTTTTTCTAACTCTTCTCTAACTGAGTTATTGAAAGCTTTTAAATGTACATAAAATGCAACATTTGTATTAAAAGGTGATTGAATTAATTTTTCTTGCTCTAAACTATTTGGTGTTTGTACAATTTGTGCCATAATATATTTAATCCTCATTTTTTTCACAAAATTATAATAGTTTTTCATAAAATAAACCTTGTCTTATAGAATTAGGATAATTTTTAAATCTTAATAGTATAATCACGCGTTATTTTAAAATAAAAGGAAATATTATGAAAAAAATCATTTTTGTATCAGCTTTAACTCTATCTTCAATGTTTGCATTTGATGTTGGTGGAGCATTAAAAAGTGTTGGAACTTCGGCATTAAGTGGAAACACTGACACAACTTCTTTAGTTGGTGCAGCTGCTGGAAGTGCTATTACTCCTGATGCTTTAGGTGGACAATTAGCAAACGCTGTAAAATCAACGGCTGGAAATACAGGTTCAACAACTATGGATAAAGCAAAAGAGTTATGTACTCAAGCTTCAATGTTAAAAACTTTCACAAATTTCGGTGGAGATTTAATGACTAAAGCTATCTCTGTTTGTAGTGAACAAGTAGCTAAATAGTCGGGATAAAGGGGCTAAAGCCTCTTTTTATAATATAAATTTATTAAGTAAAGTGGTAAAAAGAAAATCTAAGC
>JBBITK010000049.1:12169-15630 GCA_037440805.1 Arcobacter sp. | reverse complement strand
TTTATGGTTGGATTTAAATCTACATTTGTTGCATTATTTGCTAAAGAACTACTTTTAAATTGATTTATTGTAGTTTTTATCTCCCCTTGAACAACAAGTGTACTTTGTAAATGCTCTTGAACTTTTGTAGTATCCAAAGCAAAAAAACCACTATTTTCCAATATCTTATCAACTTGAATATTTAAAATATCCCCTGAAGTCTCTTCAAATTTTTTGAAAGTTGCTTCGGGAATCTCTATTTGAGATGTTGTAGGGTCTGAATCTATAGATTGGATAAAAGTTGCTATTTTCAAAATCTTTGCATCATTTGTATTTGTTCTTGGAAGTCCTAATAAATCTTGAATAAATACCTTATTATCACTAGGAATAGAAGCTATCTCTCCAATTTTTATATTTCCAATATAAAACTGCACACTTCCAGAACTATAAGGAAATTTACCATTTGCATCTGTATATCCACTATTTGTTCCATTTACATATTTTATACCTGTTACAACATCATCAATAAATGTTGCATTTTGTGGAGTTGCGGTTTTTTCTTGGCTACCTCCACCTCCTCCACCACCACAAGCTGAAAATAGAGTAGCTAAAAGTAGAGTTGAAGCTGTTTTAAAAATATTTTTAGAATGCATAGTATAAATACCCTTTTGTAAGAATTTTGTCATAGTCATATAAATCTATATTTGAACTGTTATTTGTGTATTGAACACCTGTAGATAGTGATATTTGCTTATTTATTTGCATAGATAATCCAATATCATAAGAGAGTGTTGAATCATCTCTTTTTATGTTTTGATACAACAAATTGTTTGTTTCGTCACTATATTTACTTTTTTGATAAGAGGCTGTATTTGTCATAAAAATTGATTTATAAAGATTGTATCTGTTCATCAAAGTCAATTTATAGAAGTTTTTATCAATATCTGTTCTTGTTCCAGAATTTTTACTATCTTTTCCAAAAGATAATGAAAGACCATTTAGTCCAAAATCTTTAGTAGTTAAATCATAGGATTGTTCAAGTTCATAACTCACATAATCCCTATCGCTATTTTGATTTTGCAAATAATTTTTCTTTGAAACAACTATTGAATTTAAAACATTTAATTCATCATTTATTTTAAACCCAACTTTTGGAGAGATTTTATTGCTATTTAAATAACTATCTCCACCTAAGAAAACCATATCATGCCCTATTTCTAAAGCAAATCTATCATTTAAAGTCCTATATGTAGGTATTGTAGAGAATGAAAGAAGTCCTATATCTTTTTCACTATACTCTGAAAAACTTTGAGAAACTCCTAAAAATCTATTTTCTATGGAGATATTATCATTGATTCTATAGTTATAGTTTGATACTAAAGCTAACTGTGAAGCATAATCTGCTCTTCCATCTTTTTGACTATCTATATTTGAATCATTTAATATTCCACCCGCTAAAACAGTTTTTATACTATGTTTTTTACCTAAAACTTCTAACTCTTTTAGTTTAATTTCTACATTTTTTCTAACTGTCGCTGGTAGGTCTGTTTTTAAAATTTCTTGGAAAATTGCCTTTGATTTATCAAAATTTTTAAGCTGTAAATGACACTGTGCAATTTCAAGTTTTATTCTAATATTATCTTTGTCATCTTTTAATAGATACTCATAATATCCCAAAGCTTCAACAAATTTTCTTATTTCATAGGCACTTCTTGCCATTATAAAAACATCTTTTCTTGAAATCTTTTGATATTTTTGATAATTTTTTAGATACTCGTAACTATTTTGATAATTCTCATTTTTGTAAAATGACATAACCTGATTATAGTATTGATTTGCGTCAATTTTTGGTTCATTTTCATCCGCAAATAAAGAGATATTACAGATTAGTATAGCACTTAATATTATTGATTTTTTCATTGTTTATCCGCCTTAAATGAACCATAAGCTGTTGAATTTTGAGTCTCCATAGTAAAATCTCCACCTACACTTTTTAACTCACTTGTTCCATAATAATCTCCATTAATAGCAGAGTTTGTAAGGGAACTTCCATTTCCACTTCCTGTTATATTATTTGAAGATGAAAAGCCATCTAGTGTTAAAGTACCATTATTTATTGTTCCATTCCAATTTTGACCACTTTGAGTATTAAAATTGAATGTTCCATTGAAACTATTTGTTGAACTTCCAAAATCCAAATTTAAAGTTAGATTATTGTTTGTATCAAGCAAAATAGAATCCATTGCCGAACCACTTTGTACAACATTTCCTATCATATGACCTTTGAATGTAAAATCAGAGTTATTATTCATATAACTTTGAATCACACTTGTTGGAGTTTCATTTCCAGCCACAAAAGTTCCAATGGCTTGAATATTTGTATTATCACTATTTGAAGTTACATCAGCCATCCAATATCCCCAAGAACTCTCATCATCTACATTTATACTATTCCCACTACTATCTAATCCATCACTAATAGCTTTTATATAACTTTGATTTGAAAGGGTATGTGTACTATTTTGAGTAAATCTACTATTATCTCCAACAGAGGCAAAATTGTCATCATTAAGATAATAAGAGCTTGTTTTATTCCCTTCAATTCCATATGTTAAACTATTATTTATCACACCATTTACATAACCTGTATCTTTATTGATATCCAAAGTTATGGTTTTTGAACCGTTTATTGTGTTGTTTGTAGTTTCAAAATAGATAGCCTTACCACTCATAGATAAAGTACCATTATTTCCAAGTTGGAAAGAACCCTCAGTTGTTGTAGTATCATCTTCAACTTCATCGGTTGCATCAGAGATATCATCTTCTGTTTGGTTTACATCATCTTGAACATCATTTACATTTTCATCAACTGAATTATCAACTTCATCAAAATTTGTTGATAAATTATCACTTAATGTCTTATCCAATCCAATATCAGAGATAGAATCCGTTACAGATTTTAAATCCATATCCAATCCTTCCCCTGAAGTAATTTCTATAACTTCAACTGTTGTAACTCCATTTTTTGTTGTTTCAACAACCACCGTATCATTACCTTTAAATCCCTCTTTTGGTTTATAAGTTATAGAATTGTCTTTATTTACAACAACTGTTCCTTTTTCTGATTTAGCTACAACTTTTGCCTCTTTTGGGGCACTATTTTGAGTTTTGAAAGTTAAACTATTTGATTTATTTTGAGGTTCAACCTCTTTTTCAATGGCTTTTATCTCATTTGTTTGGTAGTTTCTTGGAAGAGTTGGGATTTGATTTGCTATTGTGTTTGTTATTTGTCCCACTTGTACAACAACAGTTTCGCCACCAGCACTTACAGTAATTGTTCCATAGGTACAAGCAACACTATCTTGATTTCCAACTATTGTAGTACCTCGAATACCAATAGTTGCCGTTTTGGTTTTGAGTTTAAATCTATCAGGATTGATTTTTCCAATTAAAATTCGAATCTGATCACATCCAATCCAATA
>JBBITK010000049.1:1593-12159 GCA_037440805.1 Arcobacter sp. | reverse complement strand
TTTATACCATCAGGATTATTTTCATCAAATACATACTCATCAATACTTAAAACCGATTTTTGCCCTAAAGAGATTAGTGATTCATCTTTGAGCTTTATTTTCAATTTTGAATTTTCACTTGTTTTTATAACATCTCTCTCTTCCAAACCAAACCCAACTGTAGCCTCTTGAATATTTGTTCCCCTTGTAACAGTAGCTTCTCCAACCATAGAAGTTATTGTTCCAACAGAAGCAAAAAGTATATTCATAGACAACAATAAATAAATAATAACTTTCATATTTGCCCCAAATTTTTTTATTTATTTTACAAAAATATCCTTAATGTAACTTATTTTTATAATAAGATACCTATTGATATTATATAGTTATTAGTTTTATGGGCTTTTTAAAAAATCATAATATTATTTATAAATATTTAAATAAATTATTTATTAATTTAGATATTAATTTATGTTTTTATTTTTTTGTAAATAATATTTTAGAGATAACTGTTTTTTATTTGTATTTTTGAAGTATTTTGGAGATAAAAGAATTAATTTATTTAAAATTAATTCTTTGTCCAAATTATATTAGCCATCTCAAAAAGTTGTTTTGAGATATTTTGAGCATACATAGAGTCATTTATCAAAGAAGTTGCCATTTTGGTTGAGATTTTATGATGTCTTATTAGATTGTCAATTTTATCGCTATTTATATCATCATAATTTTTTAAGTTCTCTTCCAAAATATTTAATTTAGCTTTAATATACTCTCCATCTTGTGCATCTTTTAAATCGTTTATTATTTTGATTGTTTTTGCTACTTTTATTCTCAAAAGATTGTAATTCTTTGATATTTTCATTATCAGATTTGAGGTAAATAAATATATTTTTTTGCAACTCTCTAATATCTTTTATGGATTCTACAATATATCTTGAAGCTATTTTTAACTCATAAATTCTACTTTTTTCTTTGTCGCTCATATACTCTTGAGCCATTGTAGAATAGCTAATAATCTCCCCATAAAGATTCTTTATTTTTTGGGAATAGAACTCATTTACATCTGTTTTTATATCCAAATTTGAGTTTTTTACAACACCTTGAATATCATCACTTCCTAAAAAATTGTGTCTATGCAAAAATAGTGCATGGGAAATAACTTCAACGGAATTATCAAATAGGTGAATTATCTCTTTTCTCAAAGAGCTAATGGCTGCATCTGGAATCTTCACAACTACACTATCCAAATATAGAGCTTTTAATTTTGAAGTTTTTTGCCCTTTGAATAAACCTTCCAAAAATGAAACCAATTTATTTAAAAATGGCGTCATCAATAAAACACCTATAATATTAAAAATTGTATGGAAAAGTGCAAGTTTCATAGCATAATCATTCTCTAATATACCAAAATATGATGCTAGTATATCAACCAATTTTGCCAACTGATTTAAAAATACCAAAGCGACCAATGCTGTCACACCATTAAAGATAAAATGTGCGATTGCCAATCTTTTACCATTTGTATTTGAAGCTAAAGAGGCCAAAAAAGCAGTAATTGTAGTACCAATATTTGCCCCTATTGCTAACTCCAAAGCATTTATATATGTTATTTGACTTGTAGCAACTGCTGTTAATATAATCGCCATTGTTGCAGCACTTGATTGAATAATTACAGTTGCAATAGCACCAACCAAAACATAAACAACAGCTCCTAAAATACCCTCCATTGCATAAGATGAAATATCAATACTATTTTTTAAAGTATCAAAACCATCTTTCATATAATCAATACCCAAAAATATAAACCCTATCCCTGCAAAAACATCCCCTATTCCTTGATAGTTTTTGTTGCTATTGAGTTTTAATACTATTCCAAAAATAATCAAAGGCAGAGCATAAATAGCCAAATCTATTTTCATTCCCAAAGTGGAAATTATCCAAGCTGTTGAAGTTGAACCAATATTTGCACCAAATATTATTCCAATAGCACCTGTTAAAGTTATGATTTCTGCTGTTAAAAATGAGATTATGATAACTGAAATCAAAGAGGAACTTTGAACAACAGTTGTAGAGATAAAACCTGTAAAAATAGCTTTTAAAGTGGTATTTGAACTATTTTGGACAATCTTTTCCAAAAAACCACCACTAAAAAACTTAAAGCCATCTTCCATAAAAAACATACCGATTATAAAAATCGCAATACCACCAATGATAATCGTAGAATCACTGCTACTAAAAAGTAAAAAAGCCAAAGCCCCTAAAAAAATGGGATAAACAACCTTATTTATCAAAACTCATCCTATCTAAAATTTTTCGTATTGTACAATAAACAAATAGAACTCTTATCAATAAGGTTAAAAATCAGACTATAAACTTCTTCGCTCCAAATACTCCCTAAAATCTTTTGCACCCTCTTTTGAGCTTGTAACTATTTCACTAATACCTTCAAAAAATATTTGAAGTTTTGACTGCTCAACACTTTTTAATGATTTGATTTTATCCACATTTACAATATAAGACCTATGAACCCTAAAAAAGTTTTTACCAACCAAAAGAGTTTCTAAATCTCCTATTTTTCGTCTTACATAAGCATCTGTATCTTTGATTCTTACTATCACTTCATCCAAATCAGCTTTTATATAGTAAATATCATCAATATCTATCAAATAGAGTTTATCTCCTCTTTTTGCAAGAATTTTTTTGTTTTCTTGGATTGCTGTTGTTTTGTAATTGTCAATTTTTTCTAAAATATTTTTTATATCTTCACTTTGAATTGGTTTTACCAAATATCCTACTCCACCTTTTTTGAAAGCTTCAAGGGCAAACTCTTCGTGTGCTGTTTGAAAAACAATAAATGTTTTTGGTTCTATTTGAAGAATTGAATCAGCAAGTTCCAAACCACTTATATTTGGCATTGAAACATCCAAAAACACCACATCAAACTTTGTTTTTACCACTTCCTTTAGTGCTTCTATCGGGTCATTAAACTCTGTAATATCCTCTATTTTATTCTCATTTAAAAGCCTTTTTAATCTACCTAAAGCTAGTTTTTCATCATCAACAATCATTACTTTCATCTAAATTCTCCCATTTAATAAAATAGTAAACTTCATTTTGTCATCTTCATTTTCAAACATGAGTTTACCCACTTTTTGAATCTCTAATCTTTTTTGAAGATTTGATAATCCTGTACCAAATTTCAACATATTAGCAGTTTTTCCATCATTTTGTACCACTATTTTGTCCTTTGAAAATTTTATATCAATATTTAATATTTTTCCTAAAAAACCGTGTTTTATGGCATTTTCCACCAAAAGTTGAATTGAAAATTTTGGTATTTTAATATTTTTATATTCACTAAAATCATCGATATTCAAAACAATTTTTTCATCAAATCTTACATTTTCAATATTCACATAGGTTTTTACCATTGAAAGCTCTGTTTCAAGGCTTATTAAACTCTCTTTATTTATAGCATTTCTCAAAAATTTTGATATATCTATTACTGCTATTTCTGCTTTTTTTTGGTCTTGATAGATGAGTTCTGATACTGAATTTAAAGCATTAAATAGAAAATGAGGATTAAGTTCATTTTCTAAAGCTTTGAGTTTTGTTTCCAAAATTTGAGTTTTTATCTCTTCATTTTTGTATTTCATAGAGATAAACTGATGCAAAATAAGCCCAACCAAAAATGTCAAAAAACCAATGGTAATAGAGATATAAATCCAAAAATCAGAGATTATTCCTATGATTTTAAAATTACCCAAAGAAAAAATTAAAAAAGAGAGAGTAAACCCAAAAAAACCAGATAAAAAAGAGAATACAAAACTAATAAAATACCAAAACCTTTTCTCAACTTTTGGCAATATAAATCTATTGGAAATGGTTATCAAAAAAAATGCAAACAAAGAGATAAAAACAGCTGTTCCTGTACTAAAAAAAATAGTTGAGCTATTTTGCAAATCATAACTTACAAAATAAAAACACAAAGAGATAAAAAATCCGAAAAATGCACCAATTATGATAATGTAAATCCAATCCTTTGGAGCGATTTTTAGTTCAACAGTTTGCATTTTGTTCCTTGAATATTAAACTATATTTTTTAATAAATAGATATTTGCTTTCCAAGGATTTTTACCAAAAAATACTATATTTAGTCTTAATCGATTTATATATTTCAAATTTAAAGAAGATTTATTTTGATTTAAAAATAAGTGAAGGTAGAAAATCAATAGCTAGAAAATCTAGCTATTAAAGGATTATTTGATGATTAAATCAGCAATTTCATTCATAGTAGCTTCACTCATACCTTTTACTTGAAGAACCATTATAGATTTTTGAGCACCACCATAAGTTCCATTTTGATAACCTTTTAGAGAAGCAACAAAATCAGCTTTTGTCATATCTTTGATAATTTTTGATTTACCTAAAGCAACTTTTTCTCCATTAGCACCATGACAAGTAACACATTTTGCATAAGGGTTTGCAAAAGCAACACACGCAGTTAATAAAGAAGTAGCAATAATTATTTTTTTCATAGACAATCCTTTTTATTTAAGTAAAATATTATATTAAAATATTATTTAAAATTTACTTCACTCTATATATCTAGCTTTTAAACCTATAATTTTGTAAAATAATACTAATTTAATATATTATTTTGATTTTATATCTTAAGATAAAATTCATTTATTTTATCAATATAAATATTATTTTTTTGTTTTAGTAAGTTTTATCAAAAAAAATTGTAAACTCCCACTATGTTAAAAGATAGACTAAAAGAAATTTATATATTTTCCTCACTTGATGATAAAAAACTTTCCAGACTTGTGGAGATATCCCACGAAGAGAAACTAAACAAAGGTTGTATTCTCTTTTATGCGGGAGATTTAAGTAACTATATTTATGTGCTAATTGAAGGTTTGATTCAAGTTTACAAACACGATGACCAAGGTAATGAGGTAATTATTGGGATTTTTAATAAACCTTCACTAATAGCTGAAGCTGCCACATTGCAAGGAGTTCCACTCCCCTCTACAGCAATTTGTAAAAACGAAACAAAACTAATAAAAATAAAACTTGAAGAGTTTAGAAATGAATTTTTGAGTGATATAAATATTGCAAATGAGATTATAAACTCTCTACTTGGTAAAATTCAGCTTTTACAACAAAATATTCATCTAAATTTGGCTTCAAATGCCAAAGATAAAATCCTAAACTTCTATACAAAACATCAAAAGTTTGCAAAACAACTAAAACAATATGAAATAGCAAATATTCTCTCCATAAGCCAAGAAACACTATCAAGAAATCTAAAACAGCTTATAAAAGAGGGATTGATAGAGAAAAATTAAATCAATTTATACTCTATTGGTAGTTGAATTTGTAACTCTTTTGATACTTTTGGGAACTCCCTTGAAGCCTCTTTTATAGCTTCAATCGTTGAATTGTGGAAAAATCTATTTCCTTCTAAAATTTTTATATTCTCAATATCTCCATTTGGTAATATTTTAAATTCAACCAAAACAACACCTTGAATAGCAAATTTTTTGGCTCTATTTGGATAAATTACTTTTTTTGAAATTAGCTCTCTTATTTTAAAAAGATTTTTATCTAAATAATCTTTTTTCTCATCAATAATATTTTTTTGAGGAGTTTTTATAGGCTCTTCTTTTTTTGTTTTTTGGGTAAATTCAACAATTTTTTCAGCCTTTTTCAGACTATTTTCTACAATTTCTTTTTTTATGGGCTTATTTATTTTGGAATCTTTTTTTATATTTTTACTAACTTTTTTTATAGATTCTTTTTTTGTTTCTTCTACCTTTTTTATTAATTTTTTTTCAATTATTTCTTTAGGTTTATCTTTTTCTATAGGTTGGATTTTTTCAACTTTTGGTGTTTCTAAAATAGTTAGATTATTTAAAGAGATAGTTTTTGTTTGTTCTTTTGGCTTGATAAAATCTTTTTTAAAAAAC
This sequence comes from Arcobacter sp., assembly GCA_037440805.1. Lineage (GTDB taxonomy): Bacteria > Campylobacterota > Campylobacteria > Campylobacterales > Arcobacteraceae > Aliarcobacter. The sequence goes on along the minus strand of JBBITK010000049.1, from coordinate 6,205 downwards.
CAAAATACAAAACTTCCAAGAGTTACATAAACAAAAAGAGTTATAAAAAAAGAGTTTAAATATCTATTCATTTTTTTGTAACTATGGAAATATTTGTATAACTATTTTTTTTGAGCATATCAAGTAAAGATACAAAACTATCAAATTTACTGTTTTTATCGCTATTTATATGAAATGCTCTATCTTTAGAAAATTGCATAATATATTTTTCTATATTTTCTAAACCTACTAGATTATCACAGATTATTTCCCCATTCTCTTTTATATATATGATTATCTCTTTTTCTATTTTTTTATTATCAGCATTTGAAGCACTAGGCAAAGCAATGGGTATTATTCCCTTTGTAATAAATGTTGAAGTTAGCAAAACAATGGTTAATAATACAAGTAATACATCAATAAAAGGTATTACATTTATAGAATCATATTTCTTCAGTTTCATATAAACTTTCCAATACTTCTGCATAACGACCCAAAATATTATAAAAAATTTGAGAAACAATAGCAACCACAAGTCCAATAGCAGTTGCTTTTAAAGCAAGTGCTAGAGAACTCATAATTTTTGAAGCATCAATATCTCCATTTCCCATAGTAAAAAAGGTAAGCATAATTGCCATTACTGTTCCAAGTAGTCCAATATACGGGGAATTTGAAGCAATAGTTCCAATAATAGTTAGATGTTTTGTCAAAGCTATATCTAAATTTTTTTTGCTTTTAAAACTCTTAACATCTACTTTTTTATAAAAAATTACCCTTTCAATAAAAAACCAAAAAGAGATAAAACTCATAAATATTAATAATGCAATAACACCATAATCAACCAAACTTTTTATCAATTCTATGTTCATTTGTTTTCCATTTTCATTTGATGAGAACTGTGATTATGTCCCATACTAACACCATAAGTTTTAAATACATATCCCGTATAAAAATTTAGTGTCATATAAAATATGATTAAAGCCGAGGCAAAAGGAAAAGCCAAAATTTTTAAAGATTTTTTAGTATCTATCAATTTCAATCTAATTCCCATCAAAATAAATGCCCAAATATAACCAATATGATTAAAAGCTTTGAAAATATGCACCCATTCATCTCTTCTACTAGCAAGTGGTTGCATAGTATCCATTCCTAGAAAAAAGGCTTGATTAAAACCATTTACAATATTTGAAGCATAAGAATAAAAGAAAAACTCTCCAATATGCGATAATCCACCAATTATAAATAATGGAATAAAAGCATAACCCAAAGTATAAAATGTCTTTTCAAACTCTACTTTCATAATTTTTGAAGCTATAAACATTCCACTAACACTTAAAACAATAGAGATTATAACTGCATATAAAAAAGCAAAAAAACCAACAACATCCATAGTTCCAAAATCAATAAATGTTTCAAAATATCTAGCTGTTTTTGTCCAAAAAAACTCTTCAACAATAGCACTTCTACCTAAGGCATGATGAAATCCCATAGTTATACTAATAGAGGCTGTTATAAAAATCAACGCCCAAACTTCAGCTTTTGAAACTTTAAATTTATTTAACAAAACATTTGATGGTTTTTTGAATTTGAAAGCCACACTTTCACAAGCACTGCTACAATCCATACACAAAGTACAATCTTCCATTGAATTTTTCTTATCAAAGGTAAATGGTTTTAAGTTATAACTACAAGCTTTTGTACAATCAAAAGTTTTACAAGATGAACAATGCTCTTTGTAAGTTTCAAGTTTTGTAAAACTAACTTTTGAAAAAACTTTTGTCATTGTTCCTATTGGGCAAATATTTTTACAATACGCCATCTCATCATAAACATAATAAAAACCAACAGCAATTATTGTCATAACTAAAAAAAGCATTGCTGTTGAATATGGAGTTTTGAAAAATTCTGGATACATATAATAAACAAACCACCAACCAATAAAAAGTATAAACACTCCAATAAAAGGATTTTCCAAGGCTTTTGGTAGTTTTCTTTTTAAACCTATTTTTGTAATATATTTACCAATAAATCCATGGGGACAAACTCCACAAAAAATCCTTCCAAAAGTAGCCAATGTTGTAACCATAAAAAATGGCCAAAATAAACCCCAAAATAGAGCAGTTGTAAATAAATTTTCCTCTTTTGTTGGATTTATTAATCCAAAATATATTGCATAAATAAACAAGGCTAAAACCAAAATTTGAATAGTTCTTTGAAAAACTCTATTTTTAAAAATAATATTAAAAAGGTATTCCAAAAATATCGTTTTTATCTCTTTTTACAAAATTTACCATAGATATTTCCTAGAATTTATAAGTGTAAGTAAGCATTGTACTTCTAGGACTTGCTGCTTTATATGTTTCAGTTCCATATACATCTTTTGAAGCTTCCATTGCATATTTTTTATCAAAAATATTTGTTGTATTTAGTTGAATATTATGTGCATTTTTTTCATATCCCAACATCAAATCAGTTATCAAATCATACCCTTCATATTTTTGAGTATTTGCATTATCCATATAATAACTTCCGTAAGTTCTAGTTGTTACTCTTGATTTAAAGCCATTTGATAAGTTGTATGCCATAAAAATAGAGTATTGATTTTTTGGGATATATGGTAAATAGTTTCCATCTCTTGATTGTTCTACTCCTCTTACAATCTCATCAAACTTATCAAATTTGAATTTACTATAAGTATAAGCTCCACCCATTTGTAAATTATTTGTTAGATTATAAGCTGTATCAAACTCTAATCCTTTTTTGTTTGTTTTTCCAGCATTATCGTAAATAGAATTTCCATTTGCATCTTTTATTTGAATAATTTCATCAGTAACATCATTTTGGAAAAGTGCCAAATTGCTCTCATAATTTTGAGTTCTAGTTTTTAATCCAACTTCATAATTAATACTTTTTGCTTTATTTAAATCTTCATTATCTCCAAGTTCACTTGTAGTTGGGGCTTGATTTGCAGAAGCTATTGAAGAGTATATATTTGAAATATCCGTTAAGGCATAATTTAAACCAATTTTTGAAGAGTACAAAGTAAATGAATTATCAATGCTATACTCTCCTATTCCATCTTTATAACTTTTTGTTGCATAATCATAGGTTTTTATTTCATTTCCACTAATATCAAAATTTAATTTATCAATTCTACTTGAAATATCAACACCTATTTTATCATTGAGTTTGAAACTCTCCATAAAATATGCACCATAAAGATTTGTTTGACTATCTTCTGTTCCTGCATAAGTACCTTTTTCGTTTGATAGGGTTCTAACTATTTGATTTACAGTTGTTCTATTTGCACCATAACCCGTTGTTACAAGTGTTGTTTGAACATCTCCATAAGTATATTTTTTTGCATTTTTTGAAACATCACTTTTTAGAGTAACTCCTCCAACTAAATTTGCATTTTTGTCAAATAGTTTATGTCCTAAATTAAACTCCAAATCTGTACCAAAAATATCATTATCTTTTGCATCATTTATCAAACCTGTAACAGGATGAAAATGTTCCCATGTATTAAAATATACTCTTGGTTTATAAGTGATATTTCCTACCTCTTTTTCATACTTACTATTTAAAGATAAAATTTTTGAATCTCTAGCACTATTTTGCCAAACATCTGAAGTATTATGCTGTTCTCCCGTTTGTTTAAAAGTTTCAAATTCTGTTTTTGTCATAGAAGCTGGAAGATTTAAATTTGATTCAGTATAAGCTATTTCAGATTCCAATGTTGAATCATCTACAAAAATATGTCCATATTTTAAACTAAATTGTTTTGTGTCAAAATCATTGTTATCTCTCCAAGAGTTATCTATCTCTCTTTTTGTTGCTGTAAATGATAAATAATCATTTTCATCAACTTTTCCTCTCACTTTTAGATTTATATTTCTTTGACCATCGTCTCCTATTCCAACTTTAATTCTATTTTTATCCTCTTCAAAAACAGATTTTGTAATTAACTGTACAACTCCACCCGTTGCATTAACTGCATTTATAGAACCTGGCCCTTTTTGAACCTCTATACTTGAAACATCTTGCATATCAATATAATCAAATCTTGTAAAGGAATCAGGGTCTGTCATTGGAACACCATCTTTCATAACCATTATTTCCCTAACACCATATCTAGCTTTTAATCCAGCTCCTCTTATAATCAATCTTGGATTTTGAGAGTTTGAAGATGATTCTGCAATAACTCCTGAAACATTTTGTATCGCATCGTGAATATTTAAAATATTTTTATCTTCAATCGTTTTTTTATCGACAACTGCAATATTCTCTGTTATTTCTTTTGTGGGTTTTTCAATCTTTGTAGCTGTTACAGACATTTTATCCATCAAAATAATTTCTGATGAAAACATGGTAGCGTTGATTGCAAAAAGTGCAAAAATAGAATACTTAAATTTCATTTTAATCCTTAAAAAATTAGTTTTAAGAATAATAAAATTAGTGTGTTAATTTTTTATTAATTATTTGTTAAGTGATTGTTAAGTTTTGTAATATTTTATAATTTAACTATTTTTAAACAATATTTTTTGTTCATTTTTACTCAAAAAACTCCAAGCAACTACCCTTGTGTTTTTTTGACCTTGATTCATCTCTATAGTTTTAACTTCTACTGCTT
>JBBITK010000049.1:0-1564 GCA_037440805.1 Arcobacter sp. | reverse complement strand
TTTTTTGAAACCAAAGTTGTAAACCATAAAGAGTTTTTTGAAAACTCCAAACTCTCATTTATCATAGTTTTTATAAATGTTATTTCTCCACCTTCACACCAAAGTTCATTATTTTTACCACCAAAATTTAAGGCATTTTTTGTAATTTTTTGTTTGGTTAGATTTTGAACTTTTCTTTTATTTCCATCCATTGCATCTTTTAAAGATTTATGAAAAGGAGGATTACAAAGTGTAAAATCAAACTTTTCATCTTTGTTTATTATATTTTTAAAGATATTTTTACTATTTTTTTGGATTCTACACTCTATTTTTTCTTTTAAAGAGTCATTTGAGTTTATTATATTTAAAGCACAATTTATAGACTCTATTTCTATATCACTTCCTACAAAATCCCAATCATAAACACTAGTACCAATAATAGGATAGATACAATTTGCCCCTATTCCCACATCTAAACCTCTTATATTTTTACCCGTAGGAATTACTCCTTTATTGGAACTTGCCAATAAATCAGCAATATGATGAATATAATCAGCTCTTCCAGGTATTGGTGGACATAAATATCCATCAGGAATATCCCAATTTTTCACGCCATAAAAGTGTGCCAACAATGATTTATTTAGAGTTTTTACAGCATTTGCATTTGCAAAATCTATTGATAAATCTCCATATTTATTTGGTTTTACAAACTCTTTTAAATCATCATTTGTTTTTATAAGTGCTTCAAAATCATATCTACTGTTGTGTAGATTTCTTGGATGAAGTGTTTTTGTAGCTGTTTTATTAATCATATTTTTACTCTATTTTATAATATTTTTTAAATTTAAATTAAATTTATTCCCATTTTCAGAAGTTTCAATATTGATTGTGATTTTGTTTTTATCACAAAACTCTTTTACCATAGAAAGTCCCAAACCAAAGCCATCATTTGAGGGGTTTTCTTGAAAATATTTATCAAAAATTATAAAAAGATTTTTTGTGTCTATTTTTTCACCTGTGTTAAAAATAGATAAAACATTATCTTTAAAAGTTATTTCTATAATAGGATTTTCTTTGATATTATATTTTATTGCATTGGAAATCAAATTATCAATAGTTTTTTCAAAACCATTTAAATCACTAAAAAGTTTGATATTTGGAATATTTGAACTGATTTTTATATCTCTTTTTATATCTTCAAATTTCTCCAAACTATTTTTTATCAAATCATCCAAAAAAAACTCTTGATTTTCTATTTTATCAATCTCTTTTTTGATGTTATATTCCATATTTTCATAAAGTTTTAAAAGATTATTTGAAGCTTGTTTGATTCTTTGTAGTCTTTTTAGGCTTTTTTCATCGCTGATACTTTTTTCCAAAAGTTGAGTATTCATCTGAATAGTAGAAACAGGGATATTTAACTCATGAATTGTCTCTTTAATACTCTGTTCGAGTTTTTCATCACTTTTAAAAAGTGGTTTCAAAATAGAGATTGAAAAACTTAAAAAAAGAATCAAACCAAACAGAACCAAAGGCACAATAAAATAAATAAAATTTTCTTGATTAAGTCCAAATTTGGAAATAA
>JBBITK010000048.1:0-15680 GCA_037440805.1 Arcobacter sp. | reverse complement strand
AAGAAATTAACCCAATAATTAGGAAAAATACTCCATATTTCTGTAATAATGAATCTATATTACATAAAATACCTTATACAGTAGAGATAAAAGGTAAATTATATAATGATAAATTTGTTTTTATCTTACAAGAAAATAATGTAAAAAAAGAGTGTTATATAAAAAAAGAGAATATGTAATTAATCCTCTTTTTTTAACCCTTTTCTCATAGCCTCAATAACCTTATTATCGGCTTTTGTGTTTGTAAAGTATTCAAAGGCTAAAACACCTTGAAACAACAACATATCCTCGCCATCTTTGATTTCACAACCATTTTCTTTTGCCAATGCCAAAAATGGAGTGATTTTTCCATACACACAATCAAAAGCAAAAGAGGCGTTTTTAAGTACTGGTTCAAGTAACTCTTTTGGAGTTGGTAAATAATCATCTTTTAATCCAGCACTTGTGGAGTTTACCACCAAATCAAAGTTTGAAACTTCAAAACTATCCCAAGTTGAGCATTTGATACCATTGTTTTTGAAAAAATCAAGTTTTCCTTCACTTCTATTTAGTACTGTTACATTTATACCTTTTTCTTGAAGAGCCAAAGATATGGCTTTTGCTGTTCCTCCAGCTCCAAGTAAAAGTACATTTTTGATAGTTCCAAAACTCTCAATAGCTTTTAAAAATCCAGGTGCATCGGTGTTGTAAGCGATTACTTTTCCATTTTCATTTATGTATGTGTTTACTGCTTCAATTTTTTGAGCTATTCCTCTAATCTCATCGGCCTTTGCAAAGGCATGTTCTTTGTGTGGAACTGTGATATTTGCACCTTTGTAATTTGAAGCTAAAAAAACATCTTTTATTGTGCTTCCATCTTCAAGGTGGTGTTTGTCGTAATTTCCATCAAAATTTATATGTTTTAATCCTGCATTTTGCATTTGTGGGGATTTTGAGTGGGATACTGGATTTCCAAATATTGCAAATTTTTCTGACATTTTTACCCTTTATTTTTGTGCAATTAGGTTGAAAATAGGAAAATCTCTATCTTCTCTTTTATCAACTAATACGATTTTATAATCAACTATTTTGAATCCTTGCATTTTCAAATTCTCTTCCAATTTATCTTTATCAAATCCAAAATGAAAAACCCCATCATTATTATGTTTTTTATGAAAAGTTCCATCTTCCTTATCCAAATCATTTATAGATAAATAACCATCTTTTTTTAAAGATTCATAGGCTTTTTTTGTAAATGTTGAAATATCTTTTATATGATGTAAAGCCATATTTATAACTACTAAATCAAACTCATTTGATGGTAAATCCTCTTTTTCAATATTATGTTTGATTGCTTTGATGTTTGAAAAATTGGCATCAGCCACTTTTTTGTTGAATTGCTCAACCATTCCATCTGAGTTATCCATACCTAAAACAGCGTTTGTTTCATTACTCAAACCAAACGAAACAAGTCCTGTTCCACAACCATATTCCAATATTTTTGCATCATTTTTTAAAGTGATAACTTTATTTATATTTTCCACACAAGCATTTGCAAGGGCAACACTAGCTGGTCTTAAATCCCAAGTTTTTGAAGCTTCATCAAATCTGTTCAATTGTAATCCTTAATGAATATTTTGCTAAATTTTGGCTGATTATATCAAAAGCAAATAAAAGAAGAAATTATGAATAAAATATTAAAAATTTTTACAGATATAAATGATGGAAATTTGGCTTATCATGTGGGTGATGATAAAAAAAATGTGGATAAAAATAGAGAAAACCTATCTTTAAAATGGGGATATAAGAATGAAAATTTGGTTTATATGAATCAAACCCATGGAAATAATGTGGTGATTGTAGATGAAAATAGCCCAAAATTTATTGATAATTGTGATGGGATTATTACAAATACGAAAGATTTGCCTTTGATGGTTATGGTGGCTGATTGTATTCCTATACTTTTTTATGATGAAAAAAAACGAGTTATTGGAGCAGTTCACGCTGGAAGAAACTCAACTTTTCTGAAAATTGCAGAGATTACAGCAAAAAAAATGATAGATAATTTTGGTTGTGTTGCAAGTGATATTTGCGTGGAAATGGGAGCTTCAATTCAAAAATGTTGTTATGAAGTAAGCGATGAGTTGGTAAAAATTGTAAAAACTTCATTTGGAGAAGAGTTTTGTATAGGTAACAATATAGATTTACAAGGAATAAACAAAATGTTACTTGAAAAAATGGGAGTTAAAAATATAAAAATATCTTCTGTTTGTACGAAATGTTCCAATGAACCATATTTTTCTTTTAGAAAAAATCCAAAAACTGGGCGATTTGCAGGGATTATAAAATTATAGGTTAATTTATAAAATGGTATTATTCGCCCAAAAATAGAACCCTTTGAATAATTATTTCTCAACAAGAGTTTATCACGATGTAACCTCGAATAAAGATTATTCGTTCCATCGGATAAAATTGTATCTAAACAATTATTCTAAAAGGTTCTAATCCAAAATAGAAATGGTAGGAAATATGGAAGAGTATATACTTTTAATAGACACAGAAGACGCAAAAGGGCTTGTTTATAATATCTCAAAAGTTCTTTTTGCAAACAATTTAAACATAGAACAAAATGCTGAATATGTTGATCCTGATACAAAAAAATTTTTTATGAGAAGCATCATATCAGGTAAAGTTTCAGCAAATATTTTATTAAAAGAGTTAAAAGAAGTTTTACCAGATGGTGCTTCAATCAAGCTAAATAAAAAAGAGAAAAAAGATGTTGTGATTTTGGCAACAAAAGAGTCTCATGTTTTGGGTGATTTGTTGATTAGATATATTGCTGGTGAGTTAAATGCAAATATCAAAGCTGTTATTGCAAATCACGACCACTTAAAAGATTTGGTTGAGAAGTTTAATATTCCTTTTGCAAGTATTAGTGCTGATGGGTTGAGCAGAGAAGAACACGAAGATAAAATGATTGCAAAAATTCAAGAATATAATCCAGAACTTATAGTTTTAGCAAAATATATGAGAATCTTAACTCCAAAATTTGTTCAAACTTTCCCTAAAAAAGTTTTAAATATCCACCACTCATTTTTACCAGCATTTATTGGAGCAAATCCATATAAACAAGCCCATGAAAGAGGTGTTAAGATTATTGGTGCAACAGCACACTATGTAACTGATGATTTAGATGAAGGACCAATTGTATATCAAGATGTTGTAAGAGTTGATCACTCATATTCTTGGGAAGATATGAGAAATGCGGGAAGAAATGTAGAAAAAATCGTACTTTCAAACGCTTTTGAGTTACTTCTAAATGATAGAGTTTTTGTTCATGGAAATAAAACGGTGATTTTATAATGTTTAATATAGTTTTACACGAACCTCGAATCCCTGGAAATGTGGGAACTATTGGAAGACTTGCATTTGCACTTAACTGTACACTTCATCTAATTAAACCTTATGGTTTTGGAGAGATTACAGAAAAAGAAGTGCGAAGAGCAGGGCTTGATTATTGGTTTGATTTAGATGTTAGAGAGTATGAAAATATTGAGGATTTTTGGGCAAAAAATCCTTTTAATGATAGACACTTTTTCGCAACTACAAAAACAAAACAAGTTTATTTTGATGTAGAGTATAAAGCAGGGGATTACTTCTATTTTGGAAGAGAAGATGCTGGACTTCCTCAATCTATTTTGGATAAAAGTTCAACTACTTGTATTACTATTCCTATGACAAATGACGCAAGAAGCTTAAATATCGCAAACTCTGTTTCAATAGTTGCTTATGAAGCACTAAGACAAAATTTTAAAGATTTTAAATAACTTAGGGAGAGATTATTCTCCCATTTCAACTCTATTTTTTCCTAATTTTTTTGCTTTATAAAGAGCTTTATCTGCACTTTCAATGACTTTTATAAAATCTCTTTTCTTATTTAAAGCACAACCAAAACTTGCAGTAAGTTTTATATCATTACAATTTTGTATCAAAACTCTTATCTCTTGAGCAATTTTGAATAAGGAACTTTCATCATCTGAAATAACTAAACACATAAACTCTTCTCCTCCCCATCTTCCTGCAATATCTATATTTCTTAAATTAGTATTTAAAATATTTGCGACTCTTTTTAATATTTCATCTCCAAATTGATGTCCATATTTGTCGTTAATTTGTTTGAAATTATCTATATCAATAAATATTATTCCATAGGATAAACTATTCTTTTGTTTTTGATAATCTTGTAAAATAAAATCTAAATAACCCCTATTAAATAGATTTGTAAGACTATCTTTATTTGCTAATTCAGAAAAAAATATTTTTTCTTTTTTTAATAAATATATATATTTTTTATGAATAAAATCGGAGATTATAAGAAATAGTATATAAATAAAAGTGACAATATATAATCTTGAAGAGTTTGAATTTATAAAGTCACTATTACTTGAAATTTGATCTTGAATCTCATCTATTAAGTTTTGGAAACTTATTTGAGTATTTAATTGATTTTCTAAAGAGTTGTTTTTTGTAAATAGATTAAAAACTGTAGTTGCTTTAGTTAGATTTTTTAAATTTGAATTTAAATGGTTAATTTGATTAAGATTTGTTTTAATCTTATCTATTTTCACCTCTTTTTGATTTAGAATAATCAAATTATTGGTACTATATTTTAAAGATGGTAATAAATTTGCATTTAAGTTGTGATTACTATTTATTATGGATATATAAAAATTATAGAAAATAACAATAAAAACTAAAGATAAAACAACTAAAACAAAATTAGAAAATGGATTATCAAACAGGGATTTATTTTTTAGATTAATCAAATTTGTTTTCAAATAACACTCTCCAAAATATGTAAATCTTAAATATAATAATATTTTAGATTATAATAGTTTGAAGCTGAAAAATAAATTATTAAATAGTAAAAAAGTAATAATTATGAAATTTTTAATTTATAGCCAATTCCATAAATATTCTCTATTTCAAGCTCTGGTAGTTTATTTCTTAGGCGTGAAATGATGTTTTTCAAGGAAGAAATATAATCTTTTTCCTTGTCATCTTCTTCCCATAATTGGTATATTATTTCATTTATATCGAATATTTTTTCTTCTGTTAGAAGTATGGCTATTAGTAATAATTCTTTTTTAGTGAGTTTTATCTCTATATTGTTTTTATAAAGAATTTTTGTTGATTTATTCCATGAAATAGAGTTATTAATTTTGATTATATCATCATTATATATTGTATTATAGTTTTTATATTTCTTTTGAATAATTTTATCTATTACTTCAAATAGATTTTTAATATCAATAGGTTTTAGAATATATCCATCTATATCAAGTTCAATAGCTTTCAAAATTTTTGAAACTTCACTTTTTGCTGTAACAAATATAAATGGAGTTTTATCATCATATTTTCTTAGCTCTTTTAAAAATTCCATGCCATCCATTATAGGCATATTCATATCACTAATAATGATATCTACCTTATTTAAGTTCAAGACTTCAAAGGCTTCTTTACCATTTGTAGCAACTAATATATCAGAAAAAAATGATTTTAGAATATTTTGCATCTCATTTAAAATATGTAAATCATCTTCAATATATAGTATTTTTAAAGTTTTTTTATATTCATATAACTCTTTCATTTTGACATTATATCATTATTTTATAGTAAATGTAAATGATAAAATAGTAAAATAATTTTTAAGTGTAAGATTTGAATAGTGATATAAAGGTAAAAATTATATAAATAATTTTTACCAATTATAAATAATTACTTTAAAAGATATTGTTGAGTAAATTCTTTTGATTTTTCTGGAGTTCCTTCAAAAATCTCTTCACCTATTTTTAATTGATAAGTTTCTCCAAAAGTTGTTTTTCCATAAGTTATTGCAATTTTTGTAGCTAACTCTTTGTCTTCTTTTGAAGCATTTTTACTCAAAAGTGAGTAAGGACCCGTAACGCCCACTAAATTTATTGGATAAAATTTATTTGAATTTGTATTTCTTAAAGCCTCATTGTCTTCTTGATTTCTTCCTATTACCATTTTTGCACCATTTGGTAATCTTAAATGTCTACCATATTTTAAAACATTTATGTCTTCAACTTCAAGTTTTCCTTCATGTTTTACAAAATCTCCAATTCTAAGCGCTGTATTATTTTCTGTTAACATACATCCACCAGCAGGTTTTTCATAATCAGTTATTCCAAACTCTTTTGCCATTTCCATTTGTCTACTTCTACTTCTTCCTTCAATATCAAGAAGTTTTTCTCTATCAATCCAACCTTCTCTTTCTGGTTTTGTGATAGGTAGATGTTTTGCACACAATGGTCTTACAATTAAATCTTCATCATCACTGATTTTTTTTACAATATCTAATGCTTCTTTTCTTTGACTCATAGGTCTTTGACCCATAACTTCCCCTGAAATCATAAAAGAGGCATCATATTTTTCTAAAAGTTTTTTTGTGTGTCTAAACATGAATCCATGACAATCTATACATGGATTAAAAGCACTTCCATATCCATATTGTGGAGAGAATAAAACTTCATCTAAATACTCTTTTCTAACATCAAGTATTTCAAGTTTTGCTCCAACTTGTTTACACATATTTTCTAAGTGAGCTTTTCTATCTTTTGTTCCACCAAAACCCATATTTACATTTACTGCAATTACTTCTATACCTTGATCAACAATTAGTTTCATAGCTAATGTTGAATCTAAACCACCACTAAATAGTGCCAATGCTCGCATTTTTTCATCCTTTTTTTGTTGCGTAGGAGTGAAAGTCCTATTTTTGTTTTATAAATCTATAAAATTGGTGCGTATTATAGAATAAAACACCATAAAGAATAAATAGTTTATAAAATAGTAGTAATTTATCTTTTTAATTAATAAAAAACTTATTTGAAATTTATTATTTTGTTTCAGAAGTCTTAAAAAAAGCTTGATTTAAAAAAATTATTATGTTATGATTCGCAAAAATTACAGGGAGATATTAATGAATTTTTTATTAGATGGTATTAAAACAGTTTTTAAAAATTTTAAGCCACTATCAAGACCATATTTTTCTTTAGAAGAAAATGTTATAAAATTCAAAATCTCTACAGATACTTTTTATAAATACAATTTTGATTATATTGAAACAAAAACAAGACATGATTCTTATGTTTTAGAAGCTTATACTATTGATACGGGTGATTTACATATAGAGTATATTCATACAGATGAAGATGTATCTTGGAATGGACAAGCTTTATCTTTTTTAGCTTCTTTGATTAAAGATAATTTAAAAGTAGATGAAATGAAACTTTTAGAAAAAAAAGATTTCAATCACTATACTTTTTTAACTTACAGAATAGACAACAAATATAACTTAAATATCATCTATATTTATGAAGAACATAGGGAAGTTTTTATTGTGGATACAAAGGGAGATTTGTATGAAAATCTTCTGAAAGCTTTTCAAAAAAGTTATTCTTATGGATTTGAAAAAAATGAGCAATTTTCATTATCTATGAATATTAGTTTAGTTAAATATAATTCATTAAATAATTATTTCTCTTTAAATTAAAAATCTACTTTTCTTCTCCAAAAATTTTTTTAATTTTATTTTCCATATCCTCATTTGGATTTGATTTTAATTGAGCCTCTTTTGTAGCCATATAAAAGAATAACCCCTCTATAGTAGCTTGAGTTAAAAACTCTTCTAAATCAATTTCTGGATTTTGTTTTATGTAGGATTCAAATCCTAAATTTTTGACAAAGTTTGATAACTCTTTGTCTTTATTGATACTATTTATCTGTTTTTTATAGGCTACATTTAAATTTTTATAATATTGTGTAGTTTTATTTTGTTGCATATTTTCTTTAATTATAGGTTTTATAATTTTTACCAAAGAATCTTGGGTTTTATTTTTAAAATAAAGGGTTGCACTATCTTCTTGGCTTGAAAGCATTTGTTTTGCATCTTCTGGGTTTATTTCATCAATAGCTTTATTAAAAATTGGAGTAATTTTAGGAATAGTTTTTGAAGCAGTATCATTTAAAGCGTAAATTAAATTATCTACAATCTCATCTCCACCCATACTTCTTACAATATTTTCAGCTTTAGATAGCTGAGGAGGTAAGGGAATTTTTGCATTTGAATTTAAATATTCATTTGTATTATTAAGTTTTTGTTCTGCAAAAGCTACTCCTTTTCTTAGAGTAGATTTTAGTCCATCAACAATAACTTCATTTTCTAGTTCATCAATATTTGTTTCATCGTTTTCTTTACTTGAAAGATTTTGAATAGAGTTCTCATTTTTAATATAAGTTTCATTAGAAAATAGGGAATTTATTAGTAAGATTGTCAATAATAAAAATTTAGCCATTTATGTGTTTTCCTATAAAAATTTTGAATTTTTACAGAAGTATAATATATAAATTGTGAAAAGGTGAAAAGATGGTAGATGAAATTTCTGATTTTTTGTATGGTTTTAAAAATAAAATTATTGAAGCAGATGAAATAGCTTCAAAATATGCTTTAAAAATAGAAGAGTATGCTCAAAATATTGTAAAAAATGGTTTTAAAAATGAGTTTGAAGAGAACTATTACACAATTTTGGGATATTCATATAGACTTGAAGATGTTAAACAAAGACTTTTTTTTACATTTCAAGAGGCAGTTTATGCTATTGATTTAGATAAATTGATGAAAAATCAAGACTCTTTAAAGTTAAATTCTATAGTTTATATTTTGGTTTTGGATTTTATAATAAAAGAGTATAACGCAAAAGTTATAGATGAAAAAGAGAAACAAAAAGCTTTAGAAGTTTACAAAAAAATAGAAGATAAAAAATCAGCAGAAGATAAAAAATATCATATGTATCAATATTAATTTTTATCAAATAAAGGTATTAAGCCTTATATTTGATACTATTTTGGTAAAGATTTATATAAATAGCAATACAAACGGTTAGGATAATTCCTGATTGTAACATTCCCATCGTAAGCCAATCGCTATATAAAAATCCAAGTTGAATATCGGGTTGTCTAAAGAACTCTGCAATAATTCTTGCTAATGAATAAAAAATACCATACATAACAGCAAGTTGTCCCATAAATGATTTTCTATTTCTAAAATATACTAAGATTAAGAATACAAATAAGCCTTCTAAAATTGCTTCATAGATTTGAGAAGGGTGTCTTAATGTTTGTCCCACATATATTCCCCAAGGAACATCCGTAGCCCTTCCTATTAGTTCTTGATTAAAGAAGTTTCCAATTCTTCCAAAAATATAAGCAGCTGAAACACCAATTACCGCAATATCCGTGATAAACCAAAAAGATATATTATTTTTTCTACAAAATAAAACAGATGCAATAATAAATCCAAAAAATGCACCATGGTAACTCATCCCTGAAATTCCTGCATAAACACCATTTATATAAGGGTTAAATATTTGCCAAGGATGGGTTAAATAATATATAGTGTGGGTATCATAAAATAGAATATATCCAAGTCTTGCACCTAAAATAACTCCAATTTCTGCCCACCAAATATATGAATCAAACAAATCATTTGAAATTGGTAATTTGTCATATTTTATAAACCATTTAGCGATAAATATTGCACTTATCAAAGCTAAAGCATACATAATTCCGTACCAATGTACAGCAATTGAACCTATATTAAATGCTATTGGGTCAAAATTAGAGTAGATATTTTGCCAAAACTCCATTATTTCTCCAACGCTTCAGCTATTAATTCAATAGGGTTTTTAAATTGAACATCAACATTTGATAAATATAAAGAGTTAGTTATTTGCATTCTACAAGCACTACACTCCGCACTTACAATTTGAGCTTTTGTCTCTTTTATCATTGCAGCTTTTGGAAGTCCTGCAGCCTTTGCAAACTCATATTTTTCTGTTTGCATAGTAACTCCACCAAATCCACAACATCTATTTGAATCACTCATCTCTTTTAAAACATAATTTTGTGATAAAAGATTTCTAGGCTCTTTCCATACACCTTGCATTTTTTTTGCGTGGCATGGGTCGTGATAAGTTACAACTTGCTCCATTTGTTTACCACTTTTTGCTAATAAATCTTTCAGTTGAGTATTGTTTTCCAACCATTTTGTAGCCATAAATACTTTTTTAGATATTTTTATAGCTCTCTCTTTCCACTGGGGTTGATTATGAAAATAGTGTTCCCAATCTTGATTTATCATAGCACTACAAGTAGCTTCAGGAATAATAACTGCATCAACTTCATCTATCCAAGTTTCAAAATACTCAATATTTTTTTTAGCCAAAAAATCTACTGTGTCAAATGCTCCTGTAAAATAAGCAGGTGCTCCACAACAAAGCTGTTTTTTTGGAATCATAATATCAAGTTCCAGTTTTTTTAGAATTTTTACCAAAGAGTCACCAGTATTTGTATAAGTATAGTTACTCATACAACCAATAAAAATAGCAACTCTATTTTTTTTGTTTTCAGCTTCTACTTTATTTGGTGCTTTTATGTTTGCTGGATATTTATTTAAAAAACTTCTACTATCTGCAAATGGTAAAGCTCTATTTTTTTTAACTATTGGGAGAGAAAATCTAGGAATTGCCGATTGTTTAGTTTCATCCAATTTTAAAGCACAAGTTTGGAACATATATCCAAGCTTTGATAAAAAATCCATAGTTTTTCTATGTCTTAATAGATAGAAAAATAGTCTTTTATACCAAGCAATACCATATTTTTTTGCAATATCACTTCTTACTTGTTCAATTATCATATCTGTTGGTAAATCATTAGGACAAACTTCTACGCAGTTTGTACACAAAAAGCATGATTCAAAGATATTTTTTGCATTTTCATCTAACTCTAGCTCATCTCTTTCATAAGCACCTAATAAATCAATAAAACCTCTAGGACTTGTAGCTTCATCTTGATTTATATTAAAAATAGTACAAACGGGTTTACATTTCCCACATTTTACACAATCATCTGAAATTGCTGTGTAATTAAATTTATTCATTGACACTTTTATAACCTTGATTAAAAAAATTAATATTTATAATAAAGATTTAATATACAAAAAAAATCGTTAAGAGTTGATAAAAGGTTAAAAGTAGGGTGTTAAAGAGGGATTTCTAAAACTAAATAGTTTTAGAAAATCTTCTTTTATCTTCGGGGATTTTATTTAAGTAGGCATCAAAAGGCATACAAATATTTCTTATAAGCATAGTTCCTGTTTGAGAAACTTCAATTTTATCTTTTGTGATATTTATTAAATCAGCTTCAATAAACTCTTGTAATGCTTTGATTGCATCATCAAAATAGTTTTCAAAATGTATATTAAATTGCTCTTCAACTCTTTTTATATTTAAAGAGAAATTACTCATAAGTTCCATAATTACAAATTGTCTCAATTGGTCATCATCACTTAATCTATAACCTTTAAATACTGGTAAATCACCATTATCTATTGCTTTTTCCCAATCTTCTAACTCTTTGAAGTTTTGAGCATAATAATCAACACCATTTCCAATAGAAGTTAAACCAATTCCAATTAAATCAGCTCCACCTTTTGTAGTATATCCTTGGAAATTTCTATGTAATTCACCCTTTTCAATAGCCTTAAAAAGTTCATCTTCAGGTTTTGCAAAGTGATCCATTCCAACCATTTTATAACCATTTGTTGTGAAAAAATCAATAGTATCTTTTAACATTTCAAGTTTTTCAGCAGGTTTTGGGAAAGTTGTTTCATCAAATTTTCTCATAGTTTTCATAAGCCAAGGAACATGGGCATAATTAAATACAGCAAATCTATCTGTATTTAGTGTTAGCATTTTTTCCAATGTTTTTTTGAAGCTATCTCTTGTTTGATGTGGTAATCCATAAATTAAATCTGTATTAACCGATTTTATTCCAGCATTTCTAGCTATATTTATAACATTTTGAGTAAGTTCAAATGGTTGTATTCTATGGATAGTTTTTTGTACAGTTTCATCTAAATCTTGAACACCAAAACTAAGTCTATTAACTCCACCTTCTTTTAAAACTTCCATATGTTCAACTGTAAAGTGTCTTGGGTCTACTTCGCAAGAAATTTCAGCATCATTTGAAAAATTTGGAAAAATATCTTTTATTGATGTAATTACTTCTTTTAATTGCTTTGGAGAGAAAAATGTAGGTGTTCCTCCTCCAAAGTGCATTTGAGTAACAACTCTTGAAGTATTTAGATGATTTTTTAGAATATTTAACTCTTTTTTTAAATATTCAACATATCTAACTTTTTTATCCTCTTTTGAAGTAAAAATAGTATTACATCCACAAAAATAACAAGCACTTCTACAAAATGGCATATGAATATAAAGTGATAAATTTCTATCATCACTTTGATTTTTATAGTATTCTTTTAAATCTTCTTGTGTGAATGAAGTGCTAAACTCAGGAGCTGTTGGATATGAAGTATATCTAGGTCCTGGTTTTGAGTATTTTTCAAATTTTTTGAAATCTATCATCTATTTTTCATCTCTTTTTCTATCAAGCCAAACCATAACACCTTTTTGAGCATGAAGTCTGTTTTCTGCCTCTTCAAAGATTAAGCTTTGAGAACTCTCAATAACTTCATCACTAACTTCATAACCTCTATAAGCTGGTAAACAGTGTAAAAATATAGCTTTTTCTTGAGCTAATTTCATCATAGCAGAATCTACAATATAACCTTGGAAATCTTTTACTCTTTTCTCTTTTTGCTCTTCTTGTCCCATAGAAACCCATGTATCTGTTGTTACAACGCTTGAACCTTTGATTGCTTCTTTTGGGTCATTCCCAATTATAATTTTAGCTCCACTTTCTTTTGCCATCTCTAAAGATTTTTTTAGGATTGAAGCATCTACTTCGTAACCCTTTGGAGTTGCGATTCTTAATTCAAATCCTAATTTTGCAGCCATATTTAACCATGAGTGAGCCATATTATTTCCATCACCAACATAAGCAACAACTAAATTTTCAGTTAGTCCAGCTTCTTGGATAGTCATATAATCAGCCATTAATTGAACTGGATGATACTCATTTGTAAGTCCATTTATAACTGGAACTTTTGAATATTTTGCAAACTCTTCAATTTTTGATTGTTCAAAAGTTCTTATCATTACCATATCTACCATTCTTGATATTACCCTTGAAGTGTCACTCATAGGTTCACCTCTTCCTAATTGAATATCATTTGATGAAAGAAATAATCCCACACCGCCAAGCTGATAAATACCAGTTTCAAATGAAACTCTAGTTCTTGTTGAGCTTTTCTCAAAAATCATACCTAATGTTTTTTTAGGCATATAATCTTTGAAAACTCTAGCTTTAGTTTCATCTTTTATCTGTTTTGCAAGGCTAAGTATCTCTAAAATTTCCTCTTTAGAGTAGTCTGCTAATGTTAAGAAATGTCTCATTTTATTTCCTCATAATTATTAAAAACAAAAATTTTATTGAATTAAACTTATGTAAAGCTTAAAATTTACTTTTTCATAAGAATTTCACAAGCCTCTTTTGCATGATAAGATATGATTATATTTGCTCCAGCTCTTTTAAAAGCAATTAAAGTCTCCATCATAACTCTCTCATAATCAATAAGTCCAGCAAGTCCTGCATGTTTTATCATTGCATATTCACCACTTACATTATAAACACATAAAGGAAGATTTGTAGAGTTTCTTATATCTCTTATCACATCTAAAAATGCAAGGGCAGGTTTAACCATAAGAATATCAGCTCCTTGTCTTTCATCTTCTAAAGATTCTTCAATTGCTTCAAGTCTATTTGCAACATTCATTTGATATGTTCTTCTATCACCAAAAGATGGAGTTGATTCAGCAACATCTCTAAAAGGACCATAATATCCACTTGCAAATTTTGTAGAGTATGCCATTATAGGAAGATTTTTAAATCCATTTTCATCAAGTGCTGTTCTTAATGTTTGAATTATTCCATCCATCATTCCACTTGGTGCAATCATATCTGCACCTGCTTTTGCATGAACTATTGCTTGTTGTGCTGAAATTTCTAATGTTTTATCATTATCAACAGTTTGAGTTTTTGGGTCTAAAATCCCACAGTGTCCGTGGTCTGTGTATTCACAAAAGCATAAATCAGTTACTATAAACATATCTGGATATTTAGCTTTTATAGCTTTTATCGTTCTTGCTATTATGCTTTCACCACATAAACACTCACTTCCAACAGAATCTTTTACATCAGGAATACCAAATAAAATTATTGATTTTAAGTTGATACTTACCAAATAATCACACTCTTTTATAATTTCATCTATACTCATTTGATAAACACCAGGCATTGAAGCTACTTCATTTTTTATTCCAAATCCCTCTCTTACAAAAAGTGGATATATGAAATCACTAGGACTTAAAATAGTCTCTTGAACTAAATTTCTTAAAGTTTCATTTATTCTTAATCTTCTAAATCGTTTAAACATTATATTTACCTCTTTTGGTTATAATCGCCCATTTTAACAATTAAAGGTTTAAATACAAATGAATATAATACAATCAAATATAGCCAATTTACCTACAAAATATGGAAAGTTTAAAATAAAAGCCTACAAAGATGAAAATCAAGAACATTTAGCAATTATGAGTGAAAATTTTACAGATTTGGAAGTTCCTTATGTAAGGGTTCATTCTGAGTGTTTGACAGGAGATACTTTAGGAAGTCTAAAGTGCGATTGTCAAAATCAGCTTGATTTAGCACTAAAATTTATTGCACGAGAGGGTGGTTTAGTAATTTATCATAGACAAGAAGGAAGAAATATAGGCTTAGTTAATAAAGTTAATGCTTATGCTTTACAAGACCTTGGAAGAAATACTATTCAAGCAAATTTAGAGCTTGGATTTGGAGAAGATGATAGGGATTATAGGATAGTTGGTCATATTTTCAAAGACTTGGGTATCAAAAAAATCAAACTTATCACAAATAATCCAAAAAAGATAGAATATATTGATTCTTTGGGTATAGAAGTAGTTGAGAGAATACCTGCAATTACAAAATCAAATAAGTATAATGAGGGTTATTTGTTTACAAAAAAAGAACAAATGGGACATATGCTTTGAATAGCTTAGAAATTTTATTAAAAGAGAACTCTTTAGTTTTTGACGCGAAATTTTATGAAGATTGTGAAGTTTTTATAAAACTTCTACAACAATGGGGACAAATCCACAATTTGAGTGGAAGTTTGTTAAGAAGTGATATTGAAGAGAATATTTTAGACTCTTTATATCCTCTAAGTTTTATTGATAAATATGAGAGTTTTGCAGATATAGGAACGGGTGCTGGTTATCCTGGTCTTATTTTGGCTATTGCTTTAAGAGATGTAAAATCTTATCTGATAGAACCTCGAATAAAAAGAGTTTCGTTTTTGAATTTTGTAAAGGCTTCTTTAAAACTTGATAATTTAACTGTAATTTGTAATAGAGTTGAAAAGGTTAAAGATATACAAGTTGATTTGATTACTTCAAGAGCTGTTACAAATACCTCTTTATTGCTCGATATTACACAAAATATAAAAAGTGAAAATAGTTCATATTTATTTTACAAGGGTAGTATGTTGGATGAAGAATTGGAAATAGCTAGAGTTGAAAAATATAAAATTGTAAATAGAAAAGATAGAAATTACTTATACATAAAAGGTTAAAGAA
>JBBITK010000047.1:5114-15789 GCA_037440805.1 Arcobacter sp. | reverse complement strand
GGTTTTACATAACTAACCTCTGTATCGTGTGAAATACAAATAGCTTGTAATGCTCCAACTTGATACAAAATCAAAGATTTTATCTCTTCAAGGGAGCATAACATACTTCTTCTACCAAATCCCACCAAATCGGCATAAGATGGATGAGCTCCTATTGTTACTCCATATTTTTTGGCTAAAACAACAGCTTTGTTGATATTTAAAGGGTCACTTGCATGGAAACCACAAGCTAAATTTGCCATATTTATATAAGGCATTATTGCTTCATCATTTCCCATTTTCCAAACACCAAAACTCTCACCCATATCACAATTTAGTTCTATTTTCATCTAAAATACCCTCTTTCGTTCTAGTCACTATTATATTAAAAGAAAACCAATAAAGATTTTAGTAAAATAGAAATAATTTAAACAAAGGATAGAATTTTGAAGAAAAAAAGTTATATCAAAAAAATATCAGATTATACAATGGTTGGTGGGCTTGGTGCATTACTAATCACAGGATTAACTGGTTGTGGTGATGAAAATGCAAACAAAACTCAAGAACAAGCACAAAACAGTGCATTCACAGATGCAAGTCAAAAACAAGGTGCTTTTGTAATAGTTGAAGAGAGTGCAGATGGTAAATACAAAATAGCAGAAGAGTTTCCAGCAGCTAAAACAACTATTGTTTTAAGAAAACCTGATGGAACAGAAAAAATATTAACACAAGCAGAAATAGACAAACTTGTAAAAGAGGAAGAGGCAAAAATAGATGCTGGAACTTCAGCTTTAACAAACCCAAATGCACAAGTAAGTGATGGGGGAATGGGTCTTGGTGGAGTTTTATTATCTTCTATTGCGGGGGCTATGATTGGTTCTTGGCTGGGGAATAAACTATTTAATAATCAAAATTTCCAAAATCAAAGAGCAGCTCAATACAAATCTCCTCAAACTTTTTCAAGGTCACAAAGCTCATTTAGTAAATCTCCTATGGGTTCAACTCCATCAAGCACAAGTTCTGCTCCTAAAAAAAGTGGATTTTTTGGTGGAAGTTCTAGTTCGACAAATACTTCTAGTTCAACTTCAAAATCAACATCTTCGTCTTTTGGGAGTTAAAAATGAGATTAGAAAAATTAAAACCACTAACAGATGAATATTTAGAATCAATAGGTTTTGTTTGGCATACGGATGCGGATAATTCATCTTATGTAAGTGATGAAATTGTAGTTATCAATGAAGATGAAGCAAATGCTTATTATGAAGCTGTAAATGAGCTTTATGAGATGTTTTCTGAAGCTGGACAATATGTAATAGACAACAACTTATTTCATGAAATAAATATCCCTTTTAACCTTGTGGAAGTGATAAAAGAGTCTTGGGAAAATGAAGTTCATTGGCACTTATATTCAAGATTTGATTTAGCAGGTGGAATAGATGGAAAACCTATAAAATTAATAGAGTTTAATGCCGATACTCCTACTTCACTTTTTGAGACAGCCATTATTCAATGGGCTATGTTAAAGGCAAATGGATTAGATGAATCAAGCCAATTTAATAGTTTATATGAGGCTTTGGGAAATAATTTTAGAAGAATTATTACATTAAATAGTGATATTGAAAAATTTGATGAATACTACTCAAATTTAGGTTGGAAAATACTATTTTCTTCGATTTCTTCATCAAATGAAGATATAAATACAACAAAACTTTTACAACATATTGCAAGTGAAGTTGGGTTTGAAACTGATTTTGAATTTATTGAAAATGTGCAATTTAGTGATGATGGAATTTTTAAAGATGATGAGTTATTTGAGTTTTGGTTCAAACTTATTCCTTGGGAAAATATCGCTATTGAAGAGAGTGAATTGGCACTTATTCTAAGTGAAATTGTAAAAAATAAAAAAGCTATTATTTTTAATCCTGCATATACACTAATGTTCCAATCAAAAGGATTTATGAAGATTTTATGGGATTTATATCCAAATCATCCACTTTTACTTGAAACTTCTTTTGAGCCTTTAAAAGGTAAAAAACAAGTTGAAAAAAGATGTTTTGGAAGAGAAGGTGCAAATACAAAAATCATAAATGCTGATGGAAGTGTTGATACTCAAACACAAGGTGAGTATGAAGGACACAAAGCAATTTATCAAGAGTATGTGGAATTTCCAAAAGATTCAAATGGAAACTATTATCAAGCTGGGGTATTTTTTGCCTATGAGGGTTGTGGTTTAGGATTTAGAAGAGGCGGAAAGATTTTGAATAATATGTCAAAATTTGTGGGGCATATAATAGACTAAAGTAGATTTCTACTTTAGTTTTTACTTAGATATTTTTCCATTAAAGAAAAATCAACACTCTGTGAAATTTCAATTTCAAGCTCCATTACATACAAATTTTTAAGACCAAATTTCTCTAATTTAACTAAATCTTTTTGGGTTGTAACAATAGAAAAATCTTTATATTTTTCTAAAATTTCATCAATATCAGCTTGTTTAAAATCATAATGATCTGGAAAACTAACCATTTCTATATCATTTGGTAAAAATTCCAAAAGCCTTTTAGGTTTTGAAATAGCTGTTAAAAGTAGAGTTTTTGAAGGTAATTGTACTATTTGATTATTTTTTTTAATATTTACAACCCTATAAAAATCTTTACCTTCTACAAGTTCCAAATCAGCTTGTGCATAAAATCCTTTGGGTTCTCTATAGCCACCGCTTGGTAAACAAAATATATTTGTTGGTTCGTTTTTTGGACGAAGAAGAATATTAAATTTTTTTATACTATATTTTGAAAAACCATCATCTAAAAAGATTATTTCACAACCCAACTCTTTTGCTTTTAATATGGCTTTTATTCTATTTTCACTTACAATAACTGTCGCTTTTTCTAAAGATTTTGCCAAAAGCATAGCTTCATCACCGCTGACATTTACATCAACTAAAATCTTTCCCTTCAAAGATACAACTTGTAATCCTTTTGAGGCTCTTCCATAACCTCTTAAAATAACACAAGCATTTTGATATTTTGAAGCAAGTTTTATTGTTATTGGAGTTTTTCCACTTCCTCCAACTATTATATTTCCCACAGAAATAACAGGTATTTTAAAATCTATTTCTTTAGCCATTGACCTTTTTATCAAAATAATAAGCATATAAATAAAAGTTAAGGGTATTAATAAAAAAGAGATAAATTTTTGGAAAGTATTTGGAAAGAAGAGATAATCTTCAATCCATAAGTGTAATTTTTGTTTCAATTTACATCATATCCACGAAGATGCAACTTCAATAACTTGGTCACAAACATAATTTACATCCTCATCACTAAGTCCTGCATACATAGGAAGAGATAATATTTGTTGGTAGTTATTTAAAGCATTTGGAAATGCCGTAATTTTAATAGAATATTTTGTTTTGTAATATGATAAAAGATGTAATGGAATATAATTAAGTCCCGTTGCAACACCTCTCTCTTTTAATGCTCTTGCAAAAGCATCTCTATTTCTTGAAACTTTGATGATAAATTGAGTAAAAATATGTTCCTCTTTATGTGGAAGAAGTGTTATATGTTTTACATCTGACAATCTTCTCTCATAAAGTTTTGCTATCTCTTTTCTTCTTCTTATAAATCTCTCTGTTTTCTTCAACTGAGCAACAGCATAAGCTGCATCCAGCTCTGATAAATCATATTTGTGTCCAATATCAACAACATCATAAACATAATCTAAGTTTCCATAACTATCATAAGTTGTTGTCAAAGCATGGGTTCTTAATAATCTTGCTCTATTAGCTATATCTTCATTATTTGTAACAATAACTCCAGATCTTGAAATTGCATATTTTGAATTTGATGGATTTGTTGAAAAAATTGTCATATCAGCTTTTAGATTTCCAACTCTTTTTCCCTTATAATATGCACCCAAAGAAGACCTACAATCTTCAATCAAAATAATCCCATATTTCTTTGCAATATCATAAATTCTATCTAAATCAGGAGTTTGACCACCAACAAAAGTAATAATAGCTCCCCTTAATTTTTTAGAGTCATTTTCAGCCAATGCCTCTTCAAACTTATTTATATCAATATTCATATCTTCCATATTAATATCAATAAATACAGGCTCCGCATCAAAATGTCTAACAACCTCTGGTAAATTTACAAAAGAGTTTACAGACATAAGTATTTTGTCACCTCTTTTTAATTTTATAGCACTCAAAGCAAGATGTATTGCTGCTGTTGAAGTTGCAGTTGCTACTGCATATTTTGCACCAATAAATTTGGTCATCTCTTCTTCAAACTCCAAAACCTTTGATAAATCATTTTTAGATTCAATAACTGATCTTAATTGATTTAACTCTTCATTATCCACTGTTGCTTTGTAAGTTGCTATGTTTCTTGCCATTAATTCCACCTTATTTTTGCTATTGTTGGTAATTTACCTTTAAATTCATTTGCTTTTACCCTATGGGAAATTTTAGTTATAAAACTCTCTTCAAATCCCATAGAAATAAGCTCTTCTTTCGATTTATTTTCATCAATCATCACTTTTAATAAATCATCTAACTCTTTATATGTATGACCAAGTTCATTTTCATCACTTTGTCCTTCCCATAAATCTGCACTTGGAGCTTTGTTTAAAATTGATTCAGGAACTCCTAAAATCTTTGCAAATTCAAACTCATCACTTTTGTATATTTCACCTATTGGATTAATAGCACAAGCAATATCTCCAAAAATAGTTCCATACCCCAAAAGCAACTCACTTCTATTTGAAGTTCCAACTACTAATGATTTTTCCCTAGATGAAACATCATATAAAACAGACATTCTCATTCTTGCACTAAAATTTCCAATTCTAAGTCTATCTTCATCCATATTTTTTATAAAACCACTAACCATTGGCTCTATTGAGATAATTTCATGTTTTATATCAAATTTTTTACAAACTTCTAAAGCATCGTCTATTGAAGCTTGTGAAGAGAATTGAGAAGGCATAAGTACACAGTTTAAATTTTCACCAAAAGCCTCTTTACACAAAACTGCCACAACAGCAGAATCAAGACCTCCAGATAATCCAACAGTAACTTTTTTTAATCCTCTTTTTTCAACTTCATCTTTTAGAAAGAAGATTAATTGTTCCTTAATATTTTTCCAGTCTTTCAAAATTAATCCTTTATTAAGTATTATAACTCATCTTTTTTTGTTTTTTCATAAATTTCATCCAAAAAAACATTAGTTGTTTTGGATATATTGTTTTTTTGTTCTTCCAATCTTTTTAAAATATCCAAAAGCTCTTCTTCATCAAAATATTCCAAATAGTTTGGATTTATAAAAACTGTATCCGCAGGATTTGAAGAAATCAGTTTTTTTATATTTTCTATTAACTCTTCTTTCATTTATCAACTTTTATTAAATTTATTCAAAATCTCTTCAACATAAAGTTGCATTTTTTCAGCACCAATGTCACTTTGTGCATTTTTACAAGAACCACAACAACTCCCAGCATCTGTATATTTTTCCACATCTTCTAGGGTTTTTGCACCTCTTTCTTTTATAGAATGTATAATCTCTCCCAAAGTTACGCTTCTACAAGTACAAACTTCAAAAGAGTGGGGAAATTCTCTAGCCATCTATCAATCCTTTTTTAACTTCATTCAAAATATCTTTACAATAAATCTTTTTTTTGATTTTACCAAAATCACCTTCAGGAAAAACACAATGCCGACACTCAGTTCCAGCCAAAGTAATCTCTTGGATAGAACTTAAATTAAGGGCATTTTTATTTAATATTGCATTTTTAATATCTTCTACGGTAACTTTTTGACAATTACAAACTTCATAACTTCCATCAAAATCCAACATCATATACCTCTATTTTTTTTGATAAGTTCATAGGCTTCATTAATTTCTTGAAGTTTTCTTGTGGCTTCATCAATAATACTTTGACTAGCACCCTGCCCTGAAACAATATCTGGATGGTGTTTTTTTACTAATGTTCTATAATTTTTCTTCAAAGTTGCCTCATCATCATTTGCATTTGATTCCAAAATCTCATAAGCTTTTTCCAAATTTAAAGCTTTATTTGAAGCCTCTTGGGCATAAAATGTTTCAAAAGAGATTATCAAATTATCAAAATCAAATTTTTTAACTTGCAAAGCATTAGCTATATCTTCAACTATCATTCTTTCAGCATTTGAAAAATTTTTATCAATAAACGCCAAATTTACCAAATACTCAAGAATTTTAACTCTTTTTGCATAATCTGATTTTGTTAAAGTGTATAGTTTTTGACAAATTATAAGTGTATTATCAAAACTTTGTTTCTCTTTTTCATATAGAGTTTTTAACTTCTCTCTTATCTCTTCATAATTTTCAAAATGTGTTGCAATGTCATTAAAAGTATGTTTTAAAATCTCTGCTTCGAGTTCACAAACTTTTCCATCTGCTTTTGCTACTTTTGCCATAAGTGCAACCAAAAGTCCAGCTTCATGATTTAATAAATCTCCATCAAAAAGCTCTTTTCTCTTTAAATTTATATTTTTAAACTCTTCTGTTTTATAGTTTCTAGCTATTAAAAATAGGATTATTCCAATTACAAGCAAAATTATCAACTTCATTTAGTAAATTACCTCTTTTTTGATTTGTTATTTTGGTTGATTTTATCAAAAATAAGGTAAAATCTCTACCTTTGAAAAGTAAAAAGGGGAGTTTTTCCATGTTTGGAATGGGTATAACAGAGATTATTTTAATAGCCATCGTTGCCGTTATTGCACTTGGACCTGAAAAGTTGCCAGATGCAATGGTTTCTATCGCAAAATTTATAAAAAAATTTAAAGACGGTGTATCAGATGCAAAATCTGCACTAGATAGTGAGCTTAATATTTCAGAAATGAAAGAAGAGGCAACAAAATTCAAATCACAAATTGAAGATACAAAAAACTCTTTAACAATGGATACAAAAGTAGATTTAGGACTTAGTGATTTATTAAATGATACTAGTTCAAACAAAGAGAAACCATCTGATGTTTTTTCAGTAAATCATGAAAAAGTATCTTTTAAAAAACCAGAGGATAATGCTTAATGTTTGAAGATTTAAAACCCCATATAGCAGATTTAAGAAAGAGATTAGTTATTTCTGGATTAACTGTAATTGTTATGTTTTTTGTATGTTTTTCATTTTATCAACCAATTTTAGAGTGGATGATGGTTCCAGCACAAATTGCATTACCAAAAAACTCACAAATGGTTGCAGTTGAGATTCAAGAGACATTTTTTACAGCATTAAAAGTTGCATTTTTTGCAGGTTTTGTTATATCGTTGCCTATAATTTTTTGGCAATTTTGGTTATTTGTTGCCCCTGGGCTTTATGACCATGAAAAGAAGCTTGTAATACCTTTTGTATTTTTTGCAACTTTGATGTTTTTATCAGGTGCAGCTTTTGCTTACTATATTGTTGTTCCTGTTGGTTTTGATTTCTTAATTGCATTTGGTTCAAATGTTGTTACAGTATTACCAAGTATTGGAGCTTATGTAGGATTTTTTACAAAACTTTTAATTGGTTTTGGAATATCTTTTGAGTTGCCTGTTATCACATTTTTCTTTGCAAAAATAGGTCTTGTGGATGACAGAATGCTAAAAGATTTTTTTAGATATGCAGTTGTAATTATTTTTGTTGTTGCTGCAATTTTAACTCCTCCTGATGTTGTAAGTCAACTTTTGATGGCTGCACCTTTACTTTTACTTTATGGTGTTTCGATCTATATAGCAA
Source organism: Arcobacter sp. (assembly GCA_037440805.1). Lineage (GTDB taxonomy): Bacteria > Campylobacterota > Campylobacteria > Campylobacterales > Arcobacteraceae > Aliarcobacter. Next base: position 8,043 of record JBBITK010000047.1, on the reverse strand, counting down.
AAGTATTTAATCCAGCTTCTCCTGAAGAAGAATCAGCTATAGAGGAAGAATAAAAGTTATGCTTGATTTTCTAAAAACTTCAAGCTATGACTACCACCTTCCAAAAGAACTCATAGCAACCCACCCTGTAAATCCTCCAGATAGTGCAAAACTTCTAGTTTATGATAGAAAAAGTGGCACGATAACTCACACAACTTTTAAAAGTTTATTGGATTTCCTACCACAAGATTTATCTATTTTTTTAAATGATACAAAAGTTATAAAAGCTAGAATTTTTGGAGAAAAAAGTTCTGGTGGAAAAGTAGAACTTTTATTTAACAAACCCCTTTTAGATAACACTTTTTTAGTTATGGTTAGAGGAAAAGTAAAAATTGGAACAAAACTATTTTTCCCTGAAAATTTAGTTGCTCAAGTTTTACAATTAAATGAAGATGGAAGCAGAGTTGTAAGTTTTTCTCAAAATGAAAAAATTGTAGATTTTTTGGAATTGGTAGATATTTTGAATAAAATAGGACATTTACCATTGCCTCCTTATATGAATAGAGAAGATAATGAAGAGGATGAAAAAGATTATCAAACTTTGTTTGCTAAAAACTACGGGGCTGTGGCAGCACCTACTGCATCGCTTCATTTTACACCTGAGCTTTTGGAAAAATTAGAAAAAAAATATGATTTAAATTACCTAACTTTACATGTAGGTGCTGGAACTTTTAAGCCTGTGGATGTGGAAGAGATATTAAATCATCCAATGCACAGTGAATATTTTGAGATAAAAGATAGTGCTAAAAATAGTTTAGATAACGCCAAAAAAGTTTTAGCTGTTGGAACAACTGTTACTAGAACTATTGAATATTACGCAAGGGAGCAAAAAACTTCTGGGGAGTGTAATCTGTTTTTGAATCCACAAAATAAACCCATAAAAGTTGATTGTTTACTTACAAATTTTCACTTACCAAAATCAACTTTGATTATGTTGGTAGCTTCATTTGTAGGACTTGAAAAAACACTTGAAATTTATGAAGAAGCCATAAAAGAGAGATATAGATTTTTCTCCTATGGAGATGGAATGCTTATTTTATAAGAGTTTATTCTCAAAACTCTTTAGATATAAAAATTTGAAAAGGAAAACTTATGGCATATTATGTTTTATTTGATACAGAAACAACAGGAAATCAAGAAGAAGATAGGGTAATACAATTTGGAGCTATGATTGTAGACCAAAAGGGAAAAGTTGAGTGTTTTGATGAACTTTGTTCTTGTGAGACTCCTATAAAACTTGAAGCAATGGAAGTTCATAATATAACTCCTGATTTATTGCTTGACAAACCAAAAGCTACACAAACAGATTTTTACAAAAAATTAGAGGAGTTAAATAGTTCTGAAAACTATCTAATAGCTCACAATATATCTTTTGATTTGGGAATGATTCAAAAGGAAGGTTTTGAGTCAAAATACAAAATCATAGATACTTTAAGATGTGCAAAACACCTATTTTCAGACCTACCTTATCATAGACTTCAATACCTAAGATATGCCCTTGATATTTATAAAGCAGAAGAGAATGAAGCACAAAAATATAATATCACTATCAAAGCTCACGATGCTATTGGAGATGTGCTTGTGATGAAGCTATTTTTGTCAAAACTTGTAACAAAATGTAGAGAGATTTATCCAAGTGCAAATCCTATGGAAAAACTTGTAGAACTTACAAAAACTCCAGTTTTTGTTAAGACTTTCAAATTTGGAAAATACAAAGATAAAGATATTGAAGATGTGGCAAAAGAAGACCCAAGTTATCTAAACTGGATGAAAACTTCTATGCAACTTGATGAGGATTTAAAATATACTTTGGATAAGGTTTTAGGAAACTAAAAACTTATCGTTTCAAATATCATATTTGAAGCAAATTGTTTTGCTTTTTCCATTTTTTTTTGGCTATTTATAGTCCAACTTACTACTTGAATATCTCTTTTTTTACAAAAATTTATAATAAATTTATCTTCAAGTAAAGAGTAATCCAAAGATAAAATATGAGCTTTACTTCTATAAAATCTGCTTAAAAATAGTAGTTTTTTTAGCTTTTGATTTTTTGTTTTTATATCCCCAAAAATCAAGGCTCTTTTGATATCTACTCTATTTTTCAAAAACCATTCAACAATATGGCTATTAAAAGAACAAATCAAAAATGTGCCTTGAAAACTATCCAAAATCAAAGATAGATTTTTCTCCAAAATTCCTATGTTTTTATGGTCTTTGATTTCAATTAGAAGTGGTGTTTTGATAGTTAGAAGTTTTAGAACATCTTTAAAAAGTGTTATTTTTTCATCTGTTTCATAAAGCCTAAACTTTTGTAACTCTTCAAAAGTTAAGCTATCGACTCTTTTTTTTATATTACACATTCTATTTAGTGTGTTATCGTGAAAAACTACTATTTTTTTATCTTTTGTGGCTCTAATATCAAGTTCTATTCCATAGCCATTTTTTACAGCTTTTTCAAATGCTAATAAGGAGTTTTCAGGTATTTCTTTGCCATTGTGTAAACCTCTGTGGGCTATTGGTGTTTTTAAAAACTCTTCCATAGGAACTCCAAATTTTTTAGATTATATTATACAAAAGTAGATTATAAACAATAAAAGCCAAATTGAGCATATAAAAAGCCCATTTATAAAAAATAGAAGCAAAAGATGTCAAAACAAAAAAATAGAAAAAATAGATATTGGTTTCAAAACTAAAACTCTCTATTTTGTAGTTCAAAAAGCTAAATATAAAACCATCAAAATATATAGCAAAATCAAAAATATGAGCAATAACTTCAAAAATAAAAAATGGTGCAAAAACTATACTCAAAATAATAGAGATAAACTGTTCATAGGCTGTTTGAGGGAAAAAGAAGTGATTGCTCTGGATATCGGCTCATTGGTGGCGGGCA
>JBBITK010000047.1:3863-5104 GCA_037440805.1 Arcobacter sp. | reverse complement strand
CCAAAAACATCCAAATATTAAAAAAGATTATTTGAAAATATTTATTGAGATTTTTGAAATATTGCAAAAACAAAAATATATACAAAACAGCCAAAACAGAAAACCAAAATCCTATGGAAAAAAGAAATTTCGGAAAGAGTGCCAAAGAGATAAGAGAGGCAAAAAATAGAGTTTCAAAGGATACTATTTTGATATTTGAACGCAAAAAATATATCCCCAAAACAAACATTACAAAAGCCCTCAAAAGTGATGGGACAATATCTGTCAAAATTAGATAATAAAACAAAAAAAGAGTTGAAACCATCAATAAATCAAATTTTTTGTTACGGTAAGGGAAAAATCTTGTATGAAAATAGCTATAAGGAAAATATAAACTCCAATAAATCAAAAATGATATTGCTACCAAATGAAAACCTGAAAGTGCAATAAGGTGCGTTATTGAGTAGTTTGTGCAGATATTTCGTAAGTCCTCACTTATTGGAGTTGCCAAAAACATAGCCAAAAAAAGCTCTTTTATAAGTGGATTTTTGTGATTTTGTTCGATTTTTTGAATTATTTTATCTTTTATAGTTGGAGTTTTTTGTACTCTATCAAAATATAGAGTTTTTACATAAAAGCCTTTTAGATAATCCACAAATTTCAAATTTTGAGAAATAAAGGTAACTTCTAAAATATTTTGTTTTGAAATATTATGATTTTTGGGAAGATTTGTATAAAAATCAAAATTTTGACTTTGTAGCTTTAAAGCGTCAATTTCTGACTTAGAATAGATATTTGAAACTTCTGCTTTTACACTATAAATCTCCTCATCCACAACTTCTAAATAGTTGTAATATTCCATAAAAAGATTGATAAAAAAAGCAAAAAATAAAAGGAGTATTAAAACTATTTTTTTGTTTATAAATTTATAATTAATAATCATAAGGATTATTATACTAGATTTTATGTGTTATAATTTGTAACTTATTCCAAATTGAAGGGTTTTTATGACTGATAAAATAATCTTAGGTCCTTTATTATCCATTGAAGGCGATAACAAATATGTGGTGAGTTTTTTGACTAAATCTGAATCAGATTTTTTGGTGCTTATTGATAACAAAGAGATAAAACCAAAAAAAGTTGCACTTCTAAAATCAGGTTGTTTTTATAGGGCTGAATATGATATAAAAATTGCAAATGCAAAAAATATAGATTACAAAATCTCAAATAAACAAGCTTTTCTAAAGGATAATCACTCCTTG
>JBBITK010000047.1:3573-3853 GCA_037440805.1 Arcobacter sp. | reverse complement strand
AATAGAGATTCATGGAGTTTTTATGTTCCAGCAAAAGATGAAAAACCAAAATTTGCTTATGCTTCTTGCAATGGTTTTTCAAGTCCTGATTTATTAGCAAAAACCGATGAACCGTATAAATTATGGTCAAAACTTTTGGAAAATCATCAAAAAGAGCCTTTTTCTCTTTTGATTATGGGTGGAGATCAAGTTTATGCTGACGAATTATGGTCAATAGTAAAAGAACTTGAGGAGTGGTCAAAACTCAATATGAGCGAAAAAATCAAAAAAAAAGCCTCCG
>JBBITK010000047.1:0-3559 GCA_037440805.1 Arcobacter sp. | reverse complement strand
AATAATTTTTATGAAAATCTTTATATAAAAAGATGGAATGATAGAGAAATGTCCCTTTGTTTTGCCACTATTCCAACTATTATGATGTGGGATGACCATGATATTTTTGATGGATGGGGTTCTTATCCTGATGAACTTTTACAATGTGATGTCTATACAAATATTTTTAAAACTGCAAAAAAATATTTTGAAATATTTCAAATAAAAGGTCTTGATAATCAAACTCTATTTACAAAAGATAGTTCGCACTACTGTTTTGCATTAAAATTTAGAAATTATGATATTTTGGCATTGGACAATAGAAGCCAAAGAAGTATAAATCAAGTTATGGGCAAAAATCAATGGCTTGATATAAATAAATATTTGGATGAAAATATTTTGAGTGAAAATCTTCTTATACTCTCTGCTGTTCCTGTTGTTTATAGGGATTTTTCTTTGACTGAAAATTTGGTTGATTTTACATCTTGGCAAGAAGAATTAACAGATGATTTAAAAGACCATTGGAGAGCAAAGGAACATCAAGGGGAAAGAATGAGGCTTATTATGAGGCTATTTATGAATATTGAAAAGAGAAAAATATCTCTTAAAAACACAAGAACAGTGATTCTTTCAGGAGATGTTCATGTGGGTTCTTTGGGAGTTATAAATAATCACGAAACAAAAAATAAAATTCATCAAATAGTATCTTCTGGTATTGTTCACACACCTCCGACTTATATGGAGTGGTTAGGAATTACATCTATTACCAATGACAACAATGAATATCTAAATGAAAACAAAACCATAGAAACTACCATGCTAACTCCTATTGGTTCAGCTAAATATCTAAGAGTTAGAAATTTTGTGACTTTGAATGAAGGAAGCGATAATAAGCTTTGGATAAATTGGATTTGTGATAACAAAGATAGACCTTGTTATCCGCTGGATTAAAAAAGATGAAATTTTTCATCTTTTTTGCTCGTGTATCGTCAATAGGTTCAAGTTTTTCATTATTTAATCTCAAATGAAATTAATTTTTGTAAAAAATTGTGTTAAAGATATATTGAAATACTCAATATATCTTTGATAATTTAAGATATTGATTGTGTTAATTTTGACATAAAATCAATCAATGCATCGCCTGCATCATCTATTTCAGAAGAAAGCATTGATATATCCCCCATTGTTCTAAAATTTTTTCTTGAATTGGATTTGGTTTATGAGAAAATACATATGACTGAGGTTGAACATTTCCTTGACTATTATATTTCCACATTTGTGAAAGTTTATAAAAAAGTAATCTAATATTTATATCAGAGACACTATAACCAATAAATAGAACTGTTTTACCTAAAATATCTGACCTTAACTTTATATCTAATGGAGATTCAAACTCTAAACGTTTAAAATAACTAGTTTCATCTAACACTATCGAATTATCATCATCGAAATCACCATGAAATTTTATTATTTGAGTAGTTTTTCTATCTGTTTTAACTAAATCTCCAACACTTATTATTTTATGATAATCTTTATTATATTTTTCAAAAGCATTTTCAATCCATCTATCATAATTTGTAGTATAAATTAAAGGAAAATTTGAATGTGCAATTATTTTGTGAATGGCTGACTCTTCTATTTTTATTTCAGAAGAATGCCAATTTCTATCCATCCAACTTCTCAATTTACCTAAATTTCCATGAGTAATTCTATAGTATTCTGCTAAAGCTAAATTATCTCCAAAAGTAGAATATATTTCTGGTTCATATCCTAAATCTTCAGCTATTTTTGCTATCAGTGAATTCCATGATGGAATTCCTAATCCCATTGAAACACCTGCCCCTACAAATAAAATTACATTACCATTTTTGTATGCATCATATAATTGTTCCATAATTAAATTCTTTCTTCCAAATGTTTGTTAAATTTGTCAAAGGCTAACTTTCTCATTGAAATTTCATTCTTTTTATCTCCAAGTTCAGAAAAAGTTTTAGTCTCACCATCTGGGATAAATATACAATCCCATTGAAAATCTCTATTTCCTTTCGGTTCGGGAGAAATTTTTCCTACTATCTCTCCTGTAAAAAAATAATTCTTTTTTCCATCACAATAACCTATAGTTGTACTAGCAATAACTTTAGTTTCTTTCAACGAACCAAATAATTCAGAAAACTTATCAGCTTGAAGTTTATCCCAAAATATTTGTGTTAATCCACCGGGAAAATCATTTAAGCTTTTCATATATAATCCTGTATGTTCTACAAAAACAGGTCTACCTACTTTTGAAAAAGCTTTTAACAACTTATCTTTTACTAATTTTTCTACATCATTAGTTTGAATTTCTTCAATTTTTAATTTTGCAGGAACTATTTCAACTGTTTTAAGAAAAGATTGCACTTCCTTTAATTTATTATCATTATTCGTTACAAATCTAATTTTCATTCAATTCCTTTTAAAAAAGTAAATTTTTTTTGAGAATCATACATTTTATTTAAAATATCAATTCTTTTTGTTTCTTTATAGAATTCAAAATAATCATCATTAAGTGTTTTATTATGAATTGATGGATTGTCAGTAGATAAAACAAAAGGTACTTCATTTTCTATAAAATTAATTATTGGATGGTTTTCATCTTTGTTTACTGCTCTTGTTAACCTATTACTTATAAGACAAACTTCTACACATATATTTTTCTCTTTTAAGTAATTCATGACTTCTAAACTTTTTCCTGCTGCTGTTCCATGACCAATCCTATCTGCTTCAAATAAATCTATAGCTTTAATAATATTTTCATTATTACCTGTCTCACCAGCATGTATAGTAATTTTTAAATCGTACTTGTTCTTAGCATTTTTGAAAGCTTTACTTACATCATCTAAAATTCCAATATCTTCATCTCCTGCTAAATCTAATCCTACAATAGATGAAGGCTTTCCTAATTTTTCATAAGCTTTTAATAATACATTTAAATTATCTAAACAATAATCACCTCTTGAAATAGTTAATATTAACCCTGCTTTAATTTTATATTTATTAGAAGCATATTCAAGTTCATCCAAAAACCATTTCATTGCTTCATATACACTTATATTGTTTATATGAGCTAAATAAATTATACTATTCCTGATTTCGACAAACTTTGTATTTTGAAGTTCTAAATTTTGAAAAGCATTTAACATCATAATTCTTAAACTATGTTTTTTATTTGGTATTTGTCTTAATATTTCCCAAGGTTTTATATATTCTCTTAAATTATTTACAGGACTTTTAATAATTAAATCATTTTTTAAATCTATATAATCAGGAAGCTTAATCGATTCATCTTTTATAACTTTTATAATTATATCAGTTGAGACTAATCCATTAAAATGTACATGAAGTTCGCCTTTTTGTAATCTATTTATATAATTTTTTATATCATTCATTTTCATAAAATAATAATATCTTTAAATAATTAATAACAAATTAAATTTTTATGTTAAAACTATCTAATTAAGCACTTTTTTAAATCCTTCAATTATTTACAATTTTCTCTAAATTGTTATATTAATTAACTGAATTATTTTTTGTCTATTTTTTC
>JBBITK010000046.1:10515-16644 GCA_037440805.1 Arcobacter sp. | reverse complement strand
ATCACATGCAATACATTCATCTGTAATCATTAAAGACATATTAACTCTTCCCTACAATAAATTTACCTTGGAGTTATAACCTATTAAAGTTTATAATCTCTTTAACTTTTTCTAAAACATCTTTAGTTTTAGCTATTATCAATTTATTTTCTTCTTTGTATATAAACATATCACTACAAATATACAAACTAGCATCAACATCAAAATCCCTGATATTTCCACAATATAAGACGAACTTATATTTTCTAGCATCACATAAAGACAACGCTGCTGCTCCTAGTGTTCTATATTTTATTTTTTCCTCAAAAAATCTATTACAAATTTCAGGATAAGCATAAGATTTTTCAAAAATTGCAAGATTTGAATTATTTTGTATAAAAGGAATGATAATTTTATTTTGTATTAAAGAGTAATAAATTAAATCACCACCAAAAGCTCTATAAGTAACAATTCCATTTACAAAATTTGTTACAAACCCAGCTATGGTCTGATTATCTTTTTTTAAAGCGACAGACGAACCATATATGGTAAATTTGAATAAAAATTATTGCTACCGTCTATTGGATCAATAACTATTGTGTAATCTTTATTAAAATCTACAAAACCTCTCTCTTCAGAGTATATGTTTCCAAAATAGCTTAAAAATTCAATAAAAATATTTTCAGCAAATAAATCAATATTTAAAGAGTTATCTCCTCCAAAACCAATAGTGTTAGAGTATAAAAAATCATTTTTTTTTAATTCATTGTTTATATAAGTAAAAAGTTTTTGATTAGCACTTATTACAGCCTCTATAAATTGTTCTTTAAAAGAGGCTGTAATAGAAAAAGGCATAAAATTATAATAGTTCTTTTATGATAGCTTTTGCTGCTTCTCTACCTTCTGCAGCTGCAGTTACGGCTAAGTGAGCACCTCTTTTACAGTCTCCACCAGCGTAAACTTTTTTGTTTGAAGTTCTAAATTTAGAATCAACAATTATTCCACCCCAAGAGTTTGTTTCAACATTCAACTCTTTTAAGAACTCTGGAACTTCTGGAGAGAAACCAAGTGCTAAAATAACAACATCAGCTTCTTCAATATATTCACTTCCATCTTTAACAACTACTTTTTGTCTTCCTGAAGCATCTGGTTCACTCATCATAGTTTGAGATAACTCTACACCTGTTGCTAAACCATTTGAAGTTTTTATAGATTTAGGAGATACATTAAATACAAATTCAACTCCCTCTTCTTTTGCATTTACAACCTCTTTTTTACTTCCTGGCATATTTATTTCATCTCTTCTATAAAGACATTTAACACTATTTGCACCCTCTCTAACAGAAGTTCTAACGCAGTCCATAGCAGTATCTCCACCACCAATTACAACCACATTTTTTTCTTTAACATCAACAAATTCAACTTTAGTATTACCTAAATTTCTCTTCTGAATACCTGTTAAGAAATCTATTGCAAAATAAACATTTGATGACTCTTCTCCATAAATTTTAGCTTGATTACTTTTTGTTGCTCCAATAGCCAAGTAAATAGCATCAAACTCTTTTTCTAAGTCAGCTATTGATTTATCTTTTCCTATCTCACAATTTAAATGCAACTTTAAACCAGCTTCTAATAACCAGTTAATTCTTCTATCAACTGTTGTTTTATCAAGTTTAAAACCTGGAATTCCATACATTAATAAACCACCAGCTCTATCTGCTCTTTCAAACATTTCAACTTGGAAACCTTTTCTCAAAAGGAAAGTTGCTGCTGAAATTCCAGAAGGTCCAGAACCAATAACTGCTACTCTTTTATCATTCTTCTTAGCTGTAAATTGAGGTTTTAAACCATTTTCAAAAGCACTTTCAGAAACAAATGTTTCTATTGCACCAATAGAAATAGCTCCATGCCCTGTATTCAAAGAACAAGCACCTTCACATAAAACATCTTGAGGACAAATTCTTCCTAAAATTTCAGGGAAAGGAGAAGTTTCATTTGATAATGCAAAAGCCAAATCTGGATTTTTAGAAGCAGTCTGCTTTAACCATGCTGGAATATAGTTTCCTAATGGACAACCTGTATGGCAATATGGATCTCCACATTGCATACATCTATCAGCTTGTTCTGTTGCTCTTTGCTTAGCAAAAACTTGATATACCTCATTATAATCTTTTAATCTTTGAAGTACATCTCTTTTTTCTGGACTTACTCTTTCAAATTTTGTAAAATTTAACATTTTATCAATCTCCCTTGTCTGGATCAAGTGGTAATACTGTCATATTTTTTGGTTTTACCATCCAGAAGTTTCTAATTTCTGCTCTAAAGTTTTGGATTATATGTTCAGCTATCTCACTCTCTGTTTCATGTAAATAATCTAACAATAATCTTTTTAAATATAATCTTTCTCTCTCTGTATCATCTGTATCAACTCTAACAGGTTCAATTAATTCTTGATTCATTTTATCTACAAAAGTTTTTTCAGGGTCATATATGAAAGCTAAACCACCTGTCATACCTGCACCAAAATTAACTCCAGTATTTCCTAAAATAACTGCGATTCCACCTGTCATATACTCACAAGCATTATCTCCTGTTCCTTCTACAACAGAAGTAGCTCCTGAATTTCTAACTCCAAATCTCTCACCAACTGCTGCTCTAATGTAAAGTTTTCCGCCAGTAGCTCCATATAAACAAGTATTTCCAGCACCTGCAAAATCTTTACCTTGATGCATTGGATTTATAATGATTTTTCCACCATTCATCCCTTTACCAACATAATCATTTGCAGCACCATCTAAATAGATATTTATACCTTTAGATAAGAATGCACCAAATGATTGTCCAGCAATTCCTTTTAAATTGAAAGTTATAGAGTTTTCTGGTAAACCTTTGTCTCCATAGAATCTTGCAATTTCTCCAGAAATTAATGCACCAAAAGATCTATTTAAGTTACAAATCTCTGCATTTACTTTAATTGGTGAATTTGGATTTTCAATTGTTCTATGAACTTTTTTCAATAACTCTTTTTCAAATTTATTATCATCAAATGGAGCATTTGTTTCTCTTTGACAAGTATCAACTCCATCTATTCTTCTTAAAACATTTTGGAAATCAAATTTTTGTGCAAATTTATCATCAATAACTTTTAATAAATCTGTTCTTCCAACTATCTCTTCTATTGTTTTATAACCTAAACTAGCAAGAATTGCTCTTACATCTTCAGCTATAAATGTAAAATAAGAGATTAGTCTTTCAACAGTTCCTGTAAAGTGATCTCTTAAAGTTTCATCTTGAGTAGCAACCCCAACTGAACATTTATTAGTATGACAAATTCTTAAAATTTTACATCCTAGAAGAGTTAAAGAAGCTGTTCCAAATGCATAAGACTCTGCACCCAACATCGCTGCTTTAACAACATCAAGTCCAGTTTTTAATCCCCCATCTGTTTGAACATGAACAAACTCTCTTAAGTGATTCGCTTTTAATGCATTGTGAGCTTCAGACAAACCTAATTCCCATGGATTTCCAGCATGTTTTATTGATGTTAATGGAGCAGCACCTGTTCCACCATCTCCACCAGAGATAATAATCTTATCAGCATAAGCTTTTGCAACTCCAGCTGCAATCGTTCCAACACCAATTGAAGAAACCAATTTAACTGTAATTTTTGCAAGTGGATTTACTTGTTTTAAATCAAAAATTAACTGTGCTAAATCTTCAATAGAATAAATATCATGGTGTGGTGGTGGTGAAATTAGTGTAACACCTGCAATTGTATGTCTTAATGTTGCAATAAGACCTGTTACTTTATGTCCTGGTAATTGTCCACCTTCACCTGGTTTTGCACCTTGTGCCACTTTAATTTGTAACTCTTCTGCACTTCTTAAATAAGCAGGTGTTACTCCAAATCTTCCTGATGCAACTTGTTTGATTTTAGAATTTCTAATTGTTCCAAATCTTTTTGCATCTTCTCCACCTTCACCTGAGTTACTCATACCACCAATTGTATTCATAGCAGTTGCCATTGCTTCATGAGCCTCTGGAGATATAGAACCAAGAGACATAGCGGCCGTTGCAAATCTTTTAAAAATATCTTCTTTTGATTCAACTTCGCTAATATCTATTGCTTTTCTATCAGAGTTAAATTCAAAGAAATCCCTAATAAATTTTTTATCTCTATTTTTAACAAGTTCTCTTAATCCATCAAAGTCTGTAATATCTTCTTTTGAAGAAGCTGTTTTATTGTGCATTGCTTTTGTAGTAGCTGGACCATAATCATGATACTCTCCACCATTTGAATACTTATAAAAACCACCTAGATCTAATGGGAAAATAGAATTTTCTTCTTTGAATGCATTAACATGAGATCTGTTTATTTTTTCTTCAATATCAGAATAATTTAAACCAGCTAAATCACTATGAGAACCTGTAAAACAATCATTTATAATTTCATCACTTAATCCAATAATATCAAATAAACCAGAATTTCTATAAGATGCTATTGTACAAATACCCATTTTTGACATGATTTTCAATAATCCAGCATTAACTGATTTTTGAGTATTTTTAAGATATTTTTGCATCTCATATTTTGTTGGTTTTTGTTTTTGGAATAAAGCAACTGTTGAAGCATACATCATATATGGATAAATTGCTGCACAACCAAATGCCACTAAAACAGCCGCCATATGAGGATCATAAACTTCTCCTGTAACTGCAACTATTGAAACATTATGTCTAGTCTCTTCTTTTAATAATCTTTGATTTACATATCCAACTGCCATAGCCATTGGGATAACTTTTTCATTATCATTAATACTTCTGTCATCTAAAATTACAACTGAAACACCATCTTGTTTAACAGCTTTAACAACATAAGAAGCTAATTGTTCTAATGCAGATTTTAAGTTAGATTTAAATGTTGTAGAGAATATTCTATTCTTATAATATTCATCATATCTTGGCGATTTTTCATCTCCAAAAGAGAAAAGAACATCATATTTCTCTTTCATTAAAATAGGACTTGCTACTTTTAATCTCTTTGCATAATCTGGTTTTTCATCTAATATATTATGTACTCTTCCAAAACCTGTTTCTAAAGACATAACAATTTTTTCTCTGTATGGATCGATTGGAGGATTTGTAACTTGAGCAAATTTTTGTCTAAAATAATCAGTAAAGTTTCTGTTTACTTGAGAGAAGCATGCTAATGGAGTATCATCACCCATAGAACCTACAGGTTCTTTCCCCTCTTTTGCCATAGGTTCAATTACTTGATCCAATGCTTCATAAGTAATATTAAAATATTTTTGTTTTTTCTCTAAATTTTCTAACTTATAATCTTTTAAATTTAAGAAAGTGTCTTCAATATACTCTTGTAAATAATCCATATCATCATTTAACCAAGCTGAATAGTGTTGAGATGATTTTAAGTAATTATTTATATCTTCTTCTTTTAAAACCTTTCCATGTTTTAAATCAAGTGCAATCATTTGACCAGATTGCAATCTTCCTCTTTCAAGAATATTTTCTTCTTCTAAAGTTAATGTTCCATACTCAGAAGTAATATATAGTTTATCATCTTTTGTAATTACATATTTAGATGGTCTTAGTCCATTTCTATCAATTAAACATCCAATATGTCTTCCATCTGTTAAAGAAACAGCTGCTGGTCCATCCCAAGCTTCCATTGCAGTTGCAGTATATTCATAGAATGCTCTTAAATTTGAATCCATATGCGGAGCATTTTGCCAAGGTGCAGGAACTAAACTTCTAGCAGCCTTGAAGAAATCTACTCCATTTACAAGTAAAAATTCAAACATATTATCCAATGAAGTTGAATCAGAACCTACTGGTTGTAAAATTGGTAATAATCTTTTCATCTCTTCTTCTGAAAAAATTTCAGATTTTAATTGCTCAGATTTTATTTTTACATTTACTCTATTTGCTTCAACAGAATTTATCTCTCCGTTATGAGCTATTGCTCTAAATGGTTGAGCTAATCTCCATTGAGGTAAAGTATTTGTAGAAAATCTTTGATGAAATAATGCAAACGAGATTTTAAAATCTTCATCTCTTAAATCTATATAAAAATGCTTTATATAAGTAGGCATAATAAGCCCTTTGTAGGCTATCACTTTAGATGAAAAT